>NZ_KI273143.1:0-1348 GCF_000469565.1 Oribacterium sp. oral taxon 078 str. F0263 | reverse complement strand
TAGGATACGCGTTTTTCAGGAACGACCGTTCCTAGGTCTCAGTTATAGCCGTTTTCGGCTTCATTGTACAGTGTTGCGAGGCGAAAAAATTGAACTTTTGATTGCAATTCGGACGAAACTGGAAGTTACCCCTTCAAACTGGAACCTCGGATTTCAACCGACCATTTGATATTTCTCCCAACAAAAAAGCAACCGTCCTCCGGCTGCTCTTTTGCTGCTTTCTTGTTTACGGTGTGATGGTATAGCTCTTATCAAGGAGCGGCCCGTTCACCAGATTGTCGACATCCTGCACCCGCAGGTTGAACTGCAGTTCCTTGATCTCCGCCTCCGGGATCGTGAGATCCTGATACGTGATAAACCCGAACAGGGACTGTCCCGGACCCACCTCAAAGTAGCGCGTTGTGCTACGCGTCTCTCCGTTCACGCTGCCCTTATCGCTGTTGATATAGAGCCGCTTGTTTGTCTTATTCCGGAGATAGAAAAACACATTCTCATTCCCGAATTGGTCCTGCTTGCACTCTGTCACGACTGCTTCAAAAATCTCATTGTCATCAAGCTGCTTGTAGCTGTCATTCGGCGCGAAAACATAGTTCACTTCCTTGTTCTCGCCGTAGGGATAAATGTGGAACACATCGGTCTCCCCCTTCTGATTCTTCGCATTGCTATCCACAATCGCAAAGCGGAAGGTCAAATCACCGAAACTCTGTAAGCTGTAGGTGCTATTCTTTTGGAAGATCAGATTGACCTGCTTTTCCTGTCCGGGCTCAACGGTCTCGCTGATTCCGCTCGTTCTGAGCACAATGCCGTCGCCCTCCAGGTTCTTTAGCACAAAGACATAGCTCTTGTCCGCACTCTTATTCTGCAGCGTGAGCTGCAGGTATTCCTGGTCCTCGCCGACATTTCCGTAATTGACGATTTTGACGCCGTAGTCTTCCTTGTCCACTGCCTGAAACGGGGTAATCTGAAACGCGGGTTTCTCCCCTTTTTCCTGCTTCTCAATCTCAGCCCCACTCCCCGCGGTCAGCGTGGTTTCTGCGCTCTCTGTAAGCGCAGTGGTCTCTGCGCTCTTTGTGTCCGCCTTCTTGCCGCCGCAGCCCGACACAGAAAGTGCCAACATACATGCCAGTGCAAATACTGTGCGCTTTTTCATCTGTCTCCTCCGTTCTGTAAGGTTTACGCGCTCACCGGGAAAGCATAGCACGCCCCGTCAAGCTTTACAATATTATCGCGATTGTTTCGCATGATATCCGTCGTTTTATTCAAAATATGTTAATTGCTATTCGAAGTTCCGCCTGGAAATCTGAAAGGTGGAAATTAATTCTTCCGAAGGATTGGGTAGAAGTTAATT
>NZ_KI273142.1:6032-6332 GCF_000469565.1 Oribacterium sp. oral taxon 078 str. F0263 | reverse complement strand
ACAAAGGAGCCCTTTGACAGGATTCAGCCTCCGGAAGACTCCCCTGTAAGCGGTCGAGTAAAGTCATCTCCTTTGCAGAGTCCTCGTCCGAACGCTTAGAGGGAGACAAAAAGACTCGTGAATCCCACTGGTATCTCTGGACGAAATCCCAAATCCAATAAAGGAGCATTCCGAAAAGAAAGATATAGCAGATCAGCGGATAGCCCGAAAGAGAGGGCAGGTATTGTGGAAAAAAAGGCAGAAGGAGAACAAGGATAAAAAGAAAAGGAATGATGATAGAAAGCTCAGGCAGGCGGGTAA
>NZ_KI273142.1:3613-5932 GCF_000469565.1 Oribacterium sp. oral taxon 078 str. F0263 | reverse complement strand
ATGATAGAAAGCTCAGGCAGGCGGGTAAGCGATCTTGGAACAAACTCAGGGTATACGATGAAAGCATAGATCCAAAACAGAAGGTGGAGAAAAAGAAGCCTTTTCAAAAATCCATAAAAAAGTCTCTGTCTCCCCACGGGAGAAGAGAGAATCCTTTTCAGGAAAGACAGAGCCTTATGGAAAATGTCCGTAAAAGCCTTCAACAACGAATTTTCTCTCATAATCGCCGCCTCTCTTTTTGTTCATGTGCCAATGGAGTATGGAGTATAGTTTTACGAGGGACTATCGACATACAATTTTTGCACCAAAAGCGGTTTGCAAGATTTTCATAATCCTGCGGCCCTCAAACATTTACCACTTATGGCAGACTGTGGAATCAGTCTTCAGCCTCATCTTTTTCCACTTCACTTTCCTCTGCGGCATCTTCTTCCCGCCTTTCTTGATACCTGCGAAGCAGCAGAAGGATCAGAATTCCACCGCCCAATGCCAGTGCGAATCCGGGGAAAAACAAAAATACCCGTACAAAAATAATAAGCATGTAAATCATCAGCTTAACTGCCAGTATCAGAAAATAAGTCAAGCTCTGAAAAGAGATCAGCTCCCAGGAAGGAAGCAGTATATTACTGATACGAATCAAGAGATAAAGCAACATGAGCCCTAAAAGGAAGTCTTGAACGACTTTTTTGTCGAGAGGATTCTCTTCCATTTTCATCTCCTAGCGAATATATATCTTCTCGAACTCATAATTTCCGACAGAACCCGGCAGTTTACGAAGGATACCATTGTGATAGGAGTATAATTCCGGATAGGAGTCAATGATGTAGTCCTTCCGACATCTAAAAAGCAGACAACGGTTTTCCTGTATTGAGATGGAAGAATCGGACGGAGAATCATATCTAAATATCCTTTCGGCCATTTTATAAAGGATATCGGAATTCTCATCCTCAGGAGACAGATGAACCTGGAATTTCTGTCCATTTCTTATCAATACCTTTGGAGTACGATCCATTTCCTCAAATTCCGAAGGGGCGGGTGAGACCTGTATTGAATAAAACATCCCCTCGGGATCTTCATCGCAATGCGCAAGAAGAGAAGACTGCCAATTCGTCATCCGATAGGCTCTTCCGTTAAAGATCGCAAAATATTTTTGCTGATCCGGATGTGTGTCTAAAAGAAAGTGATTCCATTCCATCCTTTCATTGCGGCATTCAAAACAGACGATTGCCTGAGAATGAAAAACGATAAGTGTATAAATCACCTCCAGGGCGAGACAGCCTATGAATAGATTCCTCAAAAATCTCTTTCGACTCCCCGGATCCAGATACTTCCATAGAATCATTGCTCAGCTCCTTACACAAAAATAATCAGCTGTGGCTGGAGATATCTCCGGTCCATTTATAACAATAGCGGCAGGCTGGTTCTCTTCCGCTGCTAAGACCGGTATGCACTTACTAATATTGTCTCATGCATTGGCCCTTCCTTTTCCGTATCGGCGGAGTTAGAGTGCTTGCACAGCTCCACATGTCTTCCCCAATAGCTGCAAAAACGCTCCTTTGCCATATAAGAGAGAATAGGTCCCACCATCGAAAAACAATAAGAGTCAGGGGAGATAGGTCCGAAATTTTCCATCTCGGATAAAATCCCAGATCCAGTAAGAAACAAAACAGAGGAAAATGATATAAAACAGGCCGCAGAACATAGGCGGAAAGCTATTGAAAAAAAGATCCGTTGGATGAAAAGGCCAATAGATAAGTATAAAAATAAGATAAAAAAAGGTGAGTATAAAAAAAACGAGCAACCCTCCGATGGATCCCGGAATCGAAGACGGAGAGAAAAGCAGGGCATAAATCGAGAACGCAAGATAAATGTAAAGCAGCCTTTTCCAGAGGCCTCGCAGGAGCCTTTTCTTTTTTTCCGAGGGCGGCAGAGGAACTCTCTGACATGGTTCATCCTCCGGAGAAATGCTGTCCAGAATTTCGAATAAGGTTTTTTCTTTTTCCGGCTCTCCCTCCAAGCTCTCAAAAGAAGACAGGAAACCGTGTGGGTCCCGCCAGTATTTCCAGATGAAGCTGCCAATCCAGTAAAGGACAAGGCAGATAAGGATGATATAATATGCCAGCAGGAAGGGAGAAATATGGAAAAGGTATGGAGGAAAAAGAGGAAGAGCGAGGATAAGAGAGAAGAGGCAGGGGAGGATAAGGGAAAGCTCGGGCAAATGAGTGAGAGATCTCGGGACAAACTCAGGGTATGCAATGAAAGCATAAACCCAGAACAGAAGATAAAGGATAAGAAGCCGTTTCAAGAATCCATAGAGAAGTC
>NZ_KI273142.1:0-3513 GCF_000469565.1 Oribacterium sp. oral taxon 078 str. F0263 | reverse complement strand
CGTAAAAGCCTTCAACAACGAATTTTCTCTCATAGCGCTGCCTCCTTATTCATGGACCAACATAGAACCATGCAATAGAATATGAATGACATTCTCCAAGACACTGCTCCTCCCTTTTTTGTGTGAAGGGAAGAGGAGCGGCTGCAAGTCTCCACATGCCTTCCTTGATGGCTGCAAAACCCTCCTTTCCTATATAAGATAAGGGAGAGTAGGTCCCATCGTTGAAGAATAATAAAAGTCATGAGAGATAGATTCGAAACTTTTCATTCCGGATAAAATCCCAGATCCAGTAAAAAACAAAACAGAGGAAAATGATATAAAACAGAGTGCAGAGCATAGGTCCATCCGCAAAAATAAAACTTTTTGGGTCAAAAGGCCAGCAAATAAGCACCCAAAGAAGATATAAAAAGACGGATATAAGAAGCCAGAACAGCTCTTCGATAGATCCCGGGATCGAAGGCGGGGTGCAGATCAGAATACAGACCCAAAATAAAAGGTAAGTGAAGAGAAGCTTTTTCAGAAAGCCACGCAGCAACCTTTGTTTTTTCTCAGAAGGAGACAGAGAAATCCGTTGACGGAATTTAATTTCCGGAGGGATATCCTGCAAACTCTCGAGTGAAATTCTCTCTTTTACAATTCCTTCTTCCGAAAGTTCAGAGGGAGATAGGAAGCTACGTGAATCCCACTGGTAGCTATGGATGAAGTCCCAAATCCAATAAAAAAGAAGGCCAAAGCAAATTGTATAGTATACTAGCGGATATCCCGAAAGGGAAGGCAGATATTGTGGAAAAAAGGGAAGAAGAAGAACAAGAATAAACAGGAAGGGGATAATGATGGAAATCTCAGGCAGGCGAATAAGCGATCTCGGAACAAACTGAGGGTATGCAATGAAAGCATAGACCCAAAACAGAAGGTAAAGAAAAAGAAGCCTTTTCAAAAATCCACAGAAAAGTCTCTGTCTCCCCACAGGAGAAGCGAGGAGTGTTTTTAGAAAGGACAAAGCCCTATGATAAAAGTCCATGAAAACCTTGAACAGCAGATTGTCTTTCATATCACTGCCTCCTTATTCGTGAACTAGCATGGAGCCGTGCTGTAAAATATGGATGATTTTGTCTAGGATACCGACTCCTCCAACACACTGTGAATGATATTATCCAGAATGTTGACTCTTCTCTTTTTTATGTAATATAAGGAAAGAGAAGCATCTGCAAAGCTCCACATGTCTTCCCCGATAGCTGCAAAAACGCTCCTTTGCCATATAAGGGTGAATAGGTCCCATCGTTAAAAAACAATAAGAGTCAGGGGAGATAGGTCCGAAACTTTCCATCCCGGATAAAAACCCAGATCCAATATGAAACAAGACAGAGGAAAATGATATAAAACAGGCCGCAGAACATAGGTGGGCCACTCATGAAAATAAAGCCTTCCGGCTCAAAAGGCCAGACAAGAAGCAGCATGATAAAATAAACAAAGGTAGTTATAAGGAGACTGAACAGTCCTCCGATCGATCCCGGAATCGAAGGCGGAGAGAAAATCAGCACATAAATCAAGAATGCAAGATAAGCATAAAATAGTCTTTTCCAGAAGCCTCGCAGGAGCCTTTTCTTTTTTTCCGAGGGCGGCAGAGGAACTCTCTGACATGGTTCATCCTCCGGAGAAATGCTGTCCAGAATTTCGAATAAGGTTTTCTCCCTTTCCGGCTCCTCTTCTGGCCCCACGAAAGAGGACAGGGAACCGTACGGATCGCTCCAATATCTCCAGGTAAAACTGCCGATCCAGTAAAGGAGGAAGCCGATAAGGATAAGATAGTATATCAGAAGGGCAGGAGAAATAGAGGATAGGTAAGGAGGGTAAAGAGGCAGCATAAGGATCAGGGGAAAGAGACAGGAAAAAATAAGGGAGATCTCAGGCAAGTGGGCAAGCGATCTCGGGACAAACTCAGGGTATGCAATAAAAGCATAAACCCAGAACAGGAGATAAAGGATAAGAAGCCGTTTCAGGAATCCATAGAGAAGTTTCCGTCTCCCCTTGGGATAGCATAAAAAGGGATTCAGAAAGGCTCTGATCTTTGAAAGAAGAACCCTCACTACCTTAAAGAGGGTTTTCATCTGAATGACGACCTTCTCCAGAATGCCTGAAATGTCCAGCTGACCGTGAGATCTACGTCCACACAATTTCCGACGGAAATCCCAGATCCAGAAGCAGATAAGAATAGCGAGAACGGGATAGAAGAAAATAGGGAAATCACCAACGAGAAAGGCCGAATCGGGTTGAAAAGGAAAAAGAAACGTCAAAGGGAACAGTAGGAATCCGATCAGAAACAGATTAATAAAATCAGAGAAAGATTTCGGAAGCATATTCGGATAGCGAATCAGGATACAGATCCAGAAAATGAGATATACAAAAAGAAGCTTCTTCAGAAAGCTAAGTAATAAGCTTCGACTTACTGTTCTGGAAGAGGAAGGGATCTTTGGAAAGGCCTTACAATTCCTTGTGGATTTCCGTGGAACTTCAGATAAGTTCCGTTTCCTCGAAATATTTCGAAAAATATTTCTGGACCAGTGAAGTATAAGACGAATGAAGAGGACATAGTATACCGTCGGGAAATCCCTGATTGGATCGATATACTTCGGAAAAAGAGGAGAAAAAAGTGTGACTAAAAAGCAGAAAGGGAGCATAATAAAAAGAGAGATAAGTTCATTGAATGAACGCGGAAGAGCAAAGAAACCGGCGAATATAGAATAGGCGACAAAAATAAGAAAGAGGAAAAAGAGCTTTTTCAGGAAGCCAACTATAAGTCCCTGCCCTTCATCGTCACATTTTTCAGCACTGGAATAGGAATGAATAAAACTGCGGAAGCCCTGATTATTCTTTTGTAAGAGCTCTTGAATACCGTAAAGACTAAAACCGATAAAGATGGCATGAAATAAGAAAGGATCAAGACCGATATAGATGTCTTGCTTCGCTTTGATTGGTGAAAGAATCACAGTGATAAAGAGTTTGGATACCAACTTAAAAAGGCGGATAAAATCATCAAATGTTCCGGGCAGCATGGGCGATTCATAAACCAGAATATGGGGCCAGAAAGAAAGATAAGTGAAAAGAACGCCTTTCAAGAAGATAAGCAGGATCCTCCATCTTCCCGCAGGAGAAGAAATGAGTGACTTCAGAGAATGCAAATCTTTATATAAAAACTCGCATAAATTATTAAACAGATTTCTCCTCATTATATGCGTCTCCTCATTCATGGACCAGCATAGAGCCATGCAATAAGATATGGGTGATATTCTCCAAGACACTGACTCCTCCCTTTTTTGTGCGAAGGGAAGAGGAGCGGCTGCAAGTCTCCACATGCCTTCCTTGATACCTGCCCCCCTTCCCATATAAGGGAGAGTAGGTCCCATCGTTGAAGAATAATAAAAGTCATGAGAGATAGATTCGAAACTTTCCATTCCGGATGAAATCCCAGATCCAGTAAAAAACAAGGCAGAGGAAAATGACATAAAACAAGGC
>NZ_KI273141.1:46393-71100 GCF_000469565.1 Oribacterium sp. oral taxon 078 str. F0263 | reverse complement strand
GCGTGTCATAAAGTCCTTCCTCCGCTCCCGTGCAAAGCACGTCGTGGCGGAGGGACTTTCGACACTGGAATCATCATAGCCCTTTCTTCTTGGATATGCCAGGTGAATTTCCTTTAATTCACTGGCAGGGGGCCGCGGGACTATGCTATAGTTATCGGGAAGGGAGGAAAAGAGATGAAATCCAAGTGGAATGTTTTGTCTTATTTTGTGATCGTGGTCGGCATCGTCCTGGCCTTTGCGCTCGGGCTTTGGTCGAGGCAGTCCGGAAGACCCGTAATACCGAAGACGGCGCTCAGAGGAGAGGGGAGTGCGAAGGGAAACAACGGGGAGTTGAAGGTTTCCATCTCCGCCGATCAGGAGAGGATCTATGAGCTTCGGGTGCTTAAAAATCAGGAGACGCCGGGAATCGGCGATAAGGCAATCGAGCAGATCCCTCCAAAGATCATAGAGGCCCAGAGTCTTCAGGTCGATGCGGTATCCGGCGCGACCGTGACCTCGAAGGCGATTATAGAGGCGGCGAAGCAGGCGCTCGAGAACGCGGGCATTGATCCCTCTGTCTTTGAGCGCGCGCCCTCCGCCTCCGCGGAGAAGGCAGAGGATCAGGAGCTCACGGCGGACATCGTGGTGATCGGGGCCGGCGGAGCGGGCATGATTGCCTCGATTCAGGCGGCGGATGCCGGACGGACGGTCGTCCTCCTGGAGAGCCAGAGCATGCCCGGAGGGAATTCCGTCAGGGCAACGGGCGGTATGAATGCGGCGCATACGAAGTGGCAGGATGAGAACTCCTTTGATGAGGCCGCCGGGGTAGAGAAAACGCTGAAGACCGCTTCCGAGAAATATGCGGACAATCCGGAAATTTCCGCGCTGGCCAAGACTGTGGCGGAGCAGTGGAATCAGTATCAGGCAGCGCCGGAGGGCTATTTCGATTCCGCAGAGCTCATGGAGCTGGACACGATGATCGGAGGGAAGGGACTCAATCAGGCGGCGCTCGTGAAGACGCTTGCGGAAAAGAGTCCGGACGCGATCGACTATCTGGATTCCTTGGGAGCATCCCTCCACAGCGTCGCCTCTTTCGGCGGGGCTTCCGTAAAGCGGATTCACCGGCCGGTCAATGCGGAGGGGAAGACCACGGCGGTCGGCGCTTACCTTGTGCCGATCCTCGAGGAGAATCTGAAAAAGCGTTCCGACAAAATCACAAGTCTCTACAATACGACGGCGGACCGCATCCTGACGGAGAACGGCAGGATGAGCGGGGTTCATGCGCTAGGAGAGGACGGGCACAATGTGACGGTGCACGCAAAGGCCGTTGTCATTGCCAGCGGAGGCTTCGGAGCGAATCTCGAGATGGTGGAGAAATACCGCCCGGAATTAAAGGGCTATAAGAGCACCAACGCGAACGGCGCACAGGGTCAGGGCATCGAGATGGGGGAGGCCGTCGGAGCGGCGACTGTGGATATGGATCAGATCCAGATTCATCCGACCGTCACGGCAGAGGACGCGCATCTCATCACGGAGGGACTTCGCGGGGACGGAGCGATCCTTGTCAATACAGAGGGAAAGCGCTTTACCGATGAGGTCGGGACGAGAGACGCGGTCTCCAAGGCGGAGATCGAGCAGCCCGGAGGCTGTGCCTGGCTCATCATGGATCAGAAGATGGTGGACCGCTCCGCTGTGATTCAGGGCTATATCAAGTCCGGCTTCACGGTGCAGGGGGAGAGCTATGAGGCGCTCGCCTCTGCCATGGGGACGGATCCGGAGACGCTGAAGGGAACGATGGAGGACTGGAACAAAGCCGTCCAGGAAAAGAAGGATCCGTCCTTTGGACGAACGAGTTTTGCGGAGCCGCTGGACAGTGCCCCTTACTATGCGATCAAGGTGACGCCGGGGATCCATCACACCATGGGCGGTCTTAAGATCAATGCGGATACAGAGGTGCTGGATTCTTCGGATGCGGCACTTCCCGGGCTGTATGCGGCAGGCGAGGTCACGGGGGGCGTGCACGGCGCAAATCGGCTCGGAGGAAACGCGGTCACGGATTTCACGGTCTTTGGTAAGATCGCGGGAGAGAAGGCCGCGGGCTACAGTGAAAGCGCGGGCTGAGAAGAATTAAAATCCGCTTCTCTTAGGGAGGGAGGCATCTCCTTCGCTTTTTACGGCGGCCAAAGGGCGTTTTCCGAAGGACAGATGGCCGCCGTATGGGTGATGGTTCCCTTTGGAGGGAAAGGACTAAGGGATGCGGCCGGGCTTTTCGGGGGATTCCACCGAAGCCCGGCGGGTCCCATTTTTGTTTGGAGGCCTGTGAGCGAATTTTTCGGATGTGACCCGGGCGCCCCTTTTCCGGTGATATAGAGAAGAAGAGAAATTTGCACCGGAAGCTTTCCGCTAAGAGCATGCTTTCCGGATCAGCGGAAAAAAGGGAGGAGCTTATGAAGAAAGAGAGAAATGCATTTCGAAAAATGGGAAGAAGGGGGAGAGGGCTTTTGCTTTTTCTGGCACTCCTTCTCAGCCTGAGCGCCTGCGGGCATGCGCCAAGTGCCCGGCGCTCTTCGGATTCGAGCTATGACAGCATCAACTCCTCAGCCGAGGGAAGCGGCCTTCGGAAGGAGGCAGCAGCGGAGGACAGCTCCGCGGGAGGAATGGGATCTGCCGCCTCGGAGAAGATTCTCGCGGAAGAGACAGGGGCGTCCCCGGAGGGAGAGAGGACAGAGCTTCCCGCCGCCGATCCGGACAGGATCTCGGAGGGGCGGAAGCTGATCCGGGATGTGAGTCTTAGCTTCGAGAGCAGTGATCTCCTATCCTTTACGGACAAGCTCCGGAATAAGGCAGCGGAGCTCTCGGGATATGTCGAGAAAGAGGATATCGGGGAGGAGGACAGCTTTTCGAAAAGAAGGACGGCTTCCCTTACGATTCGGATCCCGACAGAGAAGCTCGACACTTTCCTCGCCTTTTCGGAAGGGGAGGCGAAGCTTCTCAGAAAGAGTGAGAGCGCGAGGGATATCACGCTGGAATATCACGATATTGAGGCGAAGAAAAAAGCGCTCGAGGTCGAGCAGGAGAGGCTTTTAGAGCTTGTCGCAAGGGCGGAGTCCATGGATGCCATTATCAGCCTGGAGCAAAGACTCTCCGATATCCGCTATCAGCTGGATTCCATGAGCTCCAGCCTTCGGCTCTATGACAATCAGGTTCAGTATTCCACCGTCGAGATCTATGCCTCGGAGCGGAGCATCCCGAGCAGCAGTCAAAGAGACAGCTTCTCTGTCCGCCTTCGCACAGGCCTTTTGGAAAATCTGGACAATATCCGGGAAAATGGTGTAGAGCTGCTCCTGGGCTTCCTCATTTTGCTGCCGCAGCTCCTCCTTCTCGTACTCCTGATCCTGCTGCTTCTCTTTATGGTGAAGAGGATCCGGCGGAGAGCAGGAAAGAGGAAAGCGGCCTCCTCCCCGGATCAAAGCGGCAGGATGAAGTCCGGAATTCCTCCTGAGCAGTCGAAAAAAATAGAATCCGGGGAGAAGAAGTCCGAAGCGGTTCCGGGAGAGGAAAAGAAAGCCGGGGATGGAAAATAGGGATTTCGGAGTCAAAGCGCCCGCCGCCTTCCCTTCCCAAAGTCCCGCTGCCTTTTGCCGCAGCCAAAGGCAGTATGATCCTCCGAGAGGACATATGCGGAGTGAAGAAAAGCAGCGGGACTTCGCCTCGCGCAGAGCCCTATCCCGCGCTCTCTTTTACCCGGTAGATCGCCTTTTGTACTGCGGGGACTGCGAGCAGCAGCAGGGTCAGGATAAATTCGGTCCCGATATAGGAAATATTATACTCTGCGGAGTAGAGGATGGGGGCGACACCCTCCGGGGCATAGCTTCCGAAGAAGAGATAGCCGGAGAGAAAGGCGAAGACGAAGCGGCCCAGCGCAGCCGCAGAGTAGCCCAGGAGGAGGGCATGCTTTTTCTTCGAGAAGAAGCCGGAGAAGCCGAGTGCGCCGAAGGCGAAGAGATAATCCACGGCGACCTGCGCCGGGCTGTAGATCTCAGGCTTTAGGATGAAGTGGAGAAGTCCGTAGGCGACGGCGGAGGAGATGCCGTAGAAGGGGCCGAAGAAAAAGCCCGGGAGAGCGGCGAAGAGCATGGAAGCTGGGGTGATAGAGCCCCCCATGGGCATACTGAAGAGCCGGATCTGGCTCATCACGGTGGCGAGCGCGATACACAGCGCGCAGTAGACCAGCTTTCTGATATCCTTTGACATAAAAAAACCTCCTTTTCAACGCGATTTGCGTCAGGAGGGGCACGAAAAAAACTGCTTCCCTACGCCGGCATTACCCGGATCAGGTATAAGGGTCGATTCGAAGCTCGAATCCTCTCAGCATACAGCGCCCCCAGCAACAATACAGGGATATTATAGGAAAAGAGAGAGGATCTGTCAAAAGTTTATGACAGATCCTCTCTGCATAAGTCCCCGGGGAAGCGGAGGCGCGTGTTTAGGCAGTGCTGCTCACTTTCTTTTATCGGATAAAGCCTTAAAGCTCCTACCGGGAAAATTCCGTAAAAGCTCTTATTGAATTCCGGCGGCTTCCTTTGCGATGCGGTCCGCCAGCTCGTTAAAGAGGACGCCGCTGTGGGCCGGAACCTTTCGGAAGGAGACTGCAATCTCCTTCCGCTTTTCTTTCATGAAATCCCGATAAGCGATAGTCCCCTTCTTATTGCATTTCCATTGACCGTCCGCCCAGGCCTCGATCCCCATATAGTCATAAAAAATCGTGAGGGAGGAGAGGCCGCGCCGAATTCCCTCGAGGACAGCCCGCATGGAGCCGAGGATTTCTCCGGAGACATTCCGCATCACGGCGAGCTCCGGATCACTGCCGCTTCCCTGAAAATACGAAAGCTCTCCGCTTCGCTCCAGCAGGATCGCGCCGTAGGCATAGACTCCGGAAAGCGCGTTATAGCTTCCGTCCACATAGGCGATGGCCGAAGAGTCTATCCCGGAAAATTCCGCCTTCACCTCCTCCGCACTGGGAGTGAGGGAAGGATTTTTCCTCTTCCCGGGGGACGGCACTTTCCGGGAAGAGGAAGGAGCCGGAGCCCCGGATTTCTTCTCATAGCCGTCGGAGAGGAGGAAGCATTCCGCCTCCTCCCTTGTCCTGAACTTTTTATATACCGCGCCGCTCACAGCCTCTACAGCCTGCGAGCAGGATGCCCAGTCGCTGTAGATCCCCGGCTTCTTTCCCTTTTGTACCGCGTAGTACCATTTCATAAAAACTTTCTCCTGCTTCCCGTCATTCTGCCTTCTCCGTATTTTTGCGCTGTTGAGCAGCTGTTTCAATGGCCTGCGCCAAGAAAAGCTGCCGCTCTGCCGGATGGTCGATCCATAAGCAGGGCGTCTGCCGCCCCGGCGACTCGGGATTATCATGAATATAAGTTCCATGCGCTGCCTTCAGTCTGCGCCATGCTGTCTTTTGCGTTGCTGTGCTGCTGTTTCACTGACCTGCGCCAAGAGAAAACCTGCCGCCCTGCCGAATGGTCGATCCATAAGCAGGGCGTCTGCCGCCCCGGCGCTTGGCGATTTGGGTTCATAAATCGCTTACGCGCCGCTGGCCGCGGCAGTCGAAGCGAGAGCGTCCTGCGTTGGAGCGGCCATTTGGCAGAAAAGGCGGCAGGCAAAAGGCGGCAATGTTTTCTTATTCATAAAGTCCCGCATCCACTCCCGTGCGAGCATCGCCCTCCTATGGTATGGAATGATTCCCGCATGGCTTCGCTGCGGTGCAGCTCGCGCCATGCTACCTTCATTCGCATTCCCGCGCTGCTTCGCATCGCTGCATGCTCATGAAGGGGGCGTGCCATAAAGTCCAGCATCCACTCCCGTGCGAGCACGTCGTGGATGCTGACTTTCGGCACTGGAATCATTATATCACGCTTTACTTTCGAGCAGGAGGGGCTTGTATTTCTCCGTATTGTTTGCTTCGCTGGACAGAGTCTTTGCTCTGAACTATACTGTAGGCACTGCGTGGGGCTTATGGCTTCTGCGCTGTTTTGCCATGGCCGCGGCATTTCCGTGACGATGACAGGCATTCGAAAGCTGCTTTTCTGAGCGGTCGGAGAGAAAAGGCGGAGGGGAATATAGAGAGGAAAGAGGGAAAAAGAGGGAATGGGAAGGGAAATCAAAGCGCTTTTATTTGATCTGGACGGTACTTTGGTCAATACCATTTACAGCTTGCAGGACAGCATCAATAAGGCAATGAAGCATTTTGGCCTTCAGGAGCTCACAGAAGCGGAGACGAAGAAGGCCGTGGGAAACGGCTATCATCTTTTCGTGGAGAGGGCGATAAAAAAGACGGCTTCCTTTTATTATCAGGAGGCGGAGAAATGGGAGGACAGGGATCCGGATAAGGCGATTTCCTTTGATCAGAAGGCAGATGAAATCATGGGTCTCTATGATGAGGTCTGCGAGTATTACATCTCTGTCTTTCAGAATAACTGCCTCTACCGGGCGGAGGCCTATCCCGGCATGAAGGAGAGCCTTGAGATTTTGAGGGGGCAGGGGATAAAACTTGCCTGTGTGACGAATAAATCGCTTCACGAGGCGGGAAAGGTGCTGGATCATGTCTTCGGAGAGAATTATTTTGACTATCTTTCCGCAGATGATGGGACGCATCCTCTGAAGCCGGACAGTGCGCTTGTCCGGGATTGCTGTGAGCATCTCGGCGTTTTGCTGTCGGAGGCGGTATTTGTCGGAGACACGAAGACCGATATGGAGACCGCGAAAGGGGCGGGAATTCCGGGAATCGGCTGCGTCTACGGCTTTCGAGGCCGGGAGGAGCTTCTGGACTACGGCGCAGACATTTGCATTGAGAATGCCGCGGCGCTTCCGGACGCGGTGGAGACGCTCCGGGGCTGATGCTTTCTTGACAAGGCGCTGCGGCGAGCCTATAATCAGCAGTTAAGGAAAATGAGTGCTAAAAGCGAGACTGTCCGCCTCCGGGCGGCGGGATTTTAGGAGGTATCATGACAAAAATAGATATTATCTCCGGCTTCTTGGGGGCCGGAAAGACGAGCTTTATCCGGAAGCTTCTGTCGGAAGCACTGAAGGGGGAGAAGGTCGTGCTCATCGAAAATGAGTTTGGAGAGATCGGCATCGACGGCGGCTTCCTCAAGGATTCCGGGATTGAGATCCGGGAGATGAATCAGGGCTGCATCTGCTGTTCTCTGGTCGGGGATTTTGAGAGCTCTCTCCGGGAGGTAGCGGAGAAATTCAAGCCGGATCGGATCATTATCGAGCCCTCCGGAGTGGGAAAGCTCTCTGATATCATCGGAGCGGTAAAGTCCGCCTCTAAAAACATGGAGGTGGAGCTTCATGCAGCGGTGACGATCGTGGATGCGAAGAAGGCAAAGCTCTATTCGAAGAATTTCGGCGAGTTTTTCGACAATCAGATTCGCTATGCCGCGGCGGTTGTACTCTCGAGGACGGATATCGCGCCGGAGGATAAGATTCAGGAAGCGGTGGAAATCGTGAGAGAGCGGAATCCGAAGGCAGTGCTCGTCACTACGCCGCTGGACAAGCTGGACGGCGGAAGGCTTATGGAGCTTATCTCAAAGCCGGATGATATGGAGGAGGAGCTTCTTCGAGAGGCGATGGAGAGAGTGCGGGAGCACGAGGAGCGGCAGAGGGAAGAGGAGGAGCATGAGGGACATGCTCACTGCCATCACCACCATCATGGCGAGGACTCCGAGGCGTGCGAAGGGGGACATTCCCATCATGAGGGGGAATGCTGCGGCCATCATCATCATGGCGAGGACTCCGAGGCATGGGAAGAGGGACATTCCCATCATGAAGGGGAATGCTGCGCTCATCACCATCATCACGAGGAGGAGGCGGAGAATGGACAGGGCAGTGGTGAGGATGGGCTGCGGGTCCACCGCCATCATCATCACCATCATCACGGGGAAGAGCACGATGCCGATGAGATCTTCACAAGCTGGGGGCTCGAGACCGCGAAGGCCTACGACAGAGCCTGGCTTGAGGCGCTGCTTTCGGATATGGCGGAGAGCGAGAAGTTCGGCAATGTCATCCGGGCGAAGGGCATGCTCCCCGCTCCGGACGGCAGCTGGCTCTACTTTGATCTCGTGCCGGGTCAGACAGAGATCCGGGAGGGCGCGCCGGAGTATACCGGAAAGGTCGTTGTGATCGGAGAGAAGCTGAAGGAGGAGCTCCTGGAGAAGAGCTTCCGGGAGGCGGGATCAGCGCATTGAGCTTTTACTGCCGGGAAAAAGCGGAGAAGGAGGGGAAATGGCGGACAAGATTCCTGTTTTTCTCATCAATGGCTTTCTGGAAGCGGGAAAAACCGAATTTATCAAATTTACGATGGAGCAGGAATATTTCCAGACGGAGGGGAGGACCCTCCTCCTGCTCTGCGAGGAGGGAGAGTCGGAGTATGAGCCGGCTTTTCTCGAACAGTACCGCACGACGGCGCTCCGAATGGAGGAGATCCGGGACTTTAATCGAGAGTATCTCTCGGCGCTTTCCGAAAAATACCGCCCGGAACGGATCATCATTGAGTGGAATGGCCTCTGGAATCAGGATGATCTTTGCGGCGGGCCGATGAGCGAGCAGGTTCTCTCCGAAAAGCAGGGAAGGGCGCCGGACTATGAGCTCTCCCTGCCGGAGAACTGGGAGATTTATCAGATCATCACGATCATAGACGGCTCCACGCTGGAGCTCTACCTCGGAAATATGAAGTCCTACCTCGGACAGATGCTTCGGAATGCGGAGCTTGCGGTAGTAAATCGCTGTGACAATATCTCAAACGAAAAGCTGGTCGATTATCGGAGAAAGATCCGTGCGATGGGGCAGAACGCGATGATCGTTATGGAGGACAAGGAGGGGGATATCCCGCAGTCCGCGCTTCCCGAGGAGCTTCCCTATGATCTCAATGCGGAGCGGATCGACATCAAGGCAGAGGACTATGGAACCTGGTTCCTCGACTGTATGGACAATCCGGAGCGCTACCTCAATAAGAAGCTGTCTTTTGCCGCGATGGTGCTGAAACGGAGGGGAATGCCTGAGAATGAGTTCATTCCGGGCCGAATGGCGATGACCTGCTGCGCGGCCGATATGAGCTTCCTCGGCTTTGTCTGCAAGGGGGACCCGAAGGAGCTGGCTCCCTTTCATACCCGGGACTGGGTGAAGCTGAGCGCCTGTGTGAAGCTGGAGGAGAGGGAGGAGTATCGGGGAATCGGACCTGTGCTCTATCTCGAAAGCATCGCAAGAACCGGGGAAATCAAAGAGCCGGTCAGCTTTTAAAAAGGAGAGGAAGCGGGATACAGCCGTAAAAGCACGGTCAGAGGGAGAGCTTTGGATCAGCGGCAGAGCGTTTCTCCGGGAAGAGATCCCCGCAGCGGAAGTTTGTCAGAAAGGGAAGGCCGATTGCTCCGGATTTTTCGGCGGGGCGGCAGGAAGGAGCGCCGTTTCTTTCGGAGCGGAAAGGAGAGAAGACTATGATGGAGAATGCGAAGGAGAGGACGCTCGCGGCGCTGGACGCGGCCGGGATCCGCTATGATAAGCTGGAGCATCCGGTGGTCTGTACGATGGAGGAGATGGACGCGGCCGGCATCACGGCGAGGGGGAATGTGTGCAAGAATCTCTTCGTTCGGGATCAGAAGGGAAAGAACCATTTCCTGATTGTGGCCCTGGAGGAGAAGAAGGTGGATCTTACGGACGTCGCGGATCAAATCGGCTCCTCGAGGCTGAGCTTCGCCTCTCCGGAGCGTCTGGAAAAGTACCTCGGTGTCTCGCAGGGCTCGGTCTCCCCGCTGGGAATTTTAAATGATGAGGAGCATGAGGTGATCGTCGTCTTCGATCAGGACCTAAGAACCAGAAAGGAGATCGGGATCCATCCGAATGAGAATACCGCGACAATCTGGCTCTCCTTCCGGGATCTTCGAAGCTTCATCGAGAAGCAGGGAAATGAAGTCGATTTTGTAAAGCTTCCGAAATAATCTTGGGACGCTTTAATAGCCTTGGGACGTTTTTCTCCGCCCGCACTCCCGAAACGGGGATGCGGGCGCTCTTTCTTTTCTGAGGATGGAGAGGAGGAATCCTGCTGATTTCTTCGGGAGAGGAAAGAAAGAAACTCCTACAGAAAACTAATTGTGGGAATCCCATAAAATCCCCCTCTTTTCCCCGGCAAAAGGCAGAAAGTCCGGAAACAGGCGCCGAAGGATTGAGGGAAGGCGCTCTATATGCTATACTTTTCTTAAAGCCGGATGCCGCAGGGCAGCGAGCTCTATTTTACTCGGATTTTTCTTTCTGAACTCGTTTTTTTCTATCTGAGGCCGTTTTGCTAAGCGAGAGCCCGCTTTCAGGAAGCGGAAACGCCAGCTGGCAAAAAGCGACGGCATGAAAACCAACAGTATTCTGATTCTGATATTCAGCATTCCGATTTTCCGATCCTCCAGGCTTCCCATTTCTCAGCCTTTCAATTTTCTGATTTTCCAAGCTTCTGATCTTTCGATCTTTCAACTTCCGAAAAAAGCGGACGGCTTTTGATTTTACTGCTGGTCCCCACGTCGTTTCTCTTCGGCGGTTTTCTTTTCTGCGGCAGTGCGCATTCATGGATCCGTTTCTATGCGGCTTCCTTCGTTTACCAAGATCCTTCCGCTGGACTCTCGGGCGGCGGCTCTCTTTCTTCATCCGGGAATTTCCGTTTTTCTTTCTTTCTTCCACTATTTTTCTACCAGCTTTTCGGAGGCTTCTATGAGCGGTTTT
Organism: Oribacterium sp. oral taxon 078 str. F0263; assembly: GCF_000469565.1. NCBI lineage: Bacteria > Bacillati > Bacillota > Clostridia > Lachnospirales > Lachnospiraceae > Oribacterium > Oribacterium sp. oral taxon 078. Next base: position 60,354 of record NZ_KI273141.1, on the reverse strand, counting down.
ATCTTTTCGGAGGAATACTCCTTTCTTGAGGTTTTAGATTACGCATTTTTTCAGAGAATCGGGGAACACAGCCGCTTTTATCTTCGCGCCTTGATCCCGGAGTCCGAGAAGCAGCGCTGTCTCGGCAGTACGGGACATTCTGAGAGGATTATGGAGCATTCGGAGGAGGGAGATCAGCTTTTATTTCAGGGAGTGGTGAGCGCGGTCCGGGTTCAAAGCCGCGCCGCCGTGCATGAGCTCTTCTGGGAGCTTTCGAGTGCCACCGTTTTGATGGATCAAAAAGAGCATCTCCGCGTTTTTCAGGATCCCGCTCTGCGCTTTCGCGAGCTCATATCCCGTCTGGTCCGGGATTATTCCGGGGCGGATGTCATCATGCCTTCCTCGGCGGAGCGCCCGATTTCCAGACTCTATGTTCAGTACAGGGAGAGCGACTGGGCCTTTCTCTCGCGTCTTGCCTCGGAGCTTGGAAGCTGGCTCTGCCCGGATCCGACGAGCGGGGGCTGTCATTTCTTTTTCGGCATTCCCGAAAGAGGGGAGAGCGAGGAGGAGATATCGGAGAAGGAGCTTCTTTCTGTATCGGCGCTTCAGGAGTGCGCGGGCTTCACGGGAGCGGTACGTCTCCTGCACTGCAGGGGGAGGAAGCGCTATAAGCCCGGACAGAGACTTCGCCTGAGGGGAGAGTGCTACACGGTTTTTCAGACCTCTCTTCGCCTGGAGAAGGGAGAGAGCATACAGGAGAGCCTTCTTGTGAGGACAGGGGATCTGAAGGCGTCCCGGCGCGAAAACAGGCGTCTCTCCGGCGTTCTTCTTTTCGCTGAGGTCTCTGAGGTCTCCGGTGTCACGGTGCGGCTTTCGATCGAGGGAGATGAGTCCGGTCTTCGCCCGGCGGCGTATTTCCCCTATGCGACGGTCTATTCCGGAAGGGACGGGAGCGGATGGTACGGCATGCCGGAGCCCGGGGACCGGGTGATGCTGCGCTTTCCCGATGCGGACGAGAGGAAGGCCTATGCCGCAAGCGCCGTGCATCTCGGAACAGCTGGAGGCAGGGACAGGCCGGAGCAAAAGTTTCTGAGGGACCGGAACGGACATGAGCTCCGGCTCTATCCCGGAGGGATTCTTCTAACGGACCGCGCTGGGAATTTTATCAGCTTATCCGACCGGGATGGGATCGAGGTCCGGAGCAAAAAGGGGCTGTCGCTTCAAAGCGGAGGGGAACTCTCTCTTTGCAGTGAGGCGGAGAATGTCTGTGTGAGTGCGGCGGGAGAGATCGATATCCGGCAGCGGGAGGGGAGCATACGGCTCTCGGAGGAGATCCGGGCGGACGGAAGAAGGATACTGATGAGCTAGGAGGGAGAGAGTATGCGGGATCTGAGACGGCTGAGACGGAGCGATCGAGAAAGGCAGAGAGAGTTTTCGAAGCTTCTGGAAAGGAAACGGGAGAGCCGTCTTTCGGAGCTCTCTCAAATCGTTTCCCTGCTGCTTGAGAAAAAGCCGGAGACAGAATTTCTTCTCCTCTTCCCGCTTCGATCGAGCTATCTCTCCGGGGACTATGGGATCCTTGTCACGGCCTACGACCGGGAGCTCTATCTCGATCTCTCGGAGGAAGAAGCCTTTCTGCCTGTTCCGGAGCTTCGGGAACAGATAGAGGAGGATCTTTCCGCCTTTCCCCCCGGAGGGGAACGGGAGAAGAGGCGCCTCTTAGGGGCAGAGCTCTACGAAGCGGAGCTTGAGCGCTTTTTTTCGGAGCTCTGTACGGAGCTCGGGGAGCGGCTCCTCGCGGAGGGGAGGAGAATATTCTTCGGCTTTGGCATTTATATGGAGAGAGTGGATTCGCTGTTTTCTTCGGGAGAGGCGTCTCTTTCCCAAGAGGGAGAAGCTTTCCCGGAGGAGAGCTCTCCTGGTCCTTTGCAGGGAGATTCCGAGGAAGCGCTTTTTCATCCGGGAGGAAGAGTTCCTGGAGGAGAGGATGGGAGGGCGGGCAGAGAAAGACAGATTTTCTGAGAGAGGCGGGAGGCAGGGAGCATGAGAGGAAGGTATTATCTGATCGGGGGGAGGCAATATGGAGGGATGTTCCCGGGAATTCGGGAGCTCTCCTCCCGCTTTCCCGCGGAATATGCAAGGCCCGGTTTCTCCGGGAAGCTTCCGGAGCTTCTGAGCCTCCGCTTCTTCGGGAGGGAAGCGCTCCCGGAGCTTGATGTCTATGAGCGGGAGCTCTTTCTGATCTCAGAGCGCTTTCAAAAGGTTTTGAGACTCTATGAGCCGCGTATGGTCTCTAAGAGACTGCTCCTTCTCAAAGAGGAGGAGAAGCGGGAGTATTTCGTTCCGATCCTGAAAGAGATTCCTTGTCTTTCGGAGAAAAGCTCCCGCCGCTTGGGCGGGGAGCTTGAAAAAGGGATCCTCATAAGGGAGAAAATTCCGGATCTCTCCCTTTTCCGCATCCCGGATCATGTGGTAATCCGCGTGGATCTCGCGGAAAGCCTATTAAAGCGCGGAGTTGACGGTTTCTCCCTCCGCGCTCTGGAGCTTGCCTGAGAGGGGGAGGGCCTATTCGGGCATTAGTGATGCGGTTCGGCCGGGAGTGCAGCGGGACAAGAAAGTGCGGGCTCACCGGAATCAAGAGGAGGCCCGGGCACAGAATTGCTGCTCTTTTCGGAGTGCGGATGCTTGGGGATAATAGCTTTGGGCGGAGAGTGATAGGAGAGAAGAAAAGCCCCGGAAAGGGAGGGGTAAGATCGGGAGGAAGAGTATGATCACAGCGGGGGAACTCAGACTTTCTTTGGGAGAGGGAGCGATGCTTCCGGAGAAGCTTTCACTCTTTGCAGCGGTAAATGAGCATGCCTTTCTCCGGGCGGAGGGGATCCTTTCCGGCTTCTCCGGGGCTGTGGAGGAGCTTCCCGGAAGCTCGGCGGAGCTTTTTTCCTCGGAAAATGGGGAGAAGCTTTTTTCCGGAATCCTGTGGGGAATCCGGATTTTCGAACGGGCCGGGAACCGATCGGCTTCTGTCCTTATCGTGAGCCGGAGCCGGGAGCTGGACTGCCTTCCAAAAGTCCGCTTTTTTCAGGAGGAGGAGCTTTCTCTTCCGGATTTTCTGAGAGAGCTTCTCCCGGAGGAGGAGCTTCCGCCCCGGATCCCCGCAGGAGATATCCGGGGGATCCTTCTCCAGTACCGGGAGACGGACTGGGAGCTTTTAAAGAGAGTGTTTTCCCGGATGAATGCGCTGCTTCTTCCGGACTATGGGGGCGGAAAGGCGCGCTTTCGCATCCTTTCCGCCGGGGAAGAGGGGAAAGCGAGGGAGCTGTCTTTTTTGCCGGGCTCTTCGGAGCTTTCGAGATCCGCCGCCTCTTTGTCCTTTTCGGAGGGACTCCGCTTTCCGGAGCGCCCCGCTTCCGCCGGGGCCTTCGAGGAAGGCGCTCTCCGGGGTGGATTTGGGGACGGCTTTTCCAAAGCCCGCGCTGTCTCCGGAGGAGGGTTTTCTTTCCTCGCGGGAGCAGCAGGCTTTTTCGGGCTCGGGACTCTCTTTTCCCTCGGGAAGGATGCTTTCTCTCGGACTCTCTTTTCCCCGGGGAAGGATGCCTTCTCTCGGACTCTCTTTTCCCCCGGAGGGGATGCCTTCTCCCGGACTCTCTTTTTCCCCGGAGAGGATATTGATCCGGAGGGATGCTTTTTCCCGGACCTTGGAGGAGCAGCCTGGGAAGAGAGGGGAGATTTTCCGGGGGAGACCCCTGCTTTTCTTTTCCTCTCCTCCCGTGAGACTGCCCGCTTGGGGGAGCGTCTTTTCTTTCGGGGAGGACGCTTCTTCATCGGAGAGGTCCGGGCGGAGCTCTCGGGCGGGAGCCTGATCTTTTGCTATGGCTTGTACCCGGAGAGGATGAGGATTCGGCAGCGCTTTAACGAAGGGATCGCCGGGATCTCTCTTTTCGGAAAGGTGCTTCGTGCGGAAGAGGAGAGCCTCGCTCTCTCCTTCCCGGAGGACGCGGGAAAGGGAGGAGAAAAGCTCTATCCCTGGATGCCGATCAGCGGGAATGTGATGTACTGCATGCCGGAGATCGGCGCCGGAGTCCGGCTTTTCTTCGGGGACAGGGATGAGCGGGAGAAATGCTTTGCGCTGGACTGCTGCCATGCGGAGGGAGCCGATGGGGCGGGGGAGATCGGCCTTCGGACGCAGAGCGGACAGCATTTTCTTTTAAAGGGAGGAGGGACAGAGCTTCTCTCCGAGGACTGTCTTCTCCTTGCGGATTCCGGTCTTTTCGGGAGGAGCGGGCAGGGGATTCACCTCAGCGCGGGCCGAAGAGCTCTCGCTTATGGGAAGGAAATCCGCATCCGCTCGGAAAAGGATGTGGATTTTCAGAAGCTTTGATGGGAGAACGCGATGTATTATGATGAGGAAATCATTCTCCGAAGGCAGCTTAAAAGAAGGGATGTACTGGGGAATCTGGAAGAAGGGCTTTATATCCGGGGGGAGCTTTGCCGCTTTCAGAGAAAGAAAGTCCTGCTTGGAGCGTTCCGGATCGCCATGCCGGAGAGCTTTATCAGGATGCCGGAGGAGCTTTCCGGGGAGAGATATCTTTTGTCCTCGAGACCGGAGGAGATCTATATGAGCAGGGATACGATGGCAAACCTCGCCTTTTCCCGCCTGGGGAGGGATGCGGGAGGGGATGCGGCCCTTGCGATGGCGGCGGTGCGGGAGCTTCTCCTTAAGTGGAATGGAGGCTATGAGCTTCTCTTTGAGAGAAGCGGGGAAGCGCTTCCCGGGGGAGGGGCGCTGCTTGCGCTCAGGAGCCCCGGCCTGGAGGAGGACTGCTTTCACCTTGGCGCGCTCCTCTCCGCGGGCGGAAGGCTCCTGCATGCATCCTTCAACTGTCCCTACCGGGAGAGAGGGGAATGGGAGAGGGCAGCCCTTATGATTTTTGAAAGTCTGGAGGGAGGGGAGATCTGTGGGAACGAGACTTAAAATCCGGGAGGGGAAACTTTCCTTCCAATGCGATGCCCTGCGCCTTCTCTCCGAAGGAGGAGAGAGGCTGAGAGAGGAAGAGGGGGAGAGCAGGCAGCCCTTTAAGAGGAAGCTGCCCCTTCACATTCTTTGGAAGCGGGCCTTCTCTTCGATTCCGGAGCTTCCGAAGAGGGAAGGAGAGCACCTTCATAAGGAAGGAGAGCGTCTTCGTAAGGAAGGAGAGTGTCCTCCGAAGACAGTAGAGGCGGAGAGCCCGAATGAGAGCATCCGAAGGAAAATCCTTCTTCGAATGCTCGGCAGTATCCCGCTCTCCCCCGGGAACCCGCAGAGCCTCTCCTCCTATGACTTTGAGAAAAGAAGGATGCGAAGAAGGTAGCCAAAGCGGCGGGCGGGAAAGCCGCCGGGATATGGGAAAGGAGAAAGGATGATGGAACTGATCTGCGGACAGGAGGATTTGTACCGCTGTGAGGAGCTCTCCTATGGGGCCTACCGCGCCTACTGCCTTTACTTTACGGGAGAAGGGATGCGAAGCGGCGCGGGAAATCCGGCGCGGGAAGGGCTTTTCGCCTACCGCGCGGAGCAATCCATACGGAGAAAGGGCTTTCTTTCCGGGGAGCCGGAGCTCCAAAAGAAAGCAAAGACGCAGAATCCGAAAACAGGGAAGAGAGAAGCCTGAATCAGGAAAATACAGGGCAAATCCGTGTCCCAGAGCCCGGTTTCGCCGCCTTGCTGCGGCGGGACCTTTTTTACTTTCTCAGAAAGAAAAAAGAAAAACGTCAGATTCCCCGCCCGGCACTGCCCTAGGACTCCGCGGGAATATATGCTATGATGCCAGTGTCATGAACTCCCTTTGCCGCACTGCGCGTGCAGGAGAGGGACGGAGGGACTTTATGACACGGAAAAAGATAGTATGCTTTGCAATACGGCAAAGAAAGCCAGAAAGGAGAAAAAGATGGATCTCACTTCTCTTGGGATTTCATCCCCGGCGCCTGTACCGGCCTATAAGGACAGCGTCTATGACCTCGTCTCCGAGGTCGCCTATCTCATCGGAGTACCGAAACGGATCTTTGAAAATGATTTCGAATCTCCGCAGCTATCCGTCTATGAGCGGCTGGAGCTCGATAAATCGGCGAGAATTATACGGAATCTATGCATTTTAAGGACCTCCATCGAGAGAAACTTTAAAAAGATCAATGATCTCATGCGAATGGAGTATAAGGGACTCTACTCCATACCGGAGTACATCTATCCCGAGTGCCTGAAACAGCTCGGCGAGGACGGAGTAGACTTCATCAAGCGTTCCAGTACCAAGCTCTGCCATCACGTAATCGAGATCAACCGCATCATTTCTCAGAGAATTCATAATTGTAAAAATATTTTTCCGGTCTGGATCAAGTGGGACTATATCAAAGAGCTTTTCCTCATGCCAAACGGCCTGACAGAGGCCGGGACAAAGACAGCTGCGGATATCTACTACGCAAATCTTTCCTTCTATCCCTATCAGATGTATATCAACTGGCCCCCGAAGGATGAGGGCAATATTCTCTATAACGACAAAAAATTTGCGACGCTTCTCTACAGCTGGCATAATGACCGCTTTATGGAGGGCAGCAAGGTCTCCGACGCGGGAGCCTACATTAAAAACAGCATTTATGATTTTATCAATGAAAATGAGAATACGGTGCTCGTGGTGGACTGCGAGAATTCGGATCCCTATAAGTTCTGCGCGGCGCTTCGAAACCTGGACCGAGAAATCATAAAGAAGATTTCCAGGATCATCCTTTTTGACGATGTGCACACGACGGATACCTGGAGCATCCTGGAGAGCTATATCCGGATCCCTGTGGAGTATCTCCTCATAGAAAGAATCAAGCAGGACAAGTCCCTGGTGGATATCCGCCTTACGACCAGAGTCTGCAAGGAGCACTGGCAGAATCAGGTCAATGCCTTCGTCCTCGTCTCCAGCGATTCCGACTACTGGGGCTTGATTTCCGCGCTCCCGGACGCGGAATTCCTCGTTATGATCGAGCACACAAAGTGCGGGCCGGATATGAAGAGCGCCCTCGAGGAGAGGGGAATTTTCTATTGCTATCTGGACGATTTTTATACGGGAAACAGCGAGGATATCAAGAGGGACGCGATTCTCCGGGAAATGAAGCGCTGGGCCGACGACAGATTCCACTTTAATATCAATGAAATGCTGGACAGCGCGCTCTACCAGACGAGGATCAATTTGAGTGAAGAGGAGAGGCGCTACTTCACAGAGCGCTATTTGAAGACCATGACGCTGAATATCGATGAGGAAGGGGAGCTAAGCCTCGGATTTAAGTCCCGCTAGTCCTCTCTTTCTCTCCCTTCCCCGGGGATTTGGAGTTTCCGGATCGGAGCGTCGCTTTTCCTCCGCTTATCGAAGACGGAGAAGGCTTTGCTCTTTTAGGAGCGGGAAGCGCCGCGGGCGCAGCCTGCTTCCGATGGGAAAAGGGCAGGGCTATTTGACGGTTTCTATAGTATGAGAGAAATTTATATGTTATGATGGGGGATGTGTTATAAGATCTGCAATCTTATGCATGAGAGAGCTTCTGAAAAAGAGGAGGAAAATGGATGGGACTTATCAGAGTGGCCGCTGATACGCTGAATGGAGTCTTGGCGGATCAGTGGAGGGAGTATTTCTATTGTGATTCACTTCCCAATGGCGTGCTTGTGAGGAAGGGGAGCAAGCATCAGTCAAAGCGGAGCTCCAATACCAAGGGGAGTGAAAATATTATTTCGAACGGCTCTGTCATCGCGGTTCAGGAAGGTCAGTGTATGATCATCGTGGAGCAGGGCGCGATCGTCGAGGTCTCCGCGGAGCCGGGTGCCTTTCTCTTCGACAGCTCCACGGAGCCGACGATCTTCTATGGGGGACTCGGCGCGGGACTCATGGACAGCTTCAAGCTCTTCGTAAAGCGTTTCACCTTTGGAGGAGATACCGCGAATGACCAAAGAGTCTATTTCTTCAATACAAAGGAGATCCCGGGAAACCGCTTTGGAAGCTCGAATCCGATTCCGTTCCGTGCGGTGAATAATGCCATCGGTCTGGATATAACGATCGCGCTCCGCTGCCACGGCGAATACTCCATCGTTCTCACGGATCCGATTCTTTTCTATAAGAATGTATCCGGCAATGTGGAGGAGGAGTATACCATCGATGAGCTGCTGAGTTCCCAGATGAAGTCGGAGTTTGTCACGGCTCTGGCTCCCGCCCTCGGGAAGCTCTCCGACATGGGGATCCGCTACCATCAGATCACAAACCATACCCAGGAGCTCGCAGATGCCCTGAACCAGATTCTCTCTGAGAAGTGGAAGAAGATCCGGGGCATCGAGATCCGTTCCGTGGGAATCGAGGCCACGGCTCCGCCTGAAGATGCGAAGATGATCCAGGATATGGAGAAGACCGCGGTCTTCCAGAACGCGAGGATGGCGGGAGCGGGAATCGCCAGCGCGCAGATGGATGCCATGAGAGATGCGGCGAAGAACAAGGCAGCCGGCCCGATGATGGCCTTCGCCGGGATGAACATGGCACAGAATGCCGGGGGACTGAACGCAAAGGATCTCTTCAGCATGGCAGCTAAGGAAGAGAGCGAAAAAGCCGGAGCCGGAGCTGCGGCTGCTTCTTCTGCGGGCTGGAGCTGTGACTGCGGTCAGAGCGGAAATACCGGGAAGTTCTGCTCCAACTGCGGAAAGCCCCGCCCCGAGGAAAACGGCTGGAGCTGTGAATGCGGCCAGAGCGGAAATACCGGAAAATTCTGTTCCAACTGCGGAAAGCCCCGTCCTCTCGCAGAGAGCAGCATTAAGTGCGCTCAGTGCGGCTGGGAGGCAAAGGACCTGGATAATCCGCCGAAGTTCTGTCCGAACTGCGGCTCCCCGATCGGCGGAGAAAAACAGCAGTAGAAAGGCATGCTTCTGCCGGGAAATTGCATTCCGGTCCTTATGCCCGGGCCGCTTTTCCCCCGGCGCTTCACGCTCATAGCTCTTCCTTCGTCAAGGATTCAAATGCTCCCATAGGCGGGATTGCATCGCATTTACCCTTTTGACGGAGACTGATACAAGTAGACTGATTTATGGCTTCCGGCCCATGGGGCAGAGGAGGCAGAAAGGGATGGAGGAATTATCTATGAATTACAGCTTTTTATTTGAGATGCTCGCCGGGTATTTTGCAGTTCTGATTATCATCCTGCTCATCGGTATCGTGATCTGGGGGCTCGGAGCCTATGGGCTCTACTGCCTTGCAAAGAACAACGGGGAGCAGGAGAAGGCGCCGATCGCCTTCATTCCCGCCGTGAACCAGGCCCTCATCGGGATTTTCGTCGGGGACATGAAGATTTTCGGATTTGAGTTGAAGGGGATGCACATCGCGGTCCTCCTCGTCGTTCTGCCGCTTCTCACCCTGGTGCAGGGGATCGGCTGGATTGCCTGGATTCTGTGCCTGATCCTGAACTTCTATGTCTACCGGAGATTCTACCGCATGTTCGGCGTCGTGGATCCGATCCCTCTTACGATCTTTTCCGTCATCTTCGCCGTGGTGCTTCCGATCTATCTCTTCCTCCACAGAGACGCGCGCTTTCAGCCCGTAGTGGAGGAGAACTGAGACGGCGGGGCTGATAGAGCAGCTTCAGAACGAGAGCTTTAAGCGGCTTTGGAGCGGAATTCTGATCCTGCTCCTGGAATTTTCGGGGAAGCTCGTCCTATCCGCTTTGATCTTTTTGATCGGACGCATCCTGGTCCGAAAGCTCACCCGCATCTTTGAGACTGCCGGAGCGCTGAACCGCATGGATTCCACGCTCCGGAGCTTCCTCGGGAATCTGATCTCTCTGCTCCTCTACCTGATTCTCGGGATCACCATCATCGGCATCCTGGGGGTGCCGCTCGCTTCCGTCATCACTGTTCTCGCCAGTGCCGGCATCGCCGTGGGACTGGCCCTCCAGGGGGCGCTCGGAAATCTCGCAGGAGGGCTGATGCTTCTTCTGAACCGCCCGTTCAATGTAGGGGATTATATCTCCACGGCGGGCACGGAGGGGATCGTCCGCTCCATCCGTCTCTTTTATACGGTGCTCGTCACACTGGACAACAGGCGGATCATGATCCCAAACGGAGTCCTGATGAACAGCAATGTGGTGAATTTCAGCGCGGAGCCCAGGCGGAGGGTGGACCTTGTCTTTCAGTGCGGAAGAGGAGAGGAGAGCCGCAGGCTGAAGGAGCTCCTTCGGGAGGAGTGCATGAAGGAGGAGAAGGTGCTCAGAGAGCCGGAGCCCTTTTTCGGACTCACGGATCTCGACCTTTACAGTATGGAGTTCTCCGCCCGGGTCTGGGTGAGGAATTCGGATTTTCGCGCTGTGCACGACAGCCTGATCGAGCGGATCACGGATCGCATGACGGAGGAGGGAGTCTCTCAGCCCTCTGTCAGGGTCATGGCCTCGTCGGATGGGCAGGCAAGTATCTCCCGCTGAGCCCTTGGGGGCGGATCGGAAAATTAGGAGGGGAAGGATGAGATTAAAGGAGAGGGAGGAGCTGGAGCAGGGGCTTCTCGCCGGAAATGAAAGGATCGAGGAAGCCATCGCGGACTTTTCGAAGAACAGGAAGCCGGAGCTTGCGGCGAAGGTCTTCGAGGCGATTTCCGCCCAGATGAAGGACGGGAAGGAGCTTTTTCTCGCTTCCTCCGAAAAACCGGGCCGGGAGAAGCCGGAGCTTCGGATGCTGAAGCTGGAGAACGGGCAGAGCTACGCGCTCGCCTTTACGAAACGCTCCGAGAGCCGGAGGGGGAGCGCGGAAAAGGACGCAGAACCTCAGCTTCTCTCTCTCCGCTATATCCTGAACCTTGTGTTTGAGAATAAGACGCTCGCGGGGCTGGCGCTCAATCCCTTTTCAGAGAACAGCTTTCTACTTGTGAGAGAGGCGATCGAGGCGATCTTTAACCAGGAGCGGACGGAGAAGATGGAGCAGCTTCTCTCTGAGGAAAATCAGGAGATCGAGGAGGCGATTCAGAAGTTCTATCAGGGACAGGAGAGCCTTCCCGAAGAGAAGGAGGCGGCGGAAAGCATCCGGAGGGCCTTGCTTCAGAATGTCCTGGACAGCCTTCTCCGTTCCCTTTCCAGAAAGGCTCAGGTCCTGGTCGCCGTCCTCCGCCCTTCGGAGGGGGAGGAGGAGAATGAGGACGGGAGCAGGACCCTGACTTTGAATCATCTCCGGACCGGAGATGGGCAGGATGTTCTCGCGATATTTACCAGCGGAGAGGAGATCCGGAGGGAAGGACAGAATACGCAGGCGGTGCTGATGCCGCTCTCCGATATCATGAACAGTGCCCTTCAGATCGCAAAGAGCGGAAAGCTCGACGGAATCGCCATGAATGCCTTCGGAAGGTCCTTCCTCCTGAATATGCAGCTCATTGAGTGGCTGCTCGGGGAGAGTCAGAGGAGAGCGCTTCTCGCAGGGAGGAAGCTGGAGAACCGGGAGAGGGGGCTCGGAGCCATCTACGGAGCCCTGCTCGGGGGATCTCTCCTCCTCGCAAACGGCGGGACTGCCCCTTCGGAGGGGGAGATCGGAGAATTAAAGAGAGTGAGCGCGGGGGGAAGCCTGCTCCTTGCGGAGCTGGAGAGCCTCTATGAAAAGCGGAAGCTCGACTACGCGGATATCATGGACCGCTTCTATGAATGGGGGATGCACGGCAAATACACTCTGACAGAGGACGGCTCTGAGACGGAGCCTGCCTATACGCAGGCGATCATGAGGAATGCGCGCGGCGTGGAGCCCGTTCGCTGCGGAGAGAGCGGAGAAAAGGGGGATGGAAATGAGTCCCTCGCCCGCATTCTTCCCTTCTCCCTCCTGCTCTGCAGTCCTCAGCACCTCTTTACGGAAAATGACAGGAGGATGCTGCATGACGCCTCCTCCCTCACAAACGCCTCCCCGAAGGCGGAGCTCGCCTGTGAGCTCTACTCTCTTATGATCCGGAATATCCTCGGAAAAAACGGCGGGGAAAGTCTGGAGGAGCAGCTGGAAGCCGCGGTGCGGGACGCAGCCCTCTTCTATTTCTTCGAGGAGGAGGAAGGGCTTTCGGAGAGGGAAAAGAGGGAGAACGAGGAGGCCATGGATGCCCACAGGGAGGATGTCCCCGGCTATGACAGGCTGCGGGGTGCGTTTCCGGCTTTCTCGGCTCTCCTCTCAATATCAGAGCTTCGCTCCCTGCCGGAGCAGGAGCTTCCGAAGGGAAGGGATGCGGCGGAGAGCCTGATTCTCTCTGTCTGGGCGCTTCTCAACAGCGGGACCTATCTGGAGACTCTTTCGAAGCTTCCCGCGGGGGAGGGGGGAGCGGCCCTCGCCACCATTGCAGGGGGACTCGCGGGCTGCTGCTTTGGCTTAAGCCGCCTCCCCGAGCAGGGGCGGCTGCAGATCCAGCTCACGGCAGACGGAAAGGGACTTCTCGGAGGCTTTGTCCGGAACTGGCTCGGCGCCTAGGGAAGGATTTTGAGCGGCACATGAGCTTTATGTGCCGCTCAAAATCTTTTCCGGCGCCTTTTTTGCTTCCTGCCTTTTTCGGCGGAGGACGCTCTCGCTCCGAGGAATCTTTTTCAGATTTTTATTGACGAATCCTCTTTTTCAGGTTATTCTAGCGGATAAGAGACGCGGGAATAAGACATGGATGCACAAGTCTTTATAGAAAAAAGAACTGCCGCTGCGTCTTTTGGAAAAGGAGGGGGATTATGAGCGAGAAAAAGAAGAACAGCGGAGCGCTTCTCGGCGCGGCATTTCTGATGGCCACCTCGGCGATCGGCCCGGGCTTTCTGACCCAGACCGCCAAATTTACCGGCGATTTTCATGCGAGCTTCGGCTTTGTCATCCTCTCATCGGTCCTGCTTGCGGCGATCGCCCAGATTAACATCTGGAGAGTGCTTTGCATCAGCGGACTCAGAGGACAGGACATCGCAAACAGGCTTCTGCCCGGCCTTGGCTACTTCGTCTCCTTTCTGATCGTTCTGGGAGGGCTTGTCTTTAATATCGGGAATGTGGGGGGAGGCGCGCTGGGCTTTCAGACCCTGCTCGGCATCCCGACGGGGATCGGCTACTTTCTGGCCGGAGGGGTCGCGATCCTTGTCTTTCTCTCGAAGGACGCCAAGGGCATCATGGACCGCCTTGTGAAGCTCCTCGGCGCTCTGATGATCCTGGTCATCCTGATCGTGATCTTCGTGGTGAAGCCCCCGGTCGGGGAAGCGGCGAAGAACAGCCTCTTCCCGGAGAAGGGCTATGCGGCGCTCTTTCCCGCGATTCTCACCCTGCTCGGCGGCACCGTGGGGGGCTACATCACCTTTTCCGGCGCGCACCGTCTCATTGACGCCGGCATCACGGGCAGGGAAAAGCTCGCGGAGATCGACAGAAGCTCCATCCTCGGACTCTTTGTCGCGGCGCTTGTGAGGATTCTTCTCTTCCTCGCGGTTCTCGGCGTCGTGGCGAGAGGAGTCAGCCTTGATGCGAAGAATCCGGCGGCGGATGCCTTCCTCCAGGGGGCGGGGCAGCTCGGCTACCGCTTTGCGGGCCTCGTGCTTCTCTGCGCCGCGATCACCTCGATCATCGGAGCAGCCTATACCTCGGTCTCCTTCCTGAAGACCTTCCACAGTGCGATCGCGGAGCGCGAAAATCTCTTCATCATCGGCTTCATCGCTTTCTCCACCATTGTCATGGCGATTATGGGGAATCCGGCGGTGCTGCTCGTCATCGCGGGCTCTCTGAACGGCCTGATTCTTCCGATCACGCTGGGGATCAGTCTCGTCGCCTCGGGGAAGAAGTCCATCATGGGGGAGGACTACAGGCATCCGCTCTGGCTTCTCCTGATCGGCATCCTGGTGGTTCTTTTGACTGCCTATGTTGGACTTCAGTCCCTGTCGAAGCTCTCCGCACTCTTCTAGGGAAGGGCGGCAGACTCGGAGCGTCCTTGAGTCTTCTCAGAAGGAGAAGTGTCTCCCGAAGGGAGATCGGCTGAAGC
>NZ_KI273141.1:0-46293 GCF_000469565.1 Oribacterium sp. oral taxon 078 str. F0263 | reverse complement strand
TGAAGCCACCCGGGCGAAGCCGAGTCTCTGAGCTTTGAAGAAGCGCAGAAGTCTGCCATGAGGTAAGGTGGTGTTTCCCCGGGAGAGCGGGAGTCCTCCCGGGGCCGGGATCAAAGAACAGAAGGGTGATAGAGAACTGAGATGAACAATATCAGGGTGATGGCGGAAGGGGATTCCTCTCTTTTGGTCGAATTCGAGCAGAAAATCAGTCCGGAGGTAAACCGGCGGATTGCGGCGGTGGTGAAGCTGATCCGGCAGCAGCAGATCGAGGGGATCGTGGATATGATCCCGACCTACTGTTCTCTTCTCATAAGCTATAATCCGCTTGTGATATCCTACCGGGAGATCCATGAGCGGATCAGCTCTATCGCGAGGATGGATACGAAGGTGGAGTCCGTCCGGAAGAGAATCTTCGAGATTCCGGTGCTCTACGGGGGAGAGGGGGGGCCGGATCTCCCGGCGATCGCCTCTCACGCAGGGCTCTCAGAGGAAGAGGTGATCGCGATCCACTCGGGGCGGGATTATCTCATTTATATGCTGGGCTTCCTGCCGGGCTTCACCTATCTGGGCGGGCTCGACGAGAGGATACACACGCCGCGGCTTCCGAATCCCAGGGTCCGGATCCCGGCGGGCTCAGTGGGGATCGGCGGCTCCCAGACGGGGATCTACCCCGTGGATTCTCCGGGCGGCTGGCAGCTCATGGGGATCACGCCGGTCAAAACCTATGATCCCGGGAGGGAGAAGCCGATTTTGGTCGAAGCGGGGGACTATATCCGCTTCCGGCCGGTTTCCGCCCCGGAGTACGAGGAGATCCGGGGGGCAGTGTCCGAGGGAAGCTATCAGCTCACAGTGCGAGAAGGAGATTAGGATGGGATTCAGAGTTCTGAAGGGCGGTATGCTCACGACGGTTCAGGATCTCGGAAGGAGCGGTTATCAGAGTCAGGGCTTCAATGTGGGCGGCGTTATGGATGTGCGCTCCTTCCGGATCGCAAATCTCCTCCTCGATAATCCGGAGAACGAGGCGGTGCTGGAGTGCACCCTGATCGGACCGGTGCTGGAGTTCACCGCGGCGCAGATCATAGCGATCACCGGAGGGGATTTCCGCCCGGAGCTAAACGATGAGCCGATCCCGATGTACACGGCGATCTATGTGAAAAAGGGCGATGTCCTGAAGGTGGGATCCGCGAGGACGGGGAGGAGCTGCTACCTCGCCTTCTCAAACTATATCAAGGTGCCGGTCGTGATGGGCTCCCGCTCCACGAATTTAAGATGCGGGATCGGCGGCTTCAAGGGCCGGAAGCTGGAGGACGGGGACTTTCTGGACAGCAGGATCAACCGAAGGATCTATCTGCCCTACTTCCTCTCCCGGACGCTGGACATCCGGGACTATGAGAAGAGCAGCGTGACGATCCGCGTCATCATGGGACCGCAGGAGAGCTACTTTTCCCGGAGGGGGATCGAGAACTTCCTCTCGGAGGAGTATACGGTCTCCAGCCAGTTTGACCGGATGGGGCTTCGCCTGGAGGGACCCTTCATCGAGACGAAGAAGGGCTCCGACATCATCTCGGACGGCATCGCTCTGGGGGCAGTCCAGGTGCCGAGCCACGGAAAGCCCATCATCCTCCTCTCGGACCGGCAGACGACGGGGGGCTATGCGAAGATCGCGACGGTCGCCTCGGTGGATCTTCCGCTCCTCGCCCAGAGGAGAATGGATGACAGGATCCGCTTCCGGAAGATTTCCGTGACGGAGGCACAGCGTCTGCTCCGGGAGGAGGAGCAGAAACTGCAGCTTATGCGGGACCGGATTCACAGGCCCTGCCGGGAGGTGCTGGAGTGCAGACTCGCGGCAAAGCGCCTGGAGAAGCTTTTCCGGGAGCTTCAGCCCTGATCAAAGATCAGGATGAAATCAAAGCAGGGAAGGTTCGGAGCAGAGTTTCCATGGATAAATATCCATGTCTGAGGGAGATAAGATGGATTTAGAGAAGATCGAGGGACTGGTGAAGATATTGGAGAGCTCCTCCTTGAATGAGATGACGATCCGGGACGGGGATTTCAAGATTTCGATGAGCAAGCTCTGCCCCTCCGCACTGATTTCGGCTTCCGGCATAGGGACGGCCCCGGCTGTCTCCTATGAGGAGAGGAGCGCGGAAGCAGGGGGGGAGGCTGAGGAGAAGGAGGTCAACATTATAAGCCCGATCGTCGGGACCTTCTACTCCGCCTCCGGGCCGCAGATTCCGCCCTATGTGAAGGTCGGGGACAGCGTGAAGGCGGGAGACACCGTCTGCATCCTCGAGGCGATGAAGATGATGAATGAGATCACGGCGGAGTTCGACTGCGAGATCGAGGCGGTGCTCGTCTCCAATGAGCAGAAGGTGGAGTACGGGCAGCCGCTCTTCCGCGTGAAGAAGCTTTGACGGGAGGGAAAGGTGCTGAAACGGGTACTGGTTGCTAACCGGGGAGAGATTGCGGTCCGCATCATACGCGCTCTCCGGGATATGGGGATTCCCTCTGTCGCGGTCTATGCGAAGGAGGACAGGACAGCGCTCCACGCGAGGCTCGCGGACAGCAGAGTCTGCATCGGGGAGGGACCGGCGAGGAATTCCTATCTGAATATGGATGCGATTCTCACCGCCGCGAAAAATATGGACTGTGATGCGATTCACCCGGGCTACGGCTTTCTCTCGGAGAACAGCGCCTTCGCCAGGAGCTGCGAAGAAAACGGGATCCTCTTCGTCGGTCCGAAGGCAGAGGTCATCGATGAGATGGGCAATAAATCCGCGGCGAGAAGCAGGATGGAGAAGGCGGGAGTCCCCGTCGTCCCCGGGACGAAGGAGCCGGTCTATGACGCGGAGAAGGCGCTTGAGCGGGCGCGAGAGATCGGCTTTCCGATCATGATCAAGGCGAGCTCCGGCGGCGGCGGAAAGGGCATGAGGGAGTGCCTGAGCGAGGAGGACTTCGAGGCGGAGTTCAACATGGCGCAGAGGGAGAGTGCGAATGCCTTCGGGGATGACTCCATGTATCTCGAAAAGCTGATCCTTCACCCAAGGCATGTCGAGGTGCAGATCATGGGGGATTCCTTCGGAAATGTGGTATCCTTAGGGGAGCGGGACTGCTCCGTACAGAGAAATCACCAGAAGCTGATCGAGGAATCTCCTTCCCCCGCGGTATCGGACGGGACGAGGCGGGAGATGATGGAGGCGGCGGTCCGGGCGGCGAAGGCAGTGCACTATACCGGGGCCGGCACGATAGAATTCATCATGGACCAAGGCGGAGCCTTTTATTTTATGGAGATGAACACGAGGATCCAGGTCGAGCACGGCGTGACGGAGCTTGTGAGCGGGACCGACCTCGTCATCGAGCAGCTCAGGATCGCGTCCGGGGAGCCCCTAAGCTTTCGGCAGGAGGATATCCTGCTCCGGGGGCACGCCATAGAGTGCCGCATCAATGCGGAGATTCCGGAGCAGAATTTCATGCCGAGCCCCGGGAAGGTCACCGCACTCCATTTCCCGGGGGGAAACGGGGTGAGGATCGACAGCGCGCTCTACGCGGGCTACAGCATCCCCCCGGAGTTTGATTCCATGATCGCGAAGATCCTGGTACACGCGGAGAACCGGGAGGCGGCGATCCGGAAAATGCGCTCTGCCCTGGATGAGACGCTGATCCTGGGCATAGAGACGAATCTTGATTTCCAGTACAAGATCATGCAGTCCGAGACCTTCTGCCGGGGCAAAGCGGACACCGGCTTCATCGAAGCGTTTACGCTGGGAGGGAAAAATCATGAGAGTGGATCTGAACAGTGATGTGGGGGAGAGCTTCGGACGCTATAAGATCGGAATGGATGAGCGTTTGATTCCTCTGATCAGCTCTGCCAATGCCGCCTGCGGCTTTCACGCGGCGGATCCCGTCGTCATGGAGAAGACCGTGCGCCTTGCGGCGGACGCCGGCGTGGAGATCGGGGCCCATCCGGGGCTTCCGGATCTCATGGGATTTGGGAGGAGGAATCTCTCGCTCTCCGCGGAGGAGGCGAGAGCCTACACCCTCTATCAGCTCGGAGCCCTTGCGGCCTTCCTCCATCCCTACGGCGTGAAGCTTCAGCATGTGAAGCCGCACGGCGCACTCTATAATATGGCGGCGAAGGACAGCGCGCTCGCGGAGTCGATCTGCGCTGCGATCCGGGACTTTGACTCCGGACTCATCGTCCTTGCGCTCTCCGGAGGAGAGCTCTACCGGGCGGCGAAGAAGCTCGGTCTCCGCACGGCGGCGGAGGTTTTCGCGGACCGGGCCTATGAAGCGGACGGGAGCCTGGTCAGCCGCCGGAAGGAGGGAGCCCTGATCCAGGATGAGGAGCTCGCCGTCAGGAGAGTGGTCCGCATGGTAAAGGAGGGAAAGGTAAAGAGCATCGCGGGGAAGGATATCCCGATTCGTGCTGACTCGATCTGTGTCCATGGGGACGGGGAGAAGGCCCTGCTTTTTGTGGAGAGGATCCGCCGTGCCCTCTCGGAAGAGGGGATCGAGATCGCGCCCTTAAAGGAAATTGTCTGAGATTGCGCCGTCCTTTCGGGAGGAATATCACAGCTGTTTCTCGACCTTTCCCATTACGGCGGTGCCGTTCCTGGCTTCCTTTGCGGTGGACGTTCACTGTACAGGATCGGAAAGCCGTGCTATGATAGCGGCTGTAAAAGCCGGTTGATTAGAGAACGGAAGGAGTGCGGCAGATGCTGAGAAACAGGGAGATTATTCGCTTTGGCCTTCGGCAGTTTCGGGAGAATCTGGGGATTACCCTGGGCTTTCAGCTGCTTCATGTCTTTTCGCTCTTCCTCGCCGGTCTCTTTTTTGCGGGAATCGGCCTTTTCATCTGCCGCCCGCTTTTCCTGTTCTCTGAGACCCAGAACTCGGGGACCGTGCGCGTCGCGATTTTCTCTTTCATCGCGATTTTCATCGCTTTCTTTGCTTTATTGCTCCTCTTTTTCACGATATCCTGTGCTCTTGGCTCCTTTCGCTTTTATCTGAAGCTGGCCTTTGGGAGGGAATTGAATCTTTTCGAGCTCTTCTACGGCTTTTCGCACAGAGAGCATTTCCTTCGTTTTGCGGGGGTCAATCTTCTGGTTGTTCTTCTGTCCTGCCCCTTCCTGATCCCGTTTTTGATTCAGAAGCTGAAGGGAATTTCGACCAATCTTTGGATCCTTGAGCTCTTTGGACTGATCTTTTTCACCGTGATAACTCTCTTCCTCGCGATGGCCGCTCTTGCTTCGGCGAATGACGAGCGGCTGACGGCGATTTCCTCCCTCAGGCTCTCCATCCGGATGATGAGCCGGCGAAAGCTCAAATATTTTGCGCTTCTTCTGCCCTTCGCTGTGGTCATGTACCTCCTCTCGCTTATTTTCCATGGTTTTTTTAATATCTTTTTCGTCCCCCTCGTCAATACCATCGTGTCGGTCTTTTTCCTCTCCGCCTATAGTGAGGATTTCCCCGCCGGAACAGAGCCCGCCGGGACAGAGCCCGGGGGAGAGAGTCTGAGAGAAGAGAAGGAGTTTTTTGAAAACGGGGAGCAGAGGCAGGAAGCGGAAGAGAGCGGGGAACGGAGGGAGGAGATCTTTGAGGAGAGCCCGGGGGCGAAGGAGCTTCCGGGAGATCAGGAGCATAGGGGAGAGAGCGGAGAAGCGGAAGAGAGTCCGGAGATGAGGAAGCGAAGCTTTGAGGAGCTTCGGCTTCGCTATACCGCGGAGGGGATAGAAAGTACCCGCGCGGAGGAAGAGAGCTCTGAAGAAAAGAGAGAGGATGCGCCTCTTCCCGCTCTTCCCGCCTCCGCCTGTCCGCCCGCTTCCCCGAGTCCTTCCGCTTCTTCCGAGGAGGAGGGGAAGGATGCTCCCCATTCAGAAGAAGGGGAGGATGCTCCTCTTTCAGGGGAAGGAGAGGCTCTCATTCCTTCCGGGGAAGGGGAGAGCGCGCCCCTTTCCGGGGGATCGGAGGAGGGCGGAAGAGCGCCGGAGGAAGAGGAATGAAGTGCCCCTATTGCAGTGCGGAGGGAACGAGAGTGATCGATTCCCGCCCCGCGGATGAAAATACCGCCATCCGGAGAAGGAGGCAGTGCGAGAGCTGCGGCAGGCGCTTTACGACCTACGAGAAGCTTGAGACCATGCCGCTCATGGTGATCAAAAAGGATCAAAGCCGCGTGCCCTATGAGAGGAGCAAGATCGAGGCCGGAATTCTCCGCTCCTGTCACAAAAGGCCCATCTCCACCGCACAGATCGGGCGGATGGTCGATGCGATCGAGAACGAGATATTCTCCGCGGCGGAGAAGGAGATCTGCACCGAGCGGATCGGAGAGCTCGTCATGGAGAAGCTGAAGGAGACCGACCAGGTCGCCTATGTCCGCTTCGCCTCGGTCTACCGGGAGTTTAAGGATATCAATACCTTTGTGGATGAAATCGGAAAGCTATTAAAGAGCAGGGAGGGAGAGAGCGTATGAAGCGGGAGAGCCAGAGGAGAGAGGCTGCCCCCGCAGGGAAGAGGAGGAGGAGAAGGAGAGGACCGCGGCTTCTCCACCGCCTCTTTCCGGACTGCGTAGTGGATTCCGTCTACGAGATCGACTACGACAGGCTCTACCGCTCCGGCGTCCGGGCGGTGCTCTACGATATCGACAATACCCTCGTCTTACACGATGAGCCGGCGACAGAAGAGGCGAAGAGGCTTTTCCGAAGGATTCACGGGGCGGGACTTCGGATCGCCCTCCTCTCGAACAACCAGGAGAAAAGGGTCGGGAGCTTCGCGAGGGAATGCGGGGCCGACCTCTACTTCTGCGATGCGCATAAGCCCTCGCCGAAGGCCTATAGGAGGGCAGAAACGGAGCTCGGGCTCCCGGGAAGGGACCTTTTCTTTTTCGGGGATCAGCTCTTCACCGACATCTGGGGGGCGAAGAACGCGGGGATTCCCAATGCGCTGGTGAGACCCCGGGGAAGGGAAAAGTATTTCCACATCCGGCTGAAGCGTCTTTTGGAACGCCCGCTTCTCTTTTTGTACCGGCATTTTGGAGAGTACCGGGAGGGAATCCGGATAGAGGAGGACGGGGCGCAGAAATAGGCTTTGGATTTTGGGAGGGGAGATGGGAAGGACAAAGATCTGCATTCCGCTGAAGGGCGGGAGAGAAGAAGAGCTTTTGCGGGAGGCGGAGGCTCTCTCCGCGCATCCTCTCTCCCCTCTTATCTCTATTGTGGAATTTCGGGACGATCTCTCTGCGGGGATTTCCGATGAGGCTCTCCCGGCCTTTCTTCACTCGCTCTCCGAAAGGCTCCCCGGGAAGAGTCTCCTCTTCACACTTCGAAGCGCGGCGCAGGGGGGCGCCTTTCCGGGAGACTTCGAGGCTTACCTTCTCCGAAATGAGGCGGCGCTGAAAGCAGAGGGGCTTAGTCTCATCGATCTTGAGCTCCCGCGGGATGCTCGGAAGGAGGAGAAAGGGAGGGAGAGATGCGAAGAAGAGGCGGAGAGCTCCCGGAGAGAGAGGATCCGCCTCTTCCTTGATAGAGCGAAGGCGCGCGGACTTCGGGCGATTGCCTCTTATCATGATTTTGAGAAAACAGAGGGAAGGGAGAAGCTCCTTCAGATCTACCGGGATCTAAGAGCGCTCGGCGGGGACATCCTGAAGCTTTCTCTTATGCCGAGAAAGCCGGAGGATGTACTTTCTCTTCTCTCCGCCTGCCGGGCTTTCCGGGAGGAGGACAGGGAGAGGCACGAGTATATCGCGGTCTCTATGGGGCAGCTTGGGCGTTTTTCCCGCATTGCGGGACAGCTCTCCGGCTCGGATTACAGCTTCGCCTCCCTCTTCGCCCCATCGGCCCCGGGGCAGTGGAGACTGGAGGAGATGGAGAGCATGCTCTCTCTTTTGGAGCGCTGAGTCCGCCGGATCTTTATGGAAGGAAAGGAGCGGAGGATGAATCTTTTTCTCATCGGCTTCATGGGATGCGGGAAGTCCTCCCAGGCACCGCTTCTTTCCGAGCGCCTGGGTCTTCCTGTGATGGAGATGGATCGGGAGATCGAGGAGAGGGCGGGGATGACGATCCGTGAAATCTTTGAGCGCTTCGGGGAGGAGGATTTCAGGATGCGGGAGAGCGGGCTACTCCGGGAGCTCGGAGACAAAAGCTATGTCGTCTCCTGCGGGGGCGGGCTTCCGCTCCTTTTGGGGAATCGGAGAATGATGCGGGAGAGCGGGAGGGTGATCTACCTCACGGCCGCCCCGGAGACGATCCTGAAAAGGCTCGAGAGAGGGAGAGAAGAGCGCCCGCTCCTCCGGGGAGGGGCCGGGCTTTCCGAGATCCGAAGCCTCATGGAAAGCCGGGAGAAGCATTACCGGGCGGCGGCGGATTTTCTGGTGGCGACAGACGGGAGAAGCCCGGAGGAGATCCGGGAGGAGATTTTGAGCCTTCTTCCGTTTTCCGGATCATGAGGCGGCTCCTATCTTCTCCTCGGCCGGGCTCTTAAGGCAGAAAGCCATTTTTTCAGGTTCTGATCTGACAGATTCGACAGAATATTTCCGAGCTGCGGTCAAATTGCACCCTGGTTTTGCAGGATCCTTCTTTTGCTTGTCGTATCTGCACATTGTCAAAGAAATCCGTGCATGATACTCTGAACTTAACTTTCCATTATGCTATCAAAGGGGGATAAGATGGAAGAGTACAAAAAGGCTTTACTTGCGCCGTGCAAGCCCATGGGACTTCCCTGGTGGCTTGCGCTTATCATCGTGGTACTCACATATATCAGTGTGAACCGCGGCACCTTGTCCACGGATCTTGCGGGCTGCTTCCTTCTGATGCTCAGCATCGGGATCGTCTGCGATCAGATCGGAAACCGGCTTCCGATCTGGAATACCTATGTCGGAGGCGGCATCGTTATGACCTATATCGTCTCCGCCGTTTTGTTCAGCTATAACTGCATTCCGGATAAGTATGTCACGGCGATCAGCACTCTGATGGATGATTCCGTGAAGATGCTGGTGAACGGGACGGAGGCGAAGGCGGTCGGATCGGACTTTCTCTCCTTCTTCATTATCTTCTTGATCACCGGCTCCATCATCTCCTTGGACCGGAAGCTCATGATCAAATCCTTTATCGGCTACATTCCCTCCATCTTCGGAGGCTTGATCGGAGCAGCGGTCTTCGGGGTTCTCGGGGGGCTGCTCTTTGGCGTCACGCCGGCCATGATCCTCATTAAGTATGTGCTTCCCGTCATGGGGGGCGGAAACGGAGCGGGTGCTGTGCCGCTCTCCCAGATCTACGAGTCCGTGACCGGGGATAATGCGGCGAATTATTACAGCTTTGCGATCGCGATCCTGACGATCGCCAATGTCTTTGCGATCATCTCCGGCGCGCTCTTAAAGAAGCTCGGCGAGGCAAAGCCTGATCTGACCGGAGGAGATGGGGCGAAGGCCCGGCTGATGCGGGAGGGGCACTTCGACGCGGATGATTCCAAGCTCGCAAAGCCCAGCCTCGGGGACTACGGCGGAGCGATCCTCCTGGCCTGCGCCTTCTATGCCCTCGGAAGACTCTTCGCGAAGGCCATTCTCCCGGAGATCGGAGGCGCTCCGATCCACCAGTTCGCCTATGTGATTCTCTTTGTCGCGATCGCCGCTCTGACCGGCATCATACCGGACAATATCCGAAATGCCGCGAAGACGCTTCAGAGCTTCTTCACGAAGAATCTCATCAATATCATCATGGTCGGAGTTGCGGTGGATACGAATATCCATGATCTTCTCGCCGCTTGTACCTTTTCCAATGTGGTGATCGCAGCGCTCATCGTGCTCGGCTGTATCATCGGCTCCGCGATCATCGGTTATCTGGTTGGATTTTTCCCGATCGATACCGCAGTCACTGCCGGACTTTGCATGGCAAACCGGGGCGGCTCCGGAGATCTCGCTGTGCTCGGCGCGGCGGATCGGATGTCTCTGATCCCCTATGCGCAGCTCTCCAGCCGTCTGGGAGGAGGAATCGTCCTGGTCATCGGATCCTTTATCTTCGGACTGCTTCTGAAGTGAGGAATTTCCCGGCTCCCCTTCGGAGTTTCGGGGCGGGGCGTTTGTTTCGGAACCTTCTTCACTTCCTTCTCACTGATACGGTTTCTCAGGGAGGCATGGCCGCTTTGTCGGCTGTGCCTCCTTTTTTGCGGAGTCTTGCTATTTTCCGACGGGAGCGCTATAATCTGGGATGTACTTTAGCACTTTAAAGCTTTTAAGCATACAAGCGGGCAGAGAGGAAGGCAGGAGGAGAGGATTATGGATTTACGGAGACGGGCGGCGCTGCCGCTTTTATCCCTGGTATTGACAGCGCTTTTGCTCGGGCTTTCGCCGTTTTGCGGTTTTTCGGCGGGACAGGAGGTTCTTTCTTCGAAGGGCCAGGAGACGCTCTCTTCGGAGGAGCAGCGGGAAGAGAAGAGCTCCGCGGGAGAAGAGGAGAGCGGAGCTTTCTCTTCGGGAGAGCGGGGAGAGGAGGAGAGGCCGCAGACCGGAGAGAGCGGGACATCGGAAAACGGCGGAGAGAGGGAGTACCGGGTCGGGATTTTGCAGCTCATTCAGCACCCCGCTCTGGACCGCGCCAATGAGGGCTTTGTGCAGGCGCTCTCGGATTCCGGCCTCCGCTTTCACATCGATCAGCAGAATGCCTCCGGGGATCAGTCGGCCTGTCAGACGATCTCCGATAAGTTCGTGGGGGATCGGGATGATCTGATCTATGCGATTGCGACACCGGCGGCGCAGGCCGCCGCGGCCGCGACGACGGAGATCCCGATCGTCCTTTCCGCGGTGACGGATCCCGCGGCCTCCGGACTGGTACAGAGCAATGAGCATCCGGGAGGAAATGTCACGGGGACCTCGGATCTCACGCCCGTGGAGAAGCAGATGGAGCTTTTGAAGAAGCTCTTTCCGGAGACAAGGACGGTGGGGATTCTCTCCAGCAGCTCGGAGGCGAATTCCGCGATCCAGGTGGAGCTTGCGGAGAAGAGCTGCGCGGAGCTCGGTCTCGAGACGAAGAGCTTTTCCGTCTCCTCCTCCAATGAGATTCAGACGGTGACAGAGTCCATGATCGGAAAGATCGATGTGCTCTATGTTCCGACGGACAATATGATTTCGGCCGGAATCGCGACGGTAGCCGCTGTCACGACGGACCATGGGATTCCGATCATCGTCGGGGAGGAGGGAGAGCTTGTGGGAGGAGGGCTCGCGACCTACGGCGTGGACTACTACGAGCTCGGCTATCTCGCGGGACGGCAGGCGATCTCCATCCTAAAGGATGGGAAGAAGCCGGGAGATATCCCGATCGAGCAGCTCCCGGAGGAGAAGCTCAAGCTCAAGATCAATCAGGAGCAGGCGAAGCTTCTCGGGCTCTCGATCGATGATGAGCTCCATGTCACGAAGCTTTCGGAGCAAAGGAGCGGGAACGGCTTTCTCGCCTCTCTCCTCGGCGCGGCCGCCCAGGGTCTGATCTGGTCTCTCATGGTGCTCGGCGTCTACATTACCTTCCGGATTCTGAATATCGCGGATATGACGACGGACGGCTCCTTCACGCTCGGCGGCTGTGTCTGCGCCATGCTGATGCTTTCGGGAGTGGATCCGACGATCGCCCTGCTCTTGGGCGCGCTTTCCGGGGGCCTCGCCGGGGCAGTGACCGGTATTTTGCACACCTTCTTCGGAATCCCCGCGATCCTCGCGGGGATCCTGACGCAGATATCACTTTGGTCGATCAATCTTCGCATTATGGCAAACAAGTCGAATCAGTCCGTGAACCGGATCGCGTCGGACATCACCTTTTTTGCGGGGCGCTTCGGCCTGACACAGTCGGAGGCGACGCTCGTCGTGGGATTGCTCGCCGCCATCCTCGCTGTCCTCCTTCTCTACTGGTTCTTCGGGACGGAGATCGGCTCCTCTCTCCGGGCGACCGGGAACAATGAAGACATGATCCGGGCCCTCGGGGTGAACACAAACAGCGTGAAGCTTCTCGGGCTCGTCATCGCAAATCTCTTCGTCGGGCTCTCCGGGGCCCTGGTAGCGCAGTCCACGAAGTATGCGGATGTCAATATGGGGACCGGCGCGATCGTCATCGGACTTGCGGCGATCGTCATCGGTGAGGTGCTCTTTCGGAAGGCTCGTAATTTCGGGCTGAAGCTGGGCTGCTCCGTTCTGGGCTGCATCATTTACTTTATGATCCGCGCTTTCGTGCTGCGGCTTGGAATGCGGGCCAACGATATGAAGCTGCTCTCGGCCCTCATCGTCGGGCTTGCGCTCTGTGTGCCGGTCGCTCTGTCGAAGTGGCGGGAGAAAAAGTCCTATCGGGAGTACAGCGCGGAGGATGAGGAGGAAGCGGAAGGAGTCGGGGAAAATGCTTAGGATAACGAAGATCCGGAAGACCTTTCACAGAGGGACGGTCAATGAGAAAAGGGCGCTCTGCGGCGTGAGCCTTTGTCTTAAGGAAGGCGATTTCGTGACGGTGATCGGGGGAAACGGCGCGGGGAAATCCACTCTCTTAAATATGATCGCGGGCGTTTACCAGCCGGATTCCGGCGTGATCGAGATCGACGGGACGAATATCACGAGGATGCCGGAGCACCGGAGGGCGAAATATATCGGAAGAGTATTTCAGGACCCGATGAAGGGGACCGCGGGGGATATGCAGATCGAGGAGAATCTCGCCCTCGCCTATCGGCGGGGGGAGAGGAGAGGACTCCGCTGGGCCGTGCAGGAGAAGGAGAGAGAGCTCTACCGGAAGGCGCTGGGCAGGCTCGAGCTCGGACTCCAGGGCAGGATGGGGACGAAGGTGAAGCTTCTCTCCGGGGGACAGAGGCAGGCGCTCACCCTCCTCATGGCGACACTGAAGCGGCCGAGACTGCTGCTCCTCGACGAGCACACGGCGGCTCTGGACCCAAAGACCGCTTCGAAGGTCCTGGAGCTTACGAGAGAGATCGTCGAGGAGGACAAGCTCACGGCGCTGATGGTCACGCATAATATGCGGGACGCCATCGCGATCGGGAACCGCCTCATCATGATGCACGGCGGCTCCATCCTCTACGATGTCTCCGGGGAGGAAAAGAAAAGGCTCACGGTGGAGGAGCTCCTCCATAAATTCGAAGAGGCCTCCGGCGGAAGCTTCGCGAACGACCGTATGATCCTCTCAAAATGAGAAAGAGCGGTCCTTACATTTGATCCTGATGTTTTCCTGTTCGACGCAGCACGCTGTCACTCCGACGGCCCTGTTTTGCGGCGGGGAGACTCGGAGCGTACCTGATAAAATATGCGGACAGGCAGAGCTCATCGAGTTTGTCTCATTAAGGGGGCCATATAGTATGCCGCAGCCTGCCGCTTCCTTTTCCTAAGGAAGAAAAGGAAGCGGCAGAAAGAAAGGGAAGGGGCGAAAGGAAGGAGGACTGGAAAAAGTCCGCAGAATTATGTTATGATTCCGGTGTCGAAGCTCTCTCCTCCGCGGCAGGCTCTGATAATGATTCAAAGCGCCCGGCGGCAGAGAAGAACAGAGAAGATTCGGAGCAGAACTTTCTATGAAGATACCAAGGATCAGGTTTCGTTTCGGGGGGACCGGCAGGCCGCTGCTTCCCGCCTCCCTTTTCCTCGCCCTTCTTTTCCTCATACTCCTCTTCCTCGTCCGGGGAGGGGCGCTTTCCGGGAGAGGCGCGGGGAAGGAGGCCGGATCACTCTCCTCCCAGGAGGGGCCTGCGACCGCCTCGGAGATCAAGAGACTTTCCGGGCAGCTTCTCGCGGAGGAGATGAAGCAGGCGCTCTCCAATTACCAAAATCTTGGCATCATACAGTGCGCGTCTTACATTAACTTCCGCTCGAAGCCGAACCAGACGGATATCACAAATATCATGGGCATGCTGAAGGACGGGGCGGCTGTGGATATCGAGGAGATCGATCCCGAGGGCGCGCAGGGCTGGGCCCATGTGAGATCCGGAGGGATGGACGGCTATATCTCGACCTCCTTCCTCCTGGGCGGAGAAGAGGCGAAGGAGAAGGCGAAGACGCTGTTCGCCCCCAGGGCGAAGGTTCTCGCGGATAAGCTCAGGATCCGTTCCACACCGGAGATCAGCGACGGAAATACGGTGGGCTCCGCCGCGGCGGGGGAGACCTACCAGCTGATCGGGAGAGCGGGCCGGGACTGGGTTGAGATCACCGTGGATAATATCGACGGCATCTCCTCCGCCTACATGTCCGCGGACCCGGAGAATGTCTCTTTGGACTACGGTCTCGACGAGGCGAGGTCTCTCAACTTAAAGCAAAAGGTCTTAAATCTCTATGACCGTCTCGGGGTCTCAAAGGCGGGGGATTATATCAATATCCGTTCGAGTCCGGAGGAGGACGGCATACGAAACATCGTCGGCAAATTCCCGGGCTTTGCGGGGGGCAATATTCTGGGGGAGGAGAACGGCTGGTACAAGATCCAGTCGGGAGCCGTGACGGGCTATGTGAAGGCGGAGCTCGTTGCGACCGGGGCGGAGGCGGAGAGACTCGCCGTTGACAATGCGCAGGTCATGGCGATCGTCAATACGAATTCCCTCAATGTCCGCTCCGAGCCGAGCACGGAGTCCAGGGCCTGGACGCAGATCACAAAGGATCAGAGGTATCTGGTCGTCAATCAGCTCGACGGATGGGTGCAGCTCGACCTGGACAGCGGGGATGACGACGATGGGGAGCAGGGGGCCTATGTCTCCACGAGGGACAACAATGTCTCCGTCACCTACGGGCTCCAGGAGGCTGTAGAATATCATCCGGCGCTGGAGGCGGCGAATGCGGCGATGGAGAGGCGGAACCAGATCGTAAACTTCGCCTGCCAGTTTGTCGGGAACCGCTATGTCTGGGGAGGGACATCCCTCACCCATGGCGCGGACTGCTCGGGCTTTACGCAGTCCGTCATGAAGAATTTTGATATCTACCTTCCGAGAGTTTCGAGGGAGCAGGCCAGGACCGGTGTCAAGGTGGACAGCGGCAGCATGCGGCCGGGCGATCTTATCTTCTACGCAAACCGCTCCGGGAGGGTGAACCATGTCGGGATCTATATCGGAAACGGGCAGGTCGTAAACGCGGCGTCCAGAAGATCGGGTATCCGGATCTATCGCTGGAATTACCGGACGCCGGTGGCGATCCGAAATGTCATCGGAGACTGAGGCGCCGGAGAGCGGGAAATGAAAGGTGACTTTTCCTATGCTCTGTGCTAGGATATCCGAAGTGAGAATTTTTTGTCAGCCGGCTCAGGCTGGAAAGGTGAGGTAGAAGTGATGGAAGAAGAGCGGGAGAAAGAGATGATGACATCGGACGGGAAGGAAATTCCCTCCATGGAGGATTATAAGGAGGAGCTGGAGGAGTCCCTCCGCAGCCACAGGCAGCAAAAGAGAGCGGACATGGCCCAGTGGGAGAAGATCCTGGATGATTATGAGAATAAGATTCCGGTAGAGGTGGAGATCCAGGAAGCGGTGAAGAGCGGTGTGACCACGACTCTCGAGGGGATTCGCGCCTTCATCCCCGCCTCTAAGCTCTCCCTCTCCTTTGTGGAGGAGAAGGATCTCCCGAACTGGGTCGGAAAGCGGCTTACGGTGAGAGTCGTCACTGCGGAACCCGAGGGGAACCGGCTTGTTCTCTCCGCAAAGGAGCTTCTCCGGGAGGAGGCCGAGAAACTGCGGGCGGAAAAGGCCGCGAAGCTGGAGGTCGGATCCGTGCTGGAGGGGAAGGTTGAGAGCCTGAAGGATTACGGCGCCTTTGTCGATATCGGGGACGGCGTGACCGGGCTTTTGCATGTCTCCCAGATCTCCCAGAGGAGGATCAAGACGCCGGCGGATGTCCTGAAGGAGGGGCAGAGCGTCACGGTCAAGATCACGGCGATGAAGGACGGCCGCATCAGTCTCTCCATGAAGGAGCTGGAGAGCGAGAGAGCGGACAGGGAGGAGAGGAGAGAGCGGGAGAACTTCCGCGAGAACTACCGTGAGAGCGGTGCCGTCACAACGACGCTGGGAGAGCTCATGAAGAAAAGCGGTTTCCGCACCTGATCGTTCAGAAGCTCCGCTTTTTGCCGTACCATTCCAGGAAGCTGTGCTTTACGCCGTTTTCCCGGACGGCGAGAACCGTATTTAAGGATACGTTCTCCATGGATTTAAAAAGATTTTTTTCGATAAAGGGGTTCGTCCTTTTGAGACTTGCGATGAGCCTCTTTGTCTCAAGCCGCTTGGAGCTGCTCGTGCCGTCGGTCTGACAACTGCTGCAGCTCTCGGTGAACTTGCAGGCGCACTGGATAAAGTTCAGATGGTTTTCGTCCCGCCAGCGGAGGATATCCTCCTCCCGGATCAGGTAGAGGGGGCGGATGAGCTCCATGCCCTCGAAGTTTGTGGAGCGGAGCTTCGGCATCATGGCCTGAAACTGGCCGCTGTAGAGCATGCCCATCAGTACGGTCTCGATCACATCGTCATAATGGTGGCCGAGCGCAATCTTGTTGCAGCCCAATTCCCGGGCCCTCCTGTAAAGCCAGCCGCGCCGCATCCTGGCGCAGACATAGCAGGGGGATTTTTCGATGTGAAAAACCGCGTCGAAGATCTCCGTCTGGAAGAAGCAAAGCGGGATGCCGAGGAGGGCGGCGTTTTCCTCGATGATGCGGCGGTTCGCCTCATTGTAGCCGGGGTCCATGCATAAAAAGACAAGCTCAAAGGGGAACTTATTATGCCTCTTTACCTCCTGAAAGAGCTTTGCCATGAGCATGGAATCCTTCCCGCCCGAGATGCAGACACAGATCCGGTCTCCCTCCTCCACAAGCTCATAATCATTCAAGGCCTTTGCGAAGGGGGTGTACAGCCTTCTTCGAAAGCGCTTTCGGATGCTTTCCTCTACCTCTCTCCGGCGCTCCTCGGGGCAGAGCTCCCTCTGTATCTTCCGGAGCAGCCAATCCCCATAGCCCCCCCTCAGGCTCCAGGCATCATAGCCCTGCTCAAAGAGCAGCTCAGCGGCCTGCCGGGAGAGGGAGCCGTATTTGCAGTAGAGAAGAAGACGCCGGTCTTTCGGGAGTCCATGCTCCCCATCGGCAATCCTCTTGATGTCCATCCGGACGGCATCGGGAAGCTTTCCCTGTCGGAAATCCTCCTCGTCCCGGATGTCGATGCTTCTGTATGAGGAGCGCGGCCAGCTCTCAAGCTCCTCCGCGCTGACTTCTCTTGTAAGCTCCTCCATCGATACCTTCCCTCCCCGACTGCGGTTCTCTGCTTTCTTCTATCTTTCAAATCCTCCGGACAGCATAACAGTTTTTTTTCGGAAAGAAAAGACACCAATCTTGCCAGGCAGGAAACAGCTTGTTATCATAGCGTAGAAGTCTGCCATCAGGCAGACTCGGAGCGACCTTGAGTCTTCTCGGAGAGAAGTGCCTCCCGCAGGGAGATCGGCTGAAGCCACCCGGGCGAAGCCGAGTTGCCGGGGCGGCAGACGGCCTGTGCGCGGACAGACAAAATGGCCGGGGCGTCAGACTCGGAGCGTTTAAGTACCGGGGCGAAAGTATCGGCGCGAGTCTTTGGGGAATAGAATGGAAGAGAAGAGGGAAGAAGGAGAGAAGTGTTTTTCTGAGGATCCTTCCGGGATTCTGTCCTCCTGCCGTCTCTGTCCGAGGCAGTGTGCTGTGAACCGCCTCCTCGGGCAGAGGGGCTTTTGCGGAGCCTCCTCGAAGCTTTTTGTGGCGAGGGCCGCTCTCCATTTCTGGGAGGAGCCGTGCATCTCCGGTAAGGAGGGGAGCGGGGCCGTATTTTTCACAGGCTGTGCCCTTCGCTGCGTCTTTTGCCAGAATTCTGCGATTTCCCGGAGGGAGGGTGGGAGAGCGTTTCGCCCGTCGGAGCTTTCGGAGCTTTTTCTCCGGCTGCAGAAGGAGGGGGCAAACAATATCAATCTCGTGAGTCCGGATCACGAGATCCCTCTGCTGGTCCCCGCGATGTGGGAGGCGAGGGAGAGAGGGCTCCGGATTCCCTATGTGATCAACTGCTCGGGCTATGAGTGCAGACCTCAGCTTCGGCTCCTGAAGGGACTCGCAGACATATATCTCATGGATTTTAAATATATGGATCCTGAGAAGGCTCAGCGCTATTCTGCTGCCTTCGATTATCCAGAGAGAGCGAAGGAGAGCCTCAGGGAGATGACGGAGCAGTGCGGGGAGGCGGTCTTTGATTCCCGGGGGATGATGAGGAGGGGCGTGATCGTCCGCCATCTTCTGATGCCCGGTATGGTGCGGGACGGGAAGGCAATCGTTCGCTATGTCCACGAGCATTATGGGGAGAAGGTATATCTCAGCCTCATGCAGCAGTACACCCCCGTTCCGGGCCTCTCGGCTTATCCGGAGATCAATCGCTGTGTGACAAAGCGGGAGTACGGGCGGCTCTTGGACTATGCGCTCTCCCTCGGAATAGAGCACGCCTTTATCCAGGAGGAGGGCGCGGCGAAGGAGAGCTTTATCCCGGACTGGGACTGGCTCTAAGAGGGAGAAAAGCGGCACAGCGGGGCCGACATTATGTCTGGGACTGACTGGGAGAGGATCCGCCCTGCGGTATTTCTCCGGCGGGGAAACGAAAAGAGAGGGGGCGGTCTTTTTCGAAGGCGCTCACGCCCTGCGGAGGAGAAGTGGGAAGTGGAAGGAGAGAAGGCGGGCGGAGAGGGAGAAAAAAGACGGAAGGAGGGCTTTTGATGGGAGAAAGAGCAGAGCGGAAGCTTTTGGATTATGAGATCAGACACCGGGCTTTGGCGAGGCGAGCCGCGGCAGAAGGAATCGTGCTTTTGAAAAATGAAGGGATCCTTCCGCTTGCTGCGGGGCAGAGTATCGCTCTCTATGGCGCGGGCGCGGTGAGGACCGTAAAGGGAGGAAGCGGCTCGGGAGATGTCAATGCGCGGGAGTCTGTGAACATCTGGCAGGGGCTGAAAAGCGCCGGCTTTACAATCGAAAATGAGGACTGGCTCTCCGACTATGAGAAGCGCTTCCAGGAGGCGAGGCTTTCCTGGCGAGATAGGATTCTCTCGGAGTTTGAGGAAGGGAATGGGAATGATGCGGAATTTTTTGAGATTTATGCCAAAAATCCATTCCGCAGCCCAAGCGGCGGAAAAATCGTAAAGACAGAGGCGGACTGCGCGATCTATGTCCTGAGCCGGACCGCCGGAGAGGGAAAAGACCGGAGGAAAGAGCCGGGAGACTATTTTCTGAGTAAAGAGGAGGAGCGGGAGCTTTCGGAGCTTTCAGAGTTCTACCGGGATCTGATCCTCCTTCTGAATACCGGGGGTCCCGTGGATCTCTCCTTTACGGAGCGGCTTCCGAATATCCGCGCGATTCTCTTCCTTTCTCAGCCCGGGATGGAAGGGGGGAATGCCGTCTCGGATATCTTATCCGGCGCGGTCTCTCCCTCCGGGAGGCTCACAGACAGCTGGGCGCTTCGCTATGAGGACTATCCGAACGCGGAGTCCTTTTCCTATCTGAGCGGCGATCTCTCTCGGGAGGAATACAGGGAAGGGATTTATGTCGGCTACCGCTATTTTGACAGCTTCTCTGTTCCGCTTCGCTATGGCTTTGGAGAGGGACTTTCCTATACGGATTTTAGCATCCGCCTCGAGTCGCTTCGCTTTTTGGAGGGGGAGGCGGAGTCCGCGCTCTCCTATGGCTCCACGCTTCTCTCCGGACTTGGCCTGCAATCCGGGGATCGGGAAGAGCAGGCGGAGGGCGTGGAGAGAGAGCCGGCCCTGGAGCTTTCGATCCGGGTCGAGAATACCGGCTCCCGCTATGCGGGGAGGGAGTGCGTCCAGATCTATGCTTCCCTTCCTGCCGGAGAGCTGGAGAAGGAGCACAGGAGGCTGATCGGCTTTCGAAAGACCGCCCTGCTTTCCCCGGGGGAGAGTGAGGAATTTTTGCTTCGGATTCCGATCTATCTTCTCGCTTCCTACGATGAGAAGCGATCTGCCTATCTCCTGGAGAGAGGCCGCTATGGGATCTGGATCGGCGGAAGCCTCAGGACGTCGAAGGCGGTCTGGAAGCTTCGGCTCGAAAGAGAGGCTGTGCTTTTGAAGCTTCGCCCGGAGCTTTCGATCCGGGAGGAGCTCTCCGAGATCAGACGGAGCCGGGAAATGCAGGAGAAGCTCTGCGCGGCCTGGGAGGAGCTTTCGCTTCCGGAGACGGAGCTTCCGGCGGAGAAGCTCTGTCTTCGCGAGCTCCCCTATCGGGAAGAGGGGCCTTTGCCCGGAAGGAGGGCCGCGGAAATCGCGGCGGGACTTTCGGAGGAGGAGCTCCTTCATCTTGTGACGGGGAGGATCAGAGAGCAGGAGGGGAAGGAGGCTTTCCCGCAGTCCGTGCCCGGCGCCGCCGGGGAGACGATCGCTTTGGATACTGCGTTTGGGAAAGTGGAGTCGATGATGCTCGCGGACGGCCCGGCAGGGCTTCGCCTGGAGGCAGAGCCGAGGGAGAAGGACGGAAGGCTTCTCTCCGGCGGACTTATTTCCGCGCTGGAGTGCGGCTTCTTTCGGAAAGCGGAGGAGAGGGATCCCGCGGAGCGCATCGTTTATCAGTACTGCACGGCCTTTCCGGTGGGGACTCTCCTTGCGCAGAGCTTTGACCCCCGGCTCCTCCGGGAGATCGGAGAGGCGGTTTCCGAGGAGATGGAGCTTTTCCATATCACGATTTGGCTTGCGCCCGGCATGAACATTCACAGGAATCCGCTCTGCGGGAGAAATTTCGAATATTATTCCGAGGATCCGCTTCTCTCCGGCGTCATGGCGGCCTCCCTTTCCCTCGGGGTGCAGGAGAGGAAGGGGCATTTTGTGACGATCAAGCATCTTGCGGGGAACAATCAGGAGGACAACCGCATGGGCTCCGACGATATCGTCTCCGAGAGGGCTCTCCGGGAGATCTATCTCCGCGGCTTTGAGCTCGCCGTGAAAAATGCGGCTCCGGGGGCGATCATGAGCTCCTATAATCTCATCAATGGAGTGCACAGCGCGAATAACCGCGCGCTCTGCACGGAGATCGCGAGAAAGGAATGGGGTTTCCGGGGGTTCATCATGAGCGACTGGGGAACGACGAATATGAGTACAGATGCTGCGCTCTGCACGGCGAGCGGCTGCATCAGGGCGGGGAATGATCTCATCATGCCGGGAGCTCCGGAGGATCTTGAGAATATGAGGGAGGCCCTCCGGAAGGGAGAGCTCAGTCTTGAGCTCCTTCGACTCTCCGCATCGAGAATCCTGGAAGCCGCGGGGAAGACGGAGACAGGAGCGGAAGCTGTCCGGGCGGAGGGAAGGAAAGGCGGGGAGCGGCGATGAAGTATATCATGGCTTTGGATTCCGGTACGAGCAGTGTGCGCTGCATCCTCTTTGACCGGGAGGGGAAAACTGCCGCGCTTTCGCAGCGGGAGATCACGCAGCATTATCCGAAGCCCGGCTGGGTGGAGCACGACGCGGAGGAGATCTGGCAGGCACAGCTCTCCGCGGCGAGGCAGGCCATGAAGAAGCTCGGAATCAGCTGGCGGGAGCTCGCCGCGATCGGGATCACGAATCAGCGGGAGACCACGATACTCTGGGACCGGAAAACGGGACAGGCGATCGGCCCCGCCATCGTCTGGCAGTGCAGGAGGACTGCGGACATGACGGAGCGCCTCCGGGCGGAGCATCCGGAGAGCGCGGAGCTTTTTCGAAAAAAGACCGGGCTTCTTCTGGACCCCTACTTCTCGGGCACAAAGATCCGCTGGATTTTAGACCACACGGAGGGGGCCAGAGAGAGGGCGGAGAGAGGGGAGCTTTGCTTTGGCACGGTGGATTCCTGGCTGATCTATAAGCTCACAAAGGGCAGGGTTCACGTGACGGACTATTCCAACGCCTCCCGGACTCTTCTTTTCAACATCAATACTCTCTCCTGGGACCGGGAGCTCTGTGATTTCCTGGAAATTCCCATGGCGCTTCTCCCGGAGGCGAGACCCTCGAGCTTCCTCTACGGGAAGAGCGAGCCGGAGTTTTTCGGGGGAGAGGTCCCGATCGCCGGCGCGGCGGGAGATCAGCAGGCGGCGCTTTTCGGGCAGACCTGCTTTTTGGAGGGAGAGGCGAAGAATACCTACGGCACCGGCTGCTTCATGCTCATGAATACCGGGGAGAGGCCGATTGATTCGAAAAACGGTCTCCTGACGACGATCGCCTGGGGGATAGACGGGAAGGTGAACTATGCCCTGGAGGGATCCGTCTATGTCGCGGGGGCCGCGATCCAGTGGCTCCGGGACGAGCTCCGCATCCTGGATCAGTCGCCGGATTCCGAGTACTTTGCGACCAGAGTCAGCGATACCAACGGCTGCTACGTGGTGCCGGCCTTCACCGGGCTCGGAGCACCCTTTTGGGATCCCTATGCGAGAGGCGCGATCACCGGCCTTACGAGGGGGGTAAATAAGTACCATATCATCCGGGCGACCCTGGAATCCCTCGCCTTTCAGAGTAATGACGTCCTCCGCGCGATGGAGATGGACTCCGGCATCCATCTCTCCTCCCTCCGCGTGGACGGCGGGGCCTGCCGGAATGACTTCCTCATGCAGTTTCAGGCCGATATCTGCGGCTCCCCGGTGCGGCGCCCGCTCTGCGTCGAGACGACGGCGCTGGGGGCGGCTTATCTTGCAGGGCTTGCGGTCTCCTTCTGGGAATCCCGGGAGGAGGTGAAGAGGAGCTGGGGCATAGACCGGGAATTTCATCCGAAGATGACGGAGGAGGAGAGAGGAAGGCAGATCCGAGGCTGGAACAAGGCGGTCTCGTCCTGCTTTGGCTGGGCAAAGGACGAGGAAGATGGACAGAAGGGCGGATAAAAAGCCGGACAGAAAGTCGGACAGAAAAGCGAATAGAAGGGCGGATAAAGGAAGAATGCTTAGAGGAAGGAAGCCTGGAATAAGATGAGATTTTTTCACCTCTCCGATCTGCACATCGGACTCAAGCTTTTTAACCGGGATCTCCGGGAGGATCAGGAATATATCTTTTCGGAGATCGCGGATTACGCGAAGAGGGAGAAGCCGGACGCGATCCTCATCGCGGGGGACATCTACGATAAAGCGGTCCCTTCCGCAGAGGCCGTGGAGCTCTTTGACCGCTTTCTCGACATGCTCCTTCAGGCCGCCCCGGGGACGGAGCTTATGCTGATCAGCGGAAATCACGACAGTGCGCCGAGGCTCAATGTCTTTCGGAGCATCCTTCGGAGGGAGCATGTCCACATGATCGGTCAGCCTCCGAGGAGGGAGGATGAGTTTATGGAGAGGGTCCGCCTGGAGGATTCCTTCGGGGCGGTCAACTTCTATCTCCTCCCCTTCGTCCGGCCCTCCATGCTGACGAAGCTCTTCAAAAGCGAGGAGGCACTCAGCTACGACGACTGCCTCCACCGTCTTTTTTCCCGGGAGAAGATCCGGGAGGAGGAGAGAAATGTCCTTCTCAGCCACCAGTTTTACCTTCCGTCCTCGAAGAAGGCGGGGGAGATCGAGAGGATGGACTCCGAGATCCGGACGATCGGGAATATCGATGCGGTAAAGGCCGATCTCCTGGAGCGCTTCGACTATGCGGCACTCGGACATATCCATAAGCCCATGCGGGTGGGGTCGGAGTTTTTCCGCTACTCCGGCTCCCCCCTCGCTTTTTCCGTGAGCGAGGCGGGGCAGGAAAAGGCTGTCATCCTGGTGGAGATGGAGAAAAAGGGAGAGATCCGCACAGAGCGGCTGCCGCTTCACCCGCTCCGGGAGCTCCGTGTTCTCCAAGGGAACGCGGCGGAGCTTCTGGAGTCCCCTACGACGGACTATGTCACGCTTCTCCTCACGGCGGAGAGCGAGGAGTCTCCGGACATCCGGGACAGACTGCGCGCTGCCTTTCCGAACCTTTTGGAGATTCGCCGTCTTCTCCCGGAGGAGAAGACGAGGCAGTCTCTCCCGCTCGAGGAGGAGAGCGATCCTTTTTCGCTCTGCTGCGCCTTCCTCGGGGATCCGGATGAGGAGGAGAAGAGGATTCTCGCGGATGCCCTGAATTCGATCTGAGAGCTTCGGAGCGCAGCCGTGAATTGGCGTGCAGTTATGATTTAGCGCGCGGCTGTGATCCGGTGCGCAGCGTGATTTGTCGTGTAGCCGTGATTTGTCGTCTGCTGCCCTTCTTTTTTGGGAAGGAGTGCGCCGGAAGCATTGTCCTTTTATTGGGAGAGCGCCGCTTTTATGGCGGAGAAAAAAAGCGGGGAAAAATCCCCAAAGTGCTGAGAACGGAGAATCTTATGCGCCCTTTGCAGCTTAAGCTCCAGGCCTTTTCCTCCTACGGGAAGGCCGTGACCATCGATTTTACAAAGCCCAATCAGGAGCTATTCCTCGTGAGCGGAAATACCGGCTCCGGGAAAAGCTCGATCTTTGACGCCCTGGTCTTTGCCCTCTACGGAGAAGCGAGCTCCGGGGCGAATAAAAAGAGCGGATCCGAGCTTCAGAGCCAGTATGCGCCGCTTTCCTTAGAGCCCTTTGCGGAGCTTCGCTTTTCGGAGAGGAGGGGGGAGAGGGAGGAGATCTACACGGTGCACCGCGTTCCCCGCCATATCCGCCCCTTAAAAAGAGGACAGGGCTTTAAGGAGGAGAGCGGAAGGGTATCCCTCCTTCTTCCGGACGGGAGCGAGTATCCGGAGAAGGAGGCGGACCGAAAGCTTGTCGAGCTTGTAGGGCTGAGCAAGACACAGTTCATGCAGGTCGCGATGATCGCGCAGGGAGAATTCATGGAGCTCCTCCGGGCGCGCTCTGAGGAGAAGAAGCTGATCTTTCGAAAGCTTTTCGGGACGGAGCTCTATCAGAGACTGACGGATGAGCTTTTAGGGCGCCTCCGGGAGAAGGAGAGAGGACTGGCCGCCCTCTGTACGGAGAGCAGGACAGAGCTCTCCCACCTTCTCGTCCCGGAGGGGGGGAGCTGGCAGAGACTTTTGGAGCTTCAGAAGCGTCTCCTCTCGGAGGATGGCCTCTCCGCCGCACTGATGGACGACTTTCTCCGGGGACTGGAGGCGCTGCTCTCCTCCTTGGAGGAGGAGAACAGAGAGATCCTTTCACGCTATGAGAGCTGCTCCCGGGAGAGAAATGAAAAACGGGACCGCTATAAGGAGGGGGAGGCTCTGGCGCGGGCCTTCACCGAGCTCTCGGATGCGGAGAAGGAGCTGTCCGAGCTTAAGGGACTTGATCCTGAGTTTTCGGAAAAAGAGCTTCTCTCCCGGAAGATCCGCTTCTCCTATGAGATCTCCTCCCTCTTTCTCCGCCTAAGAGACAGTGAGAAGAGGCTGTCTCTTCTCCGGGAGCAGGAGACGCGGGAGAGGGAGGCTCTTCCGGGCTTTCTCGAGAGGGAGAGGGCAGAGGAAGCGGAGCACGAGAGGCGGAAGCTCGCCTTCGAGGAGGCGACGAGAGACTATGCCAAGATCAAGGAGAGGGCAGAGGAAGCGATTGAGAGCTTTCAGAGAAGAAAAAGAGCGGAGAAAAAATTCCTTTTGGCGGAGGATGCCCTCAGAAAGACAGAAAAAAGCCTTTTGGAGCTTGCGGGAAAAAGAGCAGAGCTCTCCGGGAAGAAGGAGGAGGCGGAGAGGGAGCTCCGGGCGCTCTCGGATCTTGAGGTCCGGCAGGAGCGCTGGAAAGGGGAGTGGAGGGAGGCAGAGCAGAGAGAGGAGGAGCTTCGGGATCTGGAGAGAGCGCTTCGGGAGCTGAGCCTGCAGGAAAAGAGGGCGAAGGAGCTCAGGGAGCGCTATGACAGGCTTTGCGGAGAGGTCCGGAGGAGAAATAAGTTCTATCAGGAGGCGAGGGAGGCCTTTCTCGATGCGCAGGCGGGAATTCTCGCGAGGGAGAAGCTATGTCCCGGCTCCCCCTGCCCTGTCTGCGGCTCCCTGGAGCATCCTTCTCCCTGCAGGATTCCGAAGGAGAAGAGGATTCCGGGGAGGGAGGAGCTCGAGAAGCTGAGGGAGAGTGTATTTCTCCTGCAAAAGGAGCAGGAGGAGCTCTCCGGAGAGGCCGGGGCTTCAGAGAAGCTCCGGGAGGAGAAAGCGAGGGCATATTCCAGAGCGGTCGAGGAATTCCGCGGGAGGATTTCCGCGGAGGAAGGGAGCATGGAAAGGGAAGAGGAGCTCTCCGCTTTTTCCTCTAAGCTCCTCCTGGGAAGGGAGAGACTGGAAAAAGAGAGAGAGAGGCTTCGGAAAGAGGGGGAGAGGGCGGCCTCTTTGGAAGAAGGGATCAAAAAGCTTTCAGAGATCCTGGAGAAAGCCGCAGAGGAGGAGAAGAAGGCCGAGAGCGAGCTTCTCTCCCGGAAAGAGGAGCTCAGTGCGGCGAAGGCGGAGCGGGAGAGCTGCCTTTTCAGGAAGCTCTATCCGGATGAAGAGGCCGCGAAGGCGGATCTCAAGAGGGCTTCGGAGAAGCGGAAGGAGGGACAGAGGAGGCTTTTAGAGCAGGAGCAGAGACTTAGAGAGCTGAGGGAGAAAAGGGCGGCCTCGGAGAGTCTCCTTTCCAGCATCCGATCGGAGCTTCCCGCCTGTGATGCGGAGCATAAGGAGAGGAGAGCGGCCTATGAGGGGCTCCTCATCGAAAGGAAGCTCTCTGAAAAAGAGTGGATGGAGGTCTGCGGAGCACATCGAAGGGAGGAGAGCGATGCGCTCGCCTCAGAGCTTAATAGACATGCGGAACGGAAGGCAGCGCTTTCCGGGAGGATCCTCGCCGCGAAAAAAAGCACAGAAGGGAGGGAAAAGCCGGAGCTTTCAGAGCTTTTCCGGGAGAGGGAGGAGGCAGAGCGGCGCTTTCTCCTTCTCTCGGAAAAAAAGGAGAAGCTCTCGATGCTCCTCCTCTCGGACCGCGCTCTCTCCCGGGCGCTCCTTCCCAGGATGGAGGAGCGGGAGAAGCTCTCGAAGGAGGCCTCCCGCCTGGAGGGACTTTACCGGTGTCTCTCCGGGAAAAGGAGCGGCTCCCGCATGGATATCGAGACCTATGTGCAGAGATATTTCCTAAGGCGCATCCTTCGAAATGCGAATCTTCGCTTCCGGGAGATGAGCCTTGGGCAGTACGAGCTTCGCATGATCCCGGAGGAGCAGGCCGGGGACGGGAGGAACCGGGGCCTGGACTTGACGGTATATTCCTATGTGACGGGGAAGGAGAGGGAGGTCCGCACGCTCTCCGGCGGGGAGTCCTTTATGGCGGCTCTCTCTCTTGCGATGGGGATGGCGGATCAGATCCAGGAGAGCTCTGCTTCGGTGCATCTGGAGCTTATGTTCATAGATGAGGGCTTCGGCTCACTGGATGAGCATGCGAGAGAGCAGGCGGTCCGCGTGCTCCGCGATATGTCCGGCGGGGGAAAGCTTCTTGGTATTATATCCCATGTCTCCGAGCTGAAGCAGGAGATCGAGGATCAGCTCCTTGTCACAAAGGACGCGGAGGGGAGCCATGTCCGCTGGCAGATCAGCTGAGAAAGGCTGAGCCGGAGTTGACAAAACGGGTCGATTTTGACATAATGCGAGAAGACAGAGCAACGGAAGAAGATCTTGTTCTATCGCTTTGGAGCAAGGGGGATCGGTATGAAAAGGAATGGGATTAGGAGGCAGTCCCGGAGAAAGGCGGGCGGGGCGGTGATCGAGCTTCCCGCGGGATACCGGAGAGTACAAAAAGGGGGAAGAGGGCATTTGTTTGCCCCGGCGCTGGCCCTTCTTCTCGTCAGTATAAATCTTCTTGGCGCCGGAAAGAGGATGCAGTCGCAGGCTGTCACCAGAAACGGAAGCTCCTCCGGAGAGAGCGCAAAGGCAGAGGGGGGAACTCAGGTTTTGGATTATCAGAGCCCGGTGGGATCGATTCGCCCCGCCCGCTCTTCCGATTCGCCCATGATCTCTGACTTCGGTCCGATCACGGGAGAGGGCGGCGTCATTGATCTCGGAGTCTTTGAGCTGACGGCCTATGACAGGACGGAGTGCCTCGACGAGGAGGGGAATCTGAACCGGACCTGTACCGGCACGATACCGCAGGCGGGACATACCATAGCCGTGGACCCGACTGTCATTCCGCTCGGCTCCCGGATCGAATTTGACGGCGTCGTCTATACGGCGGAGGACACGGGGGGGAAGATCAAGGGGCGCATCATCGACGTCTACTTTGATACGCACGAGGAGACGGAAGCCTTCGGAAGACAGCGGAAGAATCTGTACCTGATCCGCTGAGCTTTTCTTCCGCTCTCTCGAATAAGCGGGACAGGAGCTTTGCGAAGCCGAAAGAGCGCGCCGGAGAGCGCGCTCTTTCGGCTTTACGGCCCTCCCGCAGAGGAGCTTACCATGGGAAAGGCTGTGAGCCATCGCATTTTGGAGATCCTGCTGGATCTTCTGAAGATGAGTGCCGCGCTTTTGATCGTCGCGGCGTCCGTCTATTTCTTTTTGATTCCGAGTGGGGCGTCGGTCTCCAGTATCTCAGGGCTTGCGATCATTCTGCAGCACTTTACCGGGCGCAGCATTTCAGAGCTCACGATGCTTCTGAATATCGCCCTCCTGCTCCTTGGATTTCTGACCTGCGGCAGAGAATTCGGAGCAAAGACGGTCTACGCCTCGATCCTGCTTCCGCTTTTCCTCGGATTTTTCGAGCGTCTTTTTCCGGCGCAGGGCTCCCTCACGGGGGATCAGACTCTGGATGTGGTATCCTACATCTTCACCGTGAGCATCGGCCTTTGCATCCTCTTTAATGACAATGCCTCCTCCGGCGGTCTCGACATCGTGGCAAAGATCATGAACCGCTATCTCCACATGGAGATCGGAGCCGCGATGTCTCTTGCGGGGATGTGCATCGCCCTTTCCTCGGCGCTGGTCTCGGATAAAAAAACGCTGGTTCTCTCTATCTTGGGGACCTATTTCAATGGCATCATCCTGGATCATTTCATCTTCGGACAGACGATGAAAAAGAAGGTCTGCATCATTTCAAAGGAGCAGGAGAGAGTCCGGAGCTTCATCCTCCGGGAGCTCCACAGCGGTGCTACGGTCTACGATATCATCGGAGCCTATCAGCTTGAGAAGCGGCAGGAGCTGGTCACGATTGTGAACCGCCAGGAATTCCAGCGGCTCATGCGTTTCCTCCGGGAGATCGATAAGGAGGCTTTTATCACGGTCTACCAGGTCACGGAGATGCACTATATCCCGAAGGGGCCGCTCTATCCTCCTCCCGGAGAGCGGATCCCGGGTCCTTCCTCCGGGGCAGAGGAGGAGAAGGACCGAGGCTAAGCTCTCTTTAGAGGAGCCGGGGAGAACGGAGAGGGAAAAGAAAACGGGGATCAGTCAGCGGAAATCGAATCGGCGCATGGAGGAGGCGAAAAAGATGGATGATAGGAAGAGGAGCAGAGGGAAGAAGCAGCTTCGGGGAAGAAATCTTTGGATCTTCCGGCTGCTGCTCCTTTTGTCTGCCGCGGGGATCCTTCTCTTTGGCTCCCTTTTTCTGAAGGAGTACAGGGAGTACAGGGCGGCGGATCAGGAGTACGCATCGCTTCGCGAACATATCGAAGTCGGAACGGAGAGCGGAGAGACGGAGGAGAGCGCGGAGAGCGGGGAGAAGGCAGAGAGCGGAGAGAGCGAGCGCCCGGAGCTTAAGATCGACTATGCGGCCCTCCAGAAGGTGAACCCGGACTTCTCCGCGGTTCTCTATTTTCCCGCTCTGGACCTCCGCTATCCGATTGCGGCCGGGAAGGACAATGAGGACTATATGCACCGATCCTTCGAGGGAAAGTCCAATGCGGCGGGCTCGATCTTTTTGGATGCGGCGGCCTCAAAGGACTACAGCGATCTCAATACCTTTGTCTTCGGACACAATATGAAAAACGGATCCATGTTCGGGAAGCTGAAGCTCCTCCTGAAGGACCCCGGGCTCGCATCCTCCAATCCCTATCTCTACCTCTGCCGGCCGGACGGCATCCGGAAATACCGGATCTTCTCCTATTTCGTCACCGACGTAGAGGATGCGGTCTATCGGGATGTGACGGAGGCGGACTATGAGAGCTATGTGGAGCGGAGTCTGAAGCGTTCCGCTGCCCCGGAGTCATCAGAGACCGGCATCGACTTCACGGAGAAGCCGAAGCTCCTCACCCTCTCCACCTGCTCCGGCCCGGGAAGTGCGGGGAAGAGACTTCTCGTCCAGGCGGCCCTGGTGGAGCAGTGGCAGGAGGGGGATGCGCAGTGAGGCTTTTGGGAAGGAGAGCTTGCTTTCCGGCCTGACTTGACAGGAGAGGGCGGCAGATGATAGAATCCCTATCAGTCGGCGGGGATTTTGGGGTGTATCGTTTTGTGCCCGGGTCCGGCAGAGAAGAGAAAGAGGAGAAGAGCATGGCAAAGCAGAAAAAAGAGATGATCTTTTCTTGTTGCCTCCGTATGTGTGACGCATAGGAGGCCTTTGCCGCGCGCGGATTTCGCGTATTCCAGGGAGGAGCAGGCAGGACCTGCTCCTCCCTTTTTACGTATCGGCTCTTCATTACGGACCCATTTCTCCGGCGCGGGGAAGATAAGCAATCGGACAGGAGGCAGCGTGGATTTTTCATTTATTCGAAGATTTGCACCGATGTATTTTGATGCGGCGAGGCTGACTCTGGGGATCGCAGCGCTCGGCATTCTCTTTTCCGTTCTGATCGGAGCGCTTTGCAGCGTCACAGAATACTATAAGCTTCCCATCCTCCGCCGGAT
This sequence comes from Oribacterium sp. oral taxon 078 str. F0263, assembly GCF_000469565.1. Lineage (NCBI taxonomy): Bacteria > Bacillati > Bacillota > Clostridia > Lachnospirales > Lachnospiraceae > Oribacterium > Oribacterium sp. oral taxon 078. The sequence continues at coordinate 15,619 of NZ_KI273141.1, read as the reverse complement.
CGCTTCGGCCTATGTGGAATTGTCCCGGAATACACCTCTCCTCGTCCAGCTCTTCTTTCTCTATTTCGGACTTCCGAAGCTTGGAATCCGGATGAGCTCCGGACTCTGCGGCGTCGTGGGACTGAGCTTTCTGGGCGGAGCCTATATGACGGAGAGCTTCCGGGCGGGGCTGGAGGCCGTGGAGGGGGTCCAGAGGGAGGCGGCGCTGTCTCTTGGGCTCACGCCGCTTCAGAGCATGGGCTATGTGATCTTCCCGCAGGCTCTTGCGCTCTCTGTCCCCTCCCTCGTCGCGAATGTGATCTTCCTCATCAAGGAGACCTCCGTCTTCTCCGCGATCGCTCTGGCGGATCTTATGTATGTGGCGAAGGATCTGATCGGCCTTTATTATCAGACCGAGGAGGCGCTTTTCATGCTGGTCCTCTTCTATCTCGTGCTTTTGCTTCCGATCTCTATTCTCGGAACTCTCCTGGAAAGGAGGCTTCGCTATGCGGGCTTCGGCGATTGAGCTCTTTTCTCTTTCTTCGCTTCTCTCTTTGCAAAATACGGGCGGGAGAGAGCGGGGCATCGGCATCCTCTTTGACGGAAATAATTTCGAGAGGCTGATGGGAGGACTTTTTGTGACGATCCGGATCAGCCTCCTCTCCGCGGCGCTCTCCCTTCCGCTCGGCATCCTCTTTGGCATGCTCATGACGAGAAGGAATCCCCTTACAAAGGCGCTGAGCCGGATCTATCTCGACTTTATCCGGATCATGCCGCAGCTTGTGCTCCTCTTCCTGGTCTATTTCGGAACGGCACGGGCCTTCGCTCTGAGCCTCTCCGGGGAGCTGAGCGCGGTCATCGTCTTCGTCCTATGGGGGACGGCGGAGCTCGGAGACCTTGTGAGGGGGGCGCTTGTCAGCATACCGAGGATACAGTATGAGAGCGCCGCGGCACTCGGCCTGACACCGCTTCAGACCGCATTTTTCATCATCATACCCCAGACGGTCCGGCGTCTGATCCCTCTCGCCATCAATCTTGTGACGAGAATGGTAAAGACGAGCTCCCTGGTCGTCCTGATCGGGGTCGTGGAGGTCCTTAAGACAGGGCAGCAGATCATCGATGCGAACCGCTTCCGCTACCCGACGGCGGCGCTCCCGATCTATGGCGTGATCTTTCTCCTCTACTTCCTGGTGTGCTGGCCGATCTCTCTTTTCGCGGGCTATCTGGAAAAAAGGTGGAGGGACTGATGCCCTCTCTGCGGGTCGGCATCGCTTTGGATGGGACGGGGAAGGGGCAGCTTCAGTCTGCGGGAGCGGAAAATTTCAGGAAAGAGGGGAAGGGAAATCATGACGGAAGATGTTCTTCTTTCTATCAGAAATCTCCATAAGAGCTATGAGTCGGGAAATGCGATTCTCAGAGGGATCGATCTGGATGTGAAAAGGGGAGAGGTGCTCGTCCTCCTCGGGCCCTCCGGCTGCGGGAAGTCGACCCTGCTCCGCTGCATCAATGGTCTGGAGAGGATCGACGGGGGGAGCATCCGCCTGGACGGAGAGCTCATCAGCGGGAATCCGAGGGAGCTTCCGAAGATCCGGCAGAAGCTCGGCATGGTATTCCAAAGCTACGAGCTTTTTCCCCACATGACAGTTCTGGAGAATATCACGCTCGCGCCGATCCGGGTGCAGAGAAAGGGGAGGGCGGAGGCCGAGCGGGAGGCGAGGGAGCTTCTCCTCAGGGTGAATCTGTCGGAGAAGGAGAAGGCCTACCCCAGGATGCTCTCCGGAGGGCAGAAGCAGAGGGTCGCAATTGTGCGGGCCTTAGCCATGCACCCGGAGATGATGCTCTTTGATGAGGTCACGGCCGCGCTGGACCCGGAGATGGTCAGGGAGGTTCTCGATGTCATGATGGAGCTCTCCGAGCGGGGGATGACGATGCTGATCGTCACGCACGAGCTGGCCTTTGCCCGGGCGGTCGCGGACAGGATCCTCTTCATGGACCAGGGGAATATCGCGGAGAGCGGGGAGCCCGAAGCCTTTTTTACGGCTCCGAAGACGGAGAGGGCGAGAGACTTCCTCGGGAACTTCCTCTTCTCCTCCAAAAAGAAGGGAAGAGAGGGAGAGGGGAGGCTTTCGGAAGAAGCGGATTGATCCCTGCAAATTTCGACAGGATCCGCATTTTCCGAGGATGGATGGAAAAGTTTTTTGGATCAGTGCCGGATGAGAGGATGAGATCCGGAGAAAGGGAGAGACAGTATGAAAAAATCAATGGCGGCAGCAGTTTTTCTTTCGGCGCTTCTTCTTGCGGGGGCCCTGTCCGGCTGTGCCTCTCAGAGCGAAAAGACCGGGAGCAGCGCGCAGAGCGCGGCGGAGGGGAAGAAGGAGGGATCTGCATCCTTTCGCACGGTGGAGGAGATCCGGAATTCCGGGGTGATCCGGATCGGTGTCTTTACGGACAAGGCTCCGTTTGGCTATATCGATTCAAAGGGGGAGAATCAGGGCTATGATGTCTTCTATGCGAGGCGCATCGCGGAGGATCTCGGGGTGAAGGCGGAGTTTACCTCCCTGGACCCGGCCTCCCGCGTGGAATATGTGAGCACCGGAAAGATTGACATTACTCTTGCGAATTTTACGGTCACAAAGGAGAGGGCGGAGCAGGTGGATTTCGCGCTTCCCTATATGAAGGTCGCGCTCGGCGTGGTTTCCCCGGAGGACAAGGAGATCAAATCCGTCGAGGAGCTGAAGGGAAAGACCCTGATCATCGCAAAGGGCACGACGGCGGAGACCTATTTTGAGAAGAATCATCCCGAGGTAAAGCTCCAAAAGTACGATGCCTACGCGGACGCCTATAATGCGCTCTTGGACGGAAGAGGGGACGCCTTCTCCACGGACAATACCGAGGTCATAGCCTGGGCGAAGACGAACCCCGGTTATGTGGTGGGGATCGAAACTCTCGGGGACTACGACACGATTGCGGCCGCGGTCGCGAAGGGCAATACGGAGCTTCTGGATTTCCTAAATGAGGAGATCCGGGCGCTCGGGAAGGAGAATTTCTTCCATAAGGACTATGAGGAGACCTTAAAGCCGGTTTTCGGGGACGACACGGACCCGGATTCCATCGTGGTCGAGGGCGGAGAGGCTGTAAAGAATTGATCCTCTCATAATCTTAGAAACCGCCTCCAAACGCCGTGCCTTATCCGAGAGATAAGAAGCGCAGTCTGCGGGAGGGGCATCCCGGGAAAGGCCGGAAAATTCCTCCCCGGGAGGGAGTGCCTTCTCTGAAAACGCGAAAGAATGAAATACTATCTGTCGGACCATTTACATTTCTCTGAAAAATTGATAAAAACGAATTGACAGAAGGGCCGCGGTCCTGATAGTTTAAACTATCGGTGCAGCGCGGAGAGAAACATGAAAAGCAGAAGATAGGAGGAAGCAGTATGCGTTATCAGATCGAGGGAGGAAGTCTTCCGGCGGTTGTCATCCAGCTGGACGCGGGAGAGACGATCATGAGTGAGCTCGCGGGGAGGACCTGGGCCAAGGGACCCATAGAGACGGAGACGAGGGGGACCGGCGGGATCGGGAAGAGCATCGGGAGGATGTTTTCCGGAGAGAGCCTCTTCATGAGTCACTATACCGCGAAGGGACCGGCGGAGATCGGCTTCGCCTCTTCCTTTGCGGGGAGCATCATCGCGAGAGAGCTCGGGCCCGGAGAGAGCCTGATCTGCCAGAAGTCCGCCTTCCTTTGCTCTACGTCCGGCGTTGATCTGTCGATCTTCTTCCAGAAAAAGCTGGGGGCCGGCTTCTTCGGAGGAGAGGGCTTCATCATGCAGAAGGTCACGGGACCGGGAGTGGTCTTCCTGGAGCTGGACGGCTATGTCAAGGAATATGACCTTGCGGCGGGGGAGGAGCTTGTCTGCGATACCGGGGTGCTCGCGCTGATGGATGCGAGCTGCAAGATGGATATCCGGATGGTAAAGGGCTTAAAGAACAAGCTCTTTGGCGGAGAGGGCCTTGTGGACACCGTCATCACCGGCCCGGGGAAGGCCTATATCCAGACGATGTCCCTCGCTCACCTGGGCGGGATTCTGTCTCCCTATATCGTACAGAAAAAGTAGAGAAGCGGATTTTCGAAGGGGAAAATGGACGCACCGGGACGGCTCTTCTTGTAGAAGAGCCGTCCCGGTGTTATAATCCTTCTCATTCCGCGGGGAGGGAAGACCGGATTCCCCTGCCCCGGAGAGGATGAGGGGGATTTTTATGAAGCTTGTGAAATTCGGCGGGAGCTCCTGTGCTTCCGCGGAGCAGTTTAAAAAGGTCAGGGAGATTGTTTTCTCGGATCCCGCGAGGCGCTATGTCGTCGTCTCCGCGCCGGGGAAGCGCTTCCCGAAGGATGAGAAGGTCACGGACCTTCTCTATCTTCTCTATGAGGATCTGCGGGAGGGGAGGGGGATGGAGCGGCAGCTCCCGAAGATCGAGAGGCGCTATCGGGAAATCATAGACGGCCTCTCCCTTTCCCTGAGCCTCGAAGAGGACTTCAGGGAGATCCGGGAGAGACTTCTCGCCGGGGAGAGCTGTGCCTACGCGGCCTCCCGCGGGGAGTATCTGAATGCGAAGCTCATGGCGGAGTATCTCGGCTTCCCCTTTTTAGACGCCGGGGAGCTCATCGCATTCCGCCCGGACGGGGAGTGTGACTTCCGGGAGACGGAGAGAAGAGTCGGGGAGAGACTCCGGGACATGGAGAAGGCGGTCATACCCGGCTTCTACGGTCTGGACCCGGAGGGAAGGACCGTGACCTTCTCCCGGGGCGGCTCCGATGTGACAGGCTCCTTGATCGCGGCGGGACTTCACGCGGATCTCTATGAGAACTGGACGGATGTATCCGGCTTTTTGGTCGCTGACCCCCGGATCGTGAGAAAGCCGGAGGTGATCGACTATATCACCTATCGGGAGCTTCGGGAGCTGAGCTATATGGGGGCGAGCGTGCTCCATGAGGACGCGATCTTCCCCGTCCGGAAGGAGGGCATCCCGATCCAGATCAAAAACACCAACCGACCCGAGGATCATGGGACGATGATCGTCGCAAATACCCTGAAGAAGCCGCGCTTCATCATCACGGGGATCGCGGGGAAGAAGAATTTCTGTTCCATCAATATCGAAAAGGCGATGATGAACTCGGAGATCGGATTTATCCGGAAGGTCCTTTCCGTGATCGAGGAGAACGGGATCAGCGTGGAGCATACGCCGTCCGGCATCGACACGATGACTCTCTTCATTCATCAGGAGGAGCTGATATCGAATGAGCAGAAGGTATTGCAGGGGATACAGAGGGCGGTGAATCCGGATCTCATCGAGCTGGAGGCGGATCTGGCCCTGATCGCGGTCGTCGGGCGCGGCATGAAGTCCGCCCGGGGCGTTGCGGGCCGCGTCATGAGCGCTTTGGCGCATGACTACATCAATATCAAGATGATCGATCAGGGATCGAGTGAATATAATATCATCATCGGGGTCCGGAATGAGGACTTTGAGGCGGCGATCCGCGCGATCTACAATATGTTTGTGCTTTCCGCGTCGTAGAAGAGGGGGGCTTCGGGCCGTGAAAATCGCAGTGATCGGCGGAGGAGCCGCCGGAATGATGGCAGCGCTCTCCGCAAAGAAAGTGAATCCCGGGGCCGAGGTTTTGCTCCTGGAGAAGAACGAAAAACTCGGGAAGAAGATCTTTATCAGCGGAAAGGGCCGCGGGAATCTCACAAATTCCGCGGATATCGGGGACTTTCCGCAGCACTTTTTCAGAAACCCCCGCTTTCTCTACTCCGCCTTCTCCGCCTTTTCCAACCGGGACCTATGGAGGCTCATGGAGGAAAACGGCTGTCCCCTGAAGGAGGAGCGGGGAGGCAGGGTCTTTCCCCTCTCTGACCACGCCTTTTCGATCACAGACGCTCTGAAGCGCGCCCTGAAGAAGGCGGGAGTGAAGCTTCTTTATCGAACGGAGGCAAGAGAAATCCGGCTTCAAAACGGAGCGGTTTATTCCGTTTGCTGCCGGGAGGGAGAGATTTCAGCGGATCGGCTCATCGTCGCCACGGGGGGGCTTTCCTACCCCTCCACCGGCTCTACGGGGGACGGCTATCGCTTTGCCGGGGAGACGGGACATCGGCTGCGGGAATGCCTCCCCTCCCTCGTTCCGCTCCTCGTAGAGGAGGGGGACTGCCGCTTTCTCCAGGGGCTGAAGCTAAGGAATGCGGGGCTTTCGATCCGGGACGAGGAGGGAAGGTCTTATTATGAGTCCTTCGGAGAGATCGATTTCCTCCCGGATGCGCTTTCCGGGCCGATCATCCTATCCGCTTCCGCCGAGCTGACAGAGCTTTTGCATTCGGAAGAGGCGAAGCGGGGCCTTCTTCTCACAGCGCACATCGACCTAAAGCCCGCCCTCACGGAAAAGATGCTGGAGGGGAGACTGATCCGGGAGCTGGAAAACGCCGGGGGCGGAGGGCTGGAGCGGGTGCTCTCCGCCCTTCTTCCGCTCCGATTTCTTCCGGTTTTTTTGAGGAGACTGGAGAAAAGGGGGATCTCCCGCCGGGAGAAGGCAGGGGAGCTCTCCCGGGAAAAGAGGAGGGAGATCGAGACTCTCTTTCGGGATTTTTGCTTTACGATCCGGGGCACCGCCTCCTTTCGGGAGGCCATCATCACAAGGGGAGGGGTCGATACCCGAGATATTTCCCCAAAGAGCATGGAGTCCCGGAGGGTCCGCGGCCTTTACTTCGCCGGGGAGCTCCTCGATATCGATGCCTCTACCGGGGGCTATAACATGCAGGCGGCTTTTTCCACAGGCTTTCTCGCGGGGAGGTCCGCGGCGGAGGAAAGATAGGAGGACGCGGATTGTATCGAGAATCCACCCGCACTTCTCCTCCTTCGGGGAGGGAGCGCTTTTGTCAGCTTGCGGCAGAAAATGCCGCGGATTTCGGAGGTCTCTATGCCCTATACTATCGCAATCGACGGTCCCGCGGGAGCGGGAAAGTCTACGGTCGCCCGCGCTCTTTCGCGAAGGCTCGGCTGTCTCTATGTGGATACCGGTGCGATGTACCGCGCTCTTGCGCTTTTTTGCCTCCGGCATGCGCTCCCGCTCCACGACGAAGAGGCTGTCTCGAAGGCCGTGGAAGGGGTCTCTGTCTCCCTTCGCCCCGGGGAGGACGGGGGACAGAGGGTGGAGCTTGACGGGGAGGATGTCTCCGGGGAGATTCGGACGCAGGAGGTCGGGGATGCCGCCTCTGTGATCTCCTGCTACGGCGCGGTCCGCACGAAGCTCCTCTCCCTGCAAAGAGAGCTCGGAGAGAAGCATTCCGTGGTCATGGACGGCCGGGATATCGGGACGAGGGTTCTCCCCGGGGCAGATCTTAAGATCTATCTCACGGCATCCTCCGAGGTCAGAGCCCGCCGGAGGATGCGGGAGCTTCTCGAAAAGGGGGAGAAGGCGGATTACGCTGCGGTGAAGAGAGAGGTGGAGGAGCGGGATTACCGGGATATGCACCGGGAGATCGCGCCTCTTAAGAGGGCGGAGGACGCGCTGCTTCTGGACTCCTCCGATCTTACGATCGAGGGGACGGTCGATGCGATCCTCGCTCTCTCAAAGGGCTGAGAGGAGAGCTTTCTTATGGCGGGATCGGGGAAGAGGGTGGTGGTCGCAAAGAGCGCCGGATTTTGCTTCGGGGTACAGCGCGCGGTGGATCAGGTCCTCCGGATCGCGGAGAGGGAGGAGGCAAAGCCCCCCTCCGAGAGGAAGCCGATCTATACCTACGGGGCGATCGTACACAACGATACCGTGGTCACGGCCCTGAAGGAGCGAGGCGTGTCCGTGCTGGAGACACGGGAGGAACTCGAGGCGCTTTCCGGGGGCATCGTCATTATCCGGGCGCACGGAGTCCCCAGGGAGATCTATGAGCTCCTCCGGGAAAAGGGGATCGAGACGGTGGACGCGTCCTGCCCCTACGTCCGGAAGATTCAGCGCCTCGCGGAGGAGCACACGGGGAGAGGGGAGAAATGCTTCATCGTCGGGGATCCTCATCACCCGGAAATCATCGGCATCATGGGCTGGGCCAGAGGAAGAATCACGGCGCTTCCCGGTCCGGAGGAGGCGGAAAAGCTTCCGGACGGAGGGGGAGAGCGGGTCCTTGTGCTGGCACAGACCACATTTAATGTGGACAAATTCAAGTTGCTTATTGATATTTTAGAGAAAAAGCGGTATCATACTAACGTTATAAATACGATTTGCAACGCAACTTTCGAAAGACAGGAAGAGGCCAAGAAGCTTGCAGGGAGCTCCGATGCCATGATCGTCATTGGAGGAAGCAGTTCATCAAACACGAAGAAGCTATTTGAGATTTGCCAGTCGGAATGTCGGAACACGCAGCTGATACAAACGGTCAAAGATCTTAAACTCTACTCGGATGAAGCGATTCGCAACGTAGCTATTACAGCAGGGGCCAGTACCCCGAAAGAAATCATTAAGGAGGTTCTAACTTATGTCAGAAATGAGTTTTGAACAAATGCTGGAGGGATCACTGAAATCAATTCATGCGGGAGAGATCGTAACAGGCAAGGTCATCAGCGTCAAGCCGGATGAAATCGCTCTGAACATCGGTTACAAGTCCGACGGGATCCTGACCCGCAGCGACTACAGCACCGATAATTCCCTGGATCTCACGACGGTTGTCAATATCGGAGACGAGATCGAGTGCAAGGTGAAGAAAGTAAATGACGGCGAGGGGCAGGTCATCCTCTCTCACAGGGACGCGCTGCAGTCCAAGGCCTCCGAGGAGCTCAGGAAGGCCTTCGAGGAGGGCGCAGTCCTCACCGGACGCGTGATCCAGGTGGTCAAGGGCGGACTCAATGTCGAGGTGAACGGAGCGAGAGTTTTCGTGCCGGCCTCTCTGGTCTCCGACAGCTTCGAGAGGGATCTGAACAAGTATCAGGGGCAGGACATTCAGTTTGTGATCACGGAGTTCAATCCGCAGAAGCGCAGAGTGATCGGAGACAGGAAGCAGATCATGCTCGCCCTGAAGAAGGAGCAGCACGACAAGCTCTTTGCGGAGCTCCGGGAGGGAGATGTGAGGACCGGCGTCGTGAAGAATCTCACCGACTTCGGCGCCTTCATCGATCTCGGCGGTGCGGACGGCCTTCTCCATATCTCCGAGATGAGCTGGGGACGCATCGAGAATCCGAAGAAGCTCTTTAAGCCGGGGCAGGAGGTCAAGGTCCTGGTCAAGGAGATCAACGGCGAGAGGATTGCGCTGACGAGAAAGTTCCCGGATGAGAACCCGTGGAAGGATGCGGATACGAAGTATGCCGCCGGGCAGATCGTAAGAGGAAGGGTCGCCCGCATGACGGACTTCGGCGCCTTCATCGAGCTGGACAAGGGGATCGACGCCCTGCTCCATGTCTCTCAGATTTCCAGAGAGCATGTCAACAAGCCCTCGGATGTCCTTTCGGTGGGACAGGAGATCGAGGCAAAGGTCGTGGATCTCGATGTGAATAACCACAAGATCTCTCTTTCCATGAAGGTCCTTCTCCCGGAGGAGGGCAGGAGAGAGGATGCCGATGTAGCCGATGTGGATATCGAGGCGGTCGGAAGAGCGGAAGCGGACGATGAGCAGTAAAGCATCGGAAAGCGCCGTTTAAGAAGGGCTTTGCGGCCGGGCAGGATAGCTGCCCGGCCTTTCCTTTTCCGAGGAGCGGAATGCCCCGGGACAGAAAGACGCGGCCCGTTTTTCCGCGGAGAGGGAATCCGCATCTCCTGCGGCATAAAAGCAGGGACATTTCGAAAGGGGCAGAGGCAGTTCGCCGGAAAAGCATCCCGGAACAAAGGAGGGGGACATGGCACTGGAGATCGAGAGGAAGTGGCGGATCCGGAGACTTCCGGAACGGCTCTTGGAATATCCGATAAAGGAGATCGAGCAGGGCTACCTGAACTTTTCTCCTGCGATCCGGGTGCGCCGCTCCCGGCTGGACGGGAAGGAGCACTACAGCATGAGCTATAAGGGCTCCGGACTCCTCTCCCACGAGGAGGTGAATCTCCCGCTGGACAGGGAATCCTATCATTCCCTCTTAAAGAAGGCGGAGGGGATCATCATTCGAAAGAGGCGTAGTCTCATCCCCTTTGGGGAATACCGGATTGAGCTGGACCGCTTCCTGGGCGAGCTGGAGGGGCTCTGGATCGCGGAGGTCGAGTTTCCGAGCGTGGAGGAAGCGAGGCGGTTTCAGGGACCGGACTGGTTCTCTGAGGATGTGACGGAGAGCGGGGAGTATGCCAACTCCCGCCTCGCGCGGCTCGGGAGACCGCCCGCTTCTGCCCTTTTTCCTCAGGAATCATGATAGGGCCGCACTTTGCCAAAGGAGGTTTTGCCAAAGGGGGTTTTTATGAAGCCTTTCATTGTATATTATTCCTATTCAGGGATAACAAGAAGATTAGCGGAAGATATTGCCTTGATTACGGATGGAGAACTGAGAGAACTGAAACCGGAAAGGCCTTATTCCTTTTCGTATAATACAGCGGTAAAGGAAGCGAGAGAAGAAATTGAAAAGGGATATTGTCCTCCTCTTATTCAGATTCAGGGGGCGGAAGCGATTAAGAATGCAGAGCTGATTTTTATAGGCTCTCCGAATTGGCTGAAAACCTTTGCCCCACCCGTTCGCTCGTTTTTAAGAACGGTGGATTTGAGCGGAAAGACCATCATTCCCTTTTGCACGCATGGCGGAGGCGGCTTTGGGAGAATGATTGAGGATTACAAAAAGGAATGTAAGCATTCCATCATTAAAGATGGGATAGCGTTAAAGGGGGACTACAGCTTTGATGAACTGAAAGCATGGTTAGACAGTAATTTGTAGGTCTCCATTTATGCTTTCGGCCGGTGAGCGGAAGCGGGAAGGAGCATTTACAGGCCGGCAGCGCTTTTACGATGTGCGGCTTGCCAGCGCTGTATTTCAGTGTTATACTGCATAACCGGGTGCGCCGTGGATTCGGCGGGGATCATGACAGAAGATTTGTGGAGGTGCTCTTAAATGAGTGTTAAAGTTGAAAATTTAGAAAAAAACATGGCGAAGCTCACCGTGGAAGTGGATGCCGCGGATTTCGATCAGGCGCTTACGGAGGCCTACAGAAAGAATAAGGGCAGATTCAATCTTCCGGGCTTTCGCCGGGGCAGGGCGCCGATGCAGATGATCGAAAAGATGTATGGTCCGCAGGTCTTCTATGAGGATGCCCTGAACGGGCTTTTGGACAAGAGCTATCCGGATGCTGCGAAGGAGTCCGGCCTCTCCATTGTCTCCCGTCCGGAGATCTCCGTGGAGCAGATTGAGAAGGGAAAGAATCTGATTTATACCGCGACGGTTGCCCTGAAGCCGGAAGTGAAGCTGGGAGAGTACAAGGGAGTGAGCGTCGAGGGCGCGGATTCTTCGGTGACGGAAAAGGAAGTCGAGGATCGTCTCAGACAGGAGCTGGAGAAGAACGCCCGCATGATCGATGTCGACCGGGAGATCAAAAAGGGAGATATCAGCTCCATTGACTTTGTGGGATCCGTGGACGGGGAGGAGTTCGTCGGCGGACGGGGAGAGGATTATCCGCTCACCATCGGGAGCGGGACCTTTATCCCGGGCTTTGAGGATCAGCTGATCGGCCATAAGGCGGGGGAAGAGGTCGATGTCAATGTGAGCTTCCCCGAGGATTACGGGGCGAAGGAGCTCGCCGGAAAGGCAGCGCTCTTCAAGGTCAGCATCAAATCCGTAAAGGAAAAGCAGCTTCCGGAGGCGGACGATGAATTCGCCTCCGAGGTCTCCGAGTTCGATACCCTGGAGGAATACAAGAAGGATCTCGAGAAAGGGCTCCGGGAGGAGAAGGAGAAGCAGGCTGCGCTGCAGAATGAGAACCGCGTCATCGATAAGGTCGCTGAGAATGCGGAGCTGGACATCCCGGAGCCGATGCTCGAGGAGCAGCTGGAGCAGATGTACCGGGACTATGCGATGCGGCTTCAGCAGCAGGGGATTCCCATCGAGCAGTACATGCAGATCACCGGACAGACCGAGGAGAAGCTGAAGGAGCAGATGAAGCCGGGGGCGGAGAGAAGCATCCGAAATTCCCTGGTGCTCGAGGCGGTCCAGAAGAAGGAGAATATCACGGTACCGGACGAGCGGGTCGAGGAGGAGTTTAAGAAAATCGCGGATCAGTACAAGATGAAGTATGAGGATCTCATGAAGACGGTCAGCGAGTCCCAGAAGGCATCCGTCCGGAGAGAGCTCGAGCTTCAGGCGACGGTCGATATGCTGCTTTCCGAGGCAAAGCTCACAAAGCCGGAGAAGAAAAGCGAGAAGAAATCCGAAAAGAAGTCCGAAAAGAAGTCTTCGGAGAAGAAGGAAGAGGGAGAGGAGTCCTGATTAAGATCTCCGGGAGAGATTTGGGAGCGCTGCGAAAGCCGCGCTCCTTTTTTGAGAGAGGATCAGAGGATTTGAGGATCGCTTCCCTCGAGACTTTCAACCGGCAGTTTATTCCTCTTTCAGGGAAAACATGGTAGCATAGCGGCATAGCGTTTCCCTTGGCGATAGAAGGAGAAGATAGAAGGAGAAAATAAGATGAGAGATTTTTCCGATCCGAGAGGCATTGCCACGATCCCCTATGTCATTCAGTCCACATCGCGCGGAGAGCGGAGCTACGACATCTTTTCCCGCCTCCTGAACGAGCGCATCGTCTTTCTCGGGGACGAGGTGAATAACGATACCGCATCCCTTGTGGTGGCTCAGCTTCTCTATCTCGAGTCAGAGGATCCGGACAAGGATGTCAGCCTTTATATCAATTCCCCGGGAGGGGTGATCACGGCCGGCATGGCGATCTACGATACGATGCAGTATATCAAATGCGATGTCTCCACCATCTGTGTGGGTATGGCGGCCTCGATGGGGGCCTTCCTCCTCGCCGGCGGCACAAAGGGGAAGCGCATGATTCTTCCGAATGCGGAGGTCATGATTCATCAGCCCTCCGGAGGCGCCCAGGGGCAGGCGACGGAGATTCAGATCACCGCGGAATGGATCCTCCGGACGAAGAAGCACATGGCGGAGATCCTCGCCGAAAACTGCGGGCAGAGCCTGGAAAAGGTGCTGGAGGATACGGAGAGGGATCATTGGATGGACGCGGAGCAGGCGCTCTCGTACGGACTGGTCGATCGGATCTTCCGCTCCAGAGGGGAGTCGGAGGGAAAGGCGTAAGGGGCTATGCAAAAGATGGATATGAGGGAGCGCTGCTCGTTCTGCGGAAGACGCTATGATCAGGTGAAGAAGATGTTCCGGGGCAATAACGGGGCCCTGATCTGCAATGAGTGCATCGAGCTGAGCAGCGAGATCCTGGCGGAGGATTATCGGAGGGAAGAGGCGGAGGCGCAGGCGGAAATCACCCCGAAGCTCTTAAAGCCAAAGGAGATCAAGGGCTTTCTCGATGAGTATGTCATCGGTCAGGATGAGGCGAAGAAGGTGCTCTCCGTCGCGGTCTACAATCACTATAAGAGAATCAGCTCCCGGATTCAGGACATTGAGGTCCAGAAATCCAATATCCTGCTGATCGGAGCGACGGGGACCGGGAAGACCTACCTCGCGCAGACTCTCGCGAAGATCCTGGGTGTTCCCTTTGCCATTGCGGACGCTACGGCGCTCACAGAGGCGGGATATGTCGGAGAGGATGTGGAGAACATTCTTTTAAAGCTCATCCAGGCGGCGAATCTCGATGTGAAGAGGGCAGAGTACGGCATTATTTACATCGATGAGGTCGACAAGATCACAAAGAAGTCGGAGAATGTCTCGATCACGAGGGATGTCTCCGGAGAGGGAGTCCAGCAGGCGCTCTTAAAGATCCTGGAGGGAACCGTCGCCTCCGTCCCGCCACAGGGTGGCAGGAAGCATCCGCAGCAGGAGCTGATCCAGATCAATACGAAGAATATCCTCTTTATCTGCGGAGGAGCCTTCGACGGACTGGAAAAGATCATCGAAAAGAGGATCGCCTCCGGCTCCATCGGCTTTGGAGCGGAGATCGTGGAGAAGAATCGAAACAGCTATGACGAGCTCCTGAAAAAGGTGCAGCCCGAGGATCTGGTGAAATTCGGCCTCATCCCGGAATTCATCGGCCGTGTCCCGATCGACGTCGAACTGGAGAGCCACGATGTGGAGAGCTTAAAGCGCATCCTGACCGAGCCGAAGAATGCGCTGATCCGCCAATATCAGAGGCTTTTCGAGCTTGACGGCGTGGAATTAAGCTTTACGGAGGACGCGATCCGCGCGGTCGCGGAGAAGGCGATCCAGAGAAAGACCGGGGCGCGGGGGCTTCGCTCCATCATGGAGGACATCATGATGGGGCTTATGTATGAGATCCCCTCCGATCCCTCGATCAGCGCGGTGGAGATCACAAGAGAGGTCGTGGAGGGAAGGGGGGAGCCTGTGCTGAGCCGTGATGAGAGCGCACTCAGCGCCGCAGCCTCCGATACGGCGGCCCGGCGCGGCGGCCGGGGGCGACGGCCCGGAAGGAGCGGAGAGGGAGCGTGAAGATTCGATCGGTGGAGCTTGCGAAGGTCTTGGGGGTGAAATCGGAGCTTTTTCGGAGCCGGGAGCCGGAATTTGTGATGGCGGGCCGCTCCAATGTCGGAAAGTCCTCCTTTATCAACTCCTTTATCCGGAGGAAATCCTATGCGAGGATCTCCTCTACCCCGGGGAAGACCCGGACCATCAACTTTTATCACGTAAACGGAAGCTTCTATCTGGTAGATCTGCCCGGCTACGGCTATGCTGCGACCGGGGCAGTGGAGCAGGAGAAGTGGGACCGCATGATCCGGAAATATCTGAGGGGCTCCGAGAGCATCGAGGAGGTCATACTCCTTGTGGATATCCGGCATGATCCCACGAAACAGGATATCCAGATGTTCCGCTGGATCGTGGATGCGACCGGCTACGAGCCGATTGTGATCCTGACGAAGTCGGACAAGATCGGAAAGACACAGCTTGAGAAAAGAGAGAGCTCGATCCGCGCCGTCCTCGGCGCCTCCGATGCCTGCCGCCTGATCCCCTTCTCCGCGCGGAGCCGGCAGGGCCTGGAAGAGATCTATGAGATCTTCGACAGCCTCCTCACAGAAGAAACAGCTTCGGAAGCGGACCATGGGGAGGGAGCTGTCAATCATAGGGAAGAAGCTGCCGGAATGACGGAGCGGAAGCGGACAAAAGAGGATTGACAGAGGCCCGGATCTGCGCTAAACTGAGACAGTCGCACAGACAGAAAAGCAGGTATCCACCTCACCTTGGCAGACAAAGCTCTGAACCCGGGTTAAGATTGAAGCTTTACTTCGCGAATTTCCATTCGCGAATTTTCAATGGTGGATCAGATTAAGATCCGCCATTTTTAGTGTATCAGTCCCTCTCAGGCGCCGGAGCAGACGCCGTGTTTACACGGGCGGCCGCTCCGGCATCTGAGAGGACAACAGGAATGAGCATGCAGGGCCGAAGGCCCGGAATGCGAATTCCTGGCAGCGTCGCGAAAGCTTCGAAGAAGCGAAGAGACGCTGGGACGGATACACGGCATGCCAACCGGCGTTCCGGGGCAAGCAAGCGCAAAAGACCGGCATCGAGGACGGCAG
>NZ_KI273140.1:0-54321 GCF_000469565.1 Oribacterium sp. oral taxon 078 str. F0263 | reverse complement strand
TTGAGGAAAATCTGTCAACCATTATTGACAATATTACCCAGCGCTGATACCCGGTACCCTTGGACTGCAGCTTGCTCTGGATATCAATCACAAGATTGAAGGGACAGTTCTTTGTACGAGCAATCTATGGTGTTGTATCATAAATCTTGACACTTCTCATTCATGGATTTAAATAAGAAATCAGGTGAAGATGGAGGTCAAAATGGCACAGAAAAAAGTTTACGACAAAGAGCTAAAGTCCAGGCCGTAAAGCTCGGTCGGGAGATCGGCTTCAGCAAGGCAGCCGAGGAGCTCGGAATCAATGTGGATATGCTCTATGGATGGAGCAAGGCGACCAAGGAGGGGGGTCTGGATCCTCGGACTGGGTACCCACACTCCGGAAAACGCAATGAGCCTCACAGAGGAGGCGCAGAAGCTCAGACAGCAAAACCGCAGCCTGGAGAAAGAAAACGCCAGACCGAAAGAAGAAAACGAGTTTCTCGCAGAGGCAAGCACTTTTTCGCAGCGAGTCGTCGGAAGTTTCCAAAGGTCTGAGGATGAAAAGGTCTGAGGATGAGCTTCCTTGACCAAAAGACGGACGGCGGCCTCAGAAAGGGAAAGATCGCGTTTTACTGCAGTGTGCTCCAGGTTTCTCGGCAGGGATTCTGCTGCTTCTTAAAGCAGCGGAATGCCCCCCGGAAATATTGGAACAACAGGCGTATCTGCACAGCAAATGGCGGTCTTCCTTCGATGGTCATGAGACAACAGCATTATGATTCTTCGGAACAGGCTGCATAAAAGTTCCGTGCAGAAAATGCGTCAAGTGAGATTGACAATATCATTTAAAATATATACCCTATGGAGGGTAAAGCGCATGGACGACATCCGGCTTTTTGAAGAAATGACGGGCGCAGCAGGAAAAAAGCGTAAAGTACCGGTGGAAACGGAAGCGTTCAAACTCTGGCTTTCCCAAGTCGGACGAGAGCGTATGGAAGAAGGTATCGACCCTGAACAGGCAGTCGATCCAATCGGATCAAGTCATTACCTGGAGGGATCATCCCTCTACAGTAGAGAAAGGAGTTGTGGGGCGCTTAAAAATGTCTGCACCCCCGGGATATATAAATGAAAATATGTATTTTAGGCTTAGGTGTCATAGGGACAACTTATGGATATGCATTCCAAAAAGCAGGACATCAGACGGAACATTTAGTTAGAGAAAATAAAAGACAAAATCTTCCATCAAGGCTGAACATAACGATATTAGATGGGCGCTATGATAAAAAGGGAAAAGAAAAAGCAGATACATACACGGTAAATCTTGCGAAGCCGGGTACATGCTATGACTTTATTCTTTTAAGTGTTGCAAGTGGGAAGATAAAAGATGCGATAGCCGCACTTTCTCAGAATAATATTACAGGGAGCTTGATATTATTCTGCAATCTTTGGAATGATCGCGAAGAAATCGAAGAAATGGTCGGAAATTTTAAATACATTATAGGATTTCCCACGGCTGGCGGATGTATGACACAGCAGGGATTGAATTCTGTCCTGTTTGATCATATTATGCTTGAAGGTGAGAAAAAATCAATTATTCCAAATTACGGCTCTTTGATGGAACTGATTGAGTCCGCAGACCTGAAAGCAGAAGTTCCTCATGACATGCTAGAGTGGATATGGATTCACATGGCAATAAATGCAGCTGTCACTTCTTCTGCTGCGAGAGCAGGAAAAATTGATAATCCGAAACAACTTGCGATTAATCTTATGAGCGATTCTCATGCTTTGTCTATAGCAGTGAAAACGATCAGAGAGACTGTTACAGTGGTAAAGGCCAGAGGAGTAAATTTGAGATTATATAAAAATGAACTTCTTCCTTACAGGATACCCGCTGCTATTGCAGGCATAATAATGAAACAAATGTTCACAAGAAATGAACTTACAAGTAGGATAATGACGCTGCATAATGATGTAAATGACATTATGTATGGATGTAAGAGTGTCTATGAAGCTGGAAAACAAAAAAATCTGGATTTGCCTCTGTTTTACTCTAACATGGAAAAGATATTGAATTAGGATTTCTCAATGCAGGGGACTATACTTACGGCATCTATATTTTTTGCAGCGATTACTCATCGGTGCAATGCGGCTCAATATGAGAAGGATGCCTGCGAACCGGGGAAGAGCTTATGATCTATATCGTCCGCCACGGACAGACGGAAAAGAATAAGGCCAATGTCCTGCAGGGCCGCAGCGATGTGCCGTTAAATGAAGTCGGCATCCGGCAGGCAGAGGGTGTCCGGGACCGTTTCCGTTCCTTGGGGATACAGTTTGATAAGATCTATACCAGTCCGCTGATCCGGGCAGTGCAGACGGCAGAAATCATCGCAGAAGGCGCTTCCCCGATGATCGAGGGGCGGCTGATCGAGATGGACTATGGACCGTATGAAGGAATGGATCTGGCACAGCCGGCACCGGAGGTCATGGCATTCTTTCAGGACTTTGTCCATAAGCCGGCACCGGAGGGGATGGAAGCACTCTCTGCGGTTGTCGCTCGCCTGGCTACCTTCCTGGAGGAGCTCCGGGAGGAAGCGGTTTTGCAGAATATCCTGCTTTCCACGCATGCCATCGCCATGAAGGGCGCTCTGGAGTATCTGACGCCGACATCGGGCGGAAGCTATTGGTCCAAGTATATCGGAAACTGCGCGGTATACACGGCGGAAGTCGGAGCGGACGGACACTGGACCATTCCACAGGAATGGTGAGAGGGAAATAGAAAGGAATTCAACATGCTGAAGCTTTACTGTTACGATAGATGCAGCACCTGCAAAAAAGCTTTGAAGTGGCTGGATGATAAGGGGATCGCATACGAAGCGATGGATATCAAGACGGACCATCCGGACGAGGGGACGCTTCGGAAGTATTATTCCATGAGCGGCCTTCCCTTAAAGCGCTTCTTCAATGCCAGCGGAATCCCTTACCGGGAGATGGAGCTGTCCCAAAAACTCCCGGAGATGAGCGAGGATGAGCAGCTGGCGCTGCTTGCGACTAATGGAATGCTGGTGAAAAGACCGCTTGTGGTCGGCGATGACTTTGTCCTGACCGGTTTTAAGGAGAAGGAGTGGGCAGAGAAACTGCTCTGATGCGCAGCAGTTTCGACATTTTTTTCAGTGGAAGGCAGCGATCCGCAGGGAATTTGGCTTTGAGCTTTCTTGCGCTTGTGCGCCGGAATACGCCCTGCGCCGCCATGGCAAGAAGGACAAGAGCGGCCGTCCATGAAAAAAGATACAGCTTGTCCGGGCTGCTTAGTATCAGGGCCTGTAAAACTCGGATTATGCAGTATCCAAGCTCTGCTCTGCCGATGTCAAGATTAGCTATGCCGTTTTTTGATATTGACTTTCGTACTGCTTTGCGCTGCTTTCTCATAAGAATAAGGCACGAAGCATATGATAGATATAGAAATAAATATCATAATTGCCACGGTTATAAATGCCATGGAGCTGCTCCCTTTCGGAAGAACAGCATATTTCATAATTCTCAAACCGGCAGTGATGGGATAGAAATCGCCGAATCCCTTTGGGATAAGAAGGCTTCCAAAAAATCCGTACATAAAAGCGACAATGAGCATAGGATAGTATCCGTTGACTTTTCTGAATCCCCAGATAATAAGCGGCAGGACGGCTATAAAAATAAAGACAGCGATGCCAAAAATCTGCAAAAAGGATTTTAAAAGGTGAAAGCCACTGATTCCCTGGAGCTGCAGTAGAACGGCTCCTATAATTAAAAACACATGGTTTATTGCCGATAAAGCGAGAACTAAAATGCCTATGACAAATATTTTGGCAAAATACAGTCTTTGGATCGAAATCGGAATCGTGAGAATCGATTTCAATGTCCCACTGCGGTATTCCTGATTAAAAATCATCCCTCCCAAAATGGTGATTACAAAGGGAAAGGCCACACAAAAGTTATTCCATATAGCGGCCAAATAAAAGTCTTCAAAGGTACCGGCCTGAGGATCAATATTTTGTGCCATTACGAACTGCACAAAGGTCACAAACGCAGAAAAGAAGGCTCCTGCAATTATAATCCATAAAATATTGCTTTTCTTAAGCTTCCTTAATTCACATACTGTAAGCCTTAACATAGCTTCCTATACCTCCTTTTTTTGGTAAATGACTGCCCCCAGTGAAAGCAGAATAAGTGAAAAAGAAAGCATGTAGATCATGATGCCGGCGTTTGAGATTAGATACGGCATATATTTTTCCAATCGCGATTCCAATGGGAAATATCCCAAATACCATTTAAACACAGTGACTACCGGAAGTACCGCTGCCCTGCTTTTGAGAAGAGCTTCTCCCCCCTGTCCCAGGCAAAGATAGACCAAAGAAAAGCAGGCGACACTATAGATAAAAGAAACAATATTCGATATCGTGAAATTTTCGCCAAATGCCGCAACAAATATTATAATCGGTAAAGAAGCGGCAAACATGAAAATACCGCTCAATATACTGAAGCATAGAAACGATGTGAGCTGCAGTCCTCCTCCGACAAAACACGAAGCGGCAATGCTTATACTAAGCTCCAGCAAGCAATAAATGATGGATAAGATCATAAGGGTAATACACTTTGAGAGAAAGATCTTCGCTTTGCTCACCGGAATCGTGAGTAAATTTTTTAAAACATTATTTTCCGTTTCCGGCAAAAAAATCATCGATGAGAGGATACCAAGCACGCAGGGTAAAAACAAGATCTCTCCGAATATAAATACCATTCTAAAAAGCATGTAAAATGGCTGTGCCTGTCTAATGGCGAGAAATAAAATAGGGATTGGAAAAAGGAATGCCGCGCCCATGCTCATGGCAATAAATCTCCTTCTTTTTAGTTTTTGAAACTCACAATATATCAATCTAAGCAATTCCTTCACCTCCTGTCACCCGCTTGAAGTAATCCTCCAGCGTTTCTTCGCAGGTATGGGCCTCGGATACCTCCAGTCCATCAGCGACGTAAGCGGAAACGATCTTCCCCACGGATAGATCAAGATTGTAGAGTCGGATGCTGTGATCGTCCTGAACGGTAAAGTGTGTCTCATGGAATCTACTTTCCAGGATCCTTGCCGCCTGCGCCGTGTTTGACACAATGAAATGAATATGGCGCTTACTTTTCTTTTCCAATTCCGAAAAGCTCTCCTCCTCCAGCAATACGCCTTTATCGATAATCCCGATATCATCCGAAAGCAAGGCGATTTCCGAAAGGATATGGCTGGACAGGAGGATCGTTTTTCCTTTTCTGTCACAGAGCTCCCGTAGAAATGCCCGCACTTCCGCGATCCCGATGGGGTCCAGTCCGTTGATCGGCTCATCCAGTATTAAAAGCTCCGGATCGTGCATGACGACCAGCGCAATCGCAAGGCGCTGTTTCATTCCGAGGGAATACTGAGAAAAAAGCTTTTTGTCCTTATACGGCAGGCCGACCAGCTCAAGTGCGTCCTGAACAGCATGGGGATTGGGGACACCCCGAAGCGCTGCAAAGATGCGGAGATTCTCCGTTCCGGTCAGATTAGGATAAAAGCCGGGGGACTCGATCATGCTGCCAATACGGGGAAGCAGCTTTTTTTCGTTCCCATGCAGCGGCCTTCCCCACAGAAAAACCTCTCCCTCAGTGGGATCGGCCAGGCTGAGGAGCATCTTCATCGTTGTCGTCTTTCCCGCACCGTTTCTCCCCAAAAGGCCGTAAATCCGGCCTTTCCGCACGTGGATATTCAAATCAGCTACGCTTTTTTGCGTGCCGTACTGTTTCGTCAGATGCCTGGTTTCGATAATAAATTCATTCATAAAGAAGCTCTCCGTTTTCGTGTTTTTCTCATTGTAGCAGGCCAAGCTTGCATTAAACTTGTGTAAAGCTTGCATTAAGCTTGCAATTCTAAAATCAGCCGACCATACGGCCGGCTGAGCAGGACGTCTTTCTTATTCTGCAAGAGGCAAGGTCAAGAGGAATGCCGCGCCTTTCCCGAGGCTGCTTTTGGCGGCGAGCTTTCCGCCCATCTTTTCCGCTAACTGATACGCAATCGACAGGCCGAGCCCGCTGCCTTTTTCACTCCGGCTCTTGTCGCACTTATAGAGGCGGGAAAAAACCTGCTTCAGATCTTCCTTCCCGATCCCGACACCATTATCCGTTATGGAAAGCCGCATGTTGCCATCCTGTTTTTCCAAGAGGACAGTTACCGTATCTGCCTGGCTGTGCGTAATGACATTTTGCAGCAGATTGTTGATGATCCGCAGATAGCTTTCCGGGTCAAGATCGACGATAAGCTCCTGTTCCGGTATCTCTATGGAGTATTCCATCCCCCGATCCTCCAGGAGCGGTATCCAATCAATCATAATATTCCGGGTCAGCTCTGCCGCCTCAGTTCGTTGTATCTCTATGGCAAATTCATCGGAATTGAGCTTAAACCAGTCGAACAGGACATCAATATAGTCTTTCAGCTCATAGGCTTTCCGCCGGGATGTCTCAATGTATTCCTCCCGCTCCGCCCCGCTGACAACGCCTTTATGCACCGCGTCCAGATACCCGATCAGCGTCGTAAGGGGTGTTCGCAGATCATGGGAAAGGCTCGTCATAAGCTGTTTATTCGTTTCTTCTGCCTGCTGAAGGGCCGAAATCCGATCCTCATAGGAGCGGATAATATCATTGATCTCATAGAAAAGCGGGGCGAGGAGCTGACTGGGATCGGCAAGGACACGGCGGTTTCCGTTCCCGTTTCTCACGTCCGACAGAGCTTCGGAAAGCTCTTTGATCTGCCTCCGTTCCCTGTGCAGAATGAGAGCGGCGGATACCGTGCCAATTGTGCTGACGCCCAGGAGAAGGAGGATTAAAACTTCCATGAAAAGATCATACCTCCTTATTGAAGCGGTAGCCGACACCCTTTACCGTTTGTATGTACTTCGGATTTTTGGGATCGGCCTCCAGCTTTTTTCGAAGGCGGCTGATAACGGCCATGATGTTGCTGTCTCCATAAACATACGCTTCACCCCATACTTCCTCATAGATTTGTCGCTTTGTCAAAATCCGCCCCTGATTTTTCGCACAATGCAGCAGCACGTCAAATTCCTTGGGGAGGAGCTCAAAGGTCCCATTTTCTGTCGTGACGGATCGGGCATCGAGATCGATCATAAGGCCGTCATAGGAAAGCGTTTTTGCATCGCTCCCGTTTGGATTAAACCTTGTGTAGCGACGGATCAGAGAAACAATACGTGCCAGCAATTCTTCCATGACGAAGGGCTTTGTCAGGTAATCGTCCGCTCCATTTCGAAGACCGCGCACCTTCGAGCTGCTGTCATTTTTCGCCGTGAACATCAAAACGGGGACGCCGCTCTCTTTTCGGATCTGCGCCAGCGTTTCAAATCCGTCAAAACCGGGCATCATCACGTCCAGTATGACAAGCTGATACTCATTTTCTTTCAGCTTTTCAAGCCCGGCCCGCCCGGAATGGCAGCAGTCGGCCGCGATATTCTCCTGTGAAACGGTGCGGCGGATCAGCGTGCAAAGCTCCCGATCATCGTCAATCACTAAAATCCGATTCATTCTCTCTCCTCCGTCCTGGCTTTGTTCTGTCTTCAACAGGCTTTTCCGCATTTTTCGGGATCAGCCGCATCCGGCCGATTTTGAAAGCGTCTTTTATGCGATTCTATCTGCAAAGCAGCTGTACTTGTCGTTTTGATAGTTTCCATTTTCAGCCGCTTCCGGGCATGATATCGATTCCATTTCCGTTTTCACTGTAACATTTGTTTTTGTTATATTCATTTAGACGAATAAAGTAAAGAGTATTCTCTCATGGACTGCGCTATTTTAACTTTCCTCTCCACTTGTATTCTTATAAGAGATGTGTCAGCTTTTATGATACAATAATAAAATAAGACCATACGAAAGGGGGAGGACAGAGTCATGGAGCATCTGCGCTGCGTTGTGGAACGCATTACGTATCAGAATGCGGAAAACGGCTACTCTATCATCAAATGCCGGGCCAAGGCGTATCAGGATCTGGTGACCGTGGTCGGTTCCATGCCGGATGTCCATGTGGGAAGTGTCCTCTATCTCGGCGGCAGCTGGCGGATCGACGCGAAGTATGGCAGGCAGTTTTCCATGGAGAGCTTCGAGGAGAGGCTTCCGGCGACGGTCTACGGCATAGAAAAGTATCTGGGCAGCGGCCTGGTAAAGGGAGTCGGACCGAAGTTTGCCGGACGGATTGTGAAGCAGTTCGGCGCCGATACTCTGAACATCATCGAAGATGCCCCCGATCGGCTGCTGGAGGTGAGCGGCATCGGAAGGATCCGTGTGGAACGGATCAAAAGGAGCTGGCAGGAGCAAAAAGAGATCAAGAACATCATGCTCTTCCTGCAAAGCCACGATGTCTCCACCTCCCATGCCACGAAGATCTATAAGACTTACGGTAACGACAGTATCAAGATCGTAGAGGAAAATCCCTATCGTCTGGCGGATGATATCTGGGGCATCGGCTTCAAGACGGCGGATACCATTGCCGAGAGGATGGGCTTTGACCATGAGAAATATGTTCGTCTTAGGAGCGGCATCCTCTATACCCTGAACAAGCTCTCTGAGGAGGGACACTGCTATGCCACCCGGGAGATGCTTCTGAAAACCGGTGCGGAGCTCCTCTCGGTGGCGGAGAATGTCCTCTCCATGACGCTGGATGAGATGATCCATGCACAGGATGTGATCACGGAGCCGATTCCGCTTTCGGATGAGGCAGAGCCCGGAAGTATCCCGGAGAAAGCGATCTATCTCCCGCCCTTTTACTTTTCCGAGATCGGCACGGCGAAGCGGCTTTGTGCCATTTATGCCAATGCAGGAGGCATCCATGTGGATCCTTCCTCTCTTACAGAGCGTATCGGCAGAAAAACAGGCATGCAGTATGACGAGATCCAGATGCAGGCGATCCTGGCTGCGGTGCAAAGCAAGATCCTGGTATTGACCGGAGGGCCGGGCACAGGAAAGACAACGACCACTCTCGGCATCATCACGGCCTTTCGCATGGCAGGCGCGAAGATCCTGCTGGCAGCGCCGACCGGGCGTGCGGCGAAACGCCTTTCGGAGGCCACTCGGATGGAAGCAAAAACCATTCACAGGCTCTTGGAAGTAAAACCGCCGGAGGGGTATCAGAAGAATGAGGAAAACCCGCTGGAGGGCGATGTCCTGATCGTAGATGAATGCTCGATGATCGATGTCATGCTCATGTATAATCTTCTGAAGGCGATTCCGGACACTATGACTCTGATCCTGGTCGGAGACATCGACCAGCTCCCGAGCGTTGGAGCCGGCAATGTCCTTCGGGATATCATTGATTCCGGGAGCTTTCCCGTTGTGCGCCTCAGCCGGATCTTTAGGCAGGCGCAGACGAGCCGGATCATCATGAACGCCCACCGAATTAACAGCGGGAAGTTGCCGGATATCAGCAACGGAAGAGAGAGTGATTTCTTTTTCATGGATATGGAGAAGGAGGCCCGGAAGAAGGGGCGCGATCCGGAGGACAGTGCAGTCCTGGCGGAGGAAGCGGCCAAGATTATTACCGCTCTCGTTGCAAGCAGGCTCTCCCGCTATTATCATACGCCGCCGGCGGAGATCCAGGTACTGACACCCATGCAGCGCGGCGTAGTCGGCGCGGCGAGTTTAAATCAGGCGCTGCAGCAGGTCTTAAATCCCGGGGAGCAGGGCCTGAAGCGCGGCGGCTATCTCTTCAAAGCCCGCGATAAGGTTATGCAGATCCGAAATAATTATGACAAGGAGGTCTTCAACGGGGATATCGGCGTCATTCAGTCGGTAGATCTTGAGGAACGGGAACTTACTGTTATATTTGACGACAGGCCTGTCAGCTATGATGTGACGGAGTTGGATGAGCTGATGCTGGCTTATGCCACAACGATCCATAAATCCCAGGGCTCGGAGTACCCGATCGTGGTGATTCCCGTTCTGATGAACCACTTCGTTATGCTGCAGCGGAATCTTATCTATACCGGCATCACCCGCGCGAAGAAGGTGCTGGTCCTGGTCGGGACAAAGAAGGCCCTGGCGTATGCCGTTCGGAATGTGACGGTCAGCAAACGAAACACCATGCTGAAGGAGCGGCTGCAGAGGTTGGATATCACAGTAAAGGCGCATCCGGCGAAGGACGCAAAGAAGCCTGCTTCCCGATCGGGAATACAGCAAAAACCGATGCCGATACCGCAGCCGGCGCCGGCAGGGAGCAGCGCTCATCCGGTGAGAAACAGCGCCTCCCCGCAGATAGTGACGGAATCCCAGGCGAAATACGGCGAAGCTTCGCCAAAAAGCCCCGCGGCTCCGATCTCGGATCAGGAACGCCTCTCTCATGAGGAGTGGCTGAAACGGGATCTTTTTGACCGCCTGGCGCAGTCAAGGTTCCGAAGCCGCTTCCAGCTAAGGGAAGCCGACTGCCAGTACATCCGGGAAAAAGGGGCTGCCGCAATCCGCTCCCACGCGGCTGACATCGTACGGCGGCGGCTTTCAGCCGCGGAGCCGAAGAATGACGGCAGGCAGACGCCGATGCGGGGTGCACCGCAGGGTCACCCCATCTTTCTGGGACAGCATGCCACCGGAACCTGCTGCAGGGGCTGCCTTGAGAAGTGGCATGGGATTCCAAAGGGAAGGGCGCTCACGGAAAAGGAGCAAAGCTACATAGTCGATGTGCTGATGCAGTGGATCGACCGGCAGATGAAAAGACGAAATATGTGAATACTCTACCATTGAAAAGCAGCGGCATGGGCAGCATCATATAGGGCCATATTGACATCATTTGAAAGAAAGGAATGCTTTCTCAAAGCTCCGAAGCATTACATGATACCGGCCGCGATTTCGAAGTGACATCCAAATCAAAGTGATGCTTTGGATGTCA
Organism: Oribacterium sp. oral taxon 078 str. F0263; assembly: GCF_000469565.1. NCBI lineage: Bacteria > Bacillati > Bacillota > Clostridia > Lachnospirales > Lachnospiraceae > Oribacterium > Oribacterium sp. oral taxon 078. Next base: position 43,418 of record NZ_KI273140.1, on the reverse strand, counting down.
CTTTAATAATAAAGGGAAGAGAGAGGCCTGTACCTGCCATACTCTAGTACTGCATAGCATTACGTTTTTCTTGGTACGGGAAATATCGGGCAGTTCTCGTAAAACTCGGCTAGAATCTGTGGCGTAGGAGGTAATCATATGAGGATGATCAAGGCATTCAATGAAACCATACGCTATATTGAAAGCGAATTGGACGGCGAAATTGATGAAGGCCGGGTGGCCATGCTTTCCTGTTATTCCTATGCTATGTTCAGCAGACTGTTTTCCATTCTGACGAACATGACGCTGTCGGAGTATATCCGGCTCAGGAAGCTGACGAAGGCCGCTGTGGAGATCAATGAAACAAGTGCCAAGATCATTGATATTGCCGTGAAGTATGGCTACGAATCATCGGATTCCTTCACGAATGCTTTTAAGAGTTTTCATCACGTTACGCCTACAGAGGTACGAAGTGGAGAAGCATACCGGGTAGTTTCTCCCATTCAGCTGACGCTCAGTGTAAAAGGAGGAAAACACATGGACGTAAAGATCCAGAAGAAAGGCGAGTTTGCGGTGGCCGGGGTCAAATTAAACAATATTGATTCCTCGTCCTGCCCCGCGGTTTGGGATCAGCTTTACAAAAAATACGATCACGACATTCTTTCCCGCCTGGGGAATGGTCAGAGCTACGGAGTATGCTTTGACGTGGAAAGTGAAAATAAGATCAACTACATGGCCTGCTACCATGTCAGTGACATTGCAAAAGCAAGGGAAATGGGACTTGAGGTAAAGGAGATACGAGCGGCAGAGTATGCCATCCTGTCATTAAAGGGAGCGGTTCCTGGCTGTATTCATGAAGGCTGGAAATATGCAATGGAGGTATTTCTGCCGGAGCAGGGGTATGTCCACGCGGGAACGCCGGACTTCGAGGTCTATTTTGACGGAGACATGTACAGCCCCGATTATAAGATGGAGCTTTGGATTCCTCTCGCCAAGAGAGAATAGTCCGTAATCAGGCGGAGGCCGTAAAAAGAGCCGCCGTTCTCTCTTTATGAAAACGGGATCACCGCCGTCCGGCAAAGCGGCACGGAAAGCAGTAAGCCTGAAAAGGTTTGCTGCTTTTTTGGATTCCTTTTTGGAGGGAGACGCTCCCGCAATATCGTATGAAGTATTCTGTGAGAGCCTGCTCGAAATGACGGCTCATTGTTGATTGCCGATAAAAACCGGGATACTTTTCTCGCTCCAAAACGGAAACTTAAATATTTAACGATGTCGTTAATCATGTTATAGTATACATCAAGGAGGGTAAGGCGGGAACTGCCGAGAGCGCTGCGAAGCAGGGCCTGCTGCTGGTTGCTCGGGTTTTGCAGGATCCGTGATCGTATTATCCTATCCATCGAGAGCCGATTCGAAACGCTGTGCGGAGACAGAGAGCGATAGGACCGCTGGAAGGGTGATGACGCGGGACGAATGCAGCCGGGCATGAAAGAGAAGAAAGGATCGTTCCATAACACAGAACGGAAGAATCCGGAAGGAGGCAGAATGTGAAAGATCAGAAAAAGAAAATGATCGCACCGATCATCATTACGATTACAATCCTCTTATATCTGACGCTTTACCTTGTCTTTCTCCTGCCGGCCATAAAGTTCATCCCGGCGATGATCCTGTTTGCAGCCCCCCTTCTGGCTTTGGGGATTGCTATGATATATGTACTCAAATCACGCATCAATGAGATAAGGAGCGGTGAAGAAGATGATCTTAGTAACTACTGAAGGCATCAGCGGCAAGGACTTGGAAATGCTTGGCATGGTCAAGGGAAGCACCATCCAGACGGTGAATGCGTTTCGTGACATCGGCGCCGGTCTGAAGACCCTGGTCGGCGGTGAACTGAAGAATTATAACGAGATGATGAACAACGCCAGGGCGCTGGCCACGAAGCGCATGGTTGAGGAAGCGGATGCCATGGGAGCCGATGCCGTCGTGTGCGTGCGCTACGCGTCTGCTTCTATCATGCAGAGTGCAGCCGAAGTGATGGCCTACGGCACGGCGGTCAAGTTTCGGTAAGGAAAAAGCGGCTTCGGAGAGGACAGATTGAGCCGTTTCGCGGTGAGAGACAGTAAGATAAGCGGAACGGATCCGCTTAAGTCCATCGCCGCGGTGATCGAAGGCAGCCAGGATTACTCTGCCGCAGACAGCCGGTAGGATCGGCATGTCGCTTGGCGGAAGGTATTCCGGGCTGCTTCGTGTACGCGGGACGCCGAAGTTTTTTTAATTCATGGATTCTTATCTGCTTTTTCCTGCAGCGATCCTTTTTCCTCCAGACCCATATTGTTTCACAAGCTGCGGGATTATGACATCTTCCGCCATCGCCGTTTTTGCTCCGGAGGATTCGATATGGAGAATAGAAAATATATTTTGCCTGTCATAATGCTTGCGATTTTTGAGACAGTGGCAGTGACACTATGGCTGACAAAGGACAATCTGTTTTATCTTTTCAATTTCAGCTATATCGGTCTTTCCATTTCACTGGGCGTTTTTCTGTTTTTCAGAAAATACAAATATGCAAGGCGGATTGTCCAGCTGCTGGTGGGACTGTATATGCTCCTCTATCTGGGGCTTATCTGCAGCGAGAATATGCAGATTGAAGGCTTTTGGTATTACTTATTTACGGGCGTATTTGAAGCGGCAACAATCCATTACGCTGTTGCAAAGATATTCGGGCCGCTGTTATTTGGAAGAGGCTGGTGCGGATATGCCTGTTGGACGGCGATGGTGCTGGATTTCCTGCCCTACAAAATTCCAACACGGCCGAGAAAAAAGATCGCCTGGATCAGGTACCTTACATTTATGGCATCTTTTCTGTTTGTGGCGGCACTCTTTCTGGCAAAGGCCGGGAATATGGAATACATCATGTTTTGGGCATTTATTATCGGAAATGCCGCGTACTATGCTCTTGGCATTGCCCTGGCTATTATGCTTAAGGACAATAGAGCATTCTGCAAATATATCTGCCCGATAACCGTATTCCTGAAGCCAATGAGTTATTTTTCGCTGATTCGGGTGAATTGCGATAAAGAAAAGTGCATATCCTGCGGGAAATGTGAAAAGCTATGTCCGATGGATGTGGATGTTACGGATAATTCCAGAAAAAGGAAAAACGGGACGGAGTGCATTTTGTGTATGGAGTGCGTCAGGAACTGCCCTAAAGACGCGCTTTAATCCATGGCCTGGAGGGTTTATGGCATTGAAACACTGCGGAACGCTGCGCTTGAAAACAGAGAGATTAGTCCTGCGGAAATTTGCTCTCACGGACGCGGCGGCCATGTATAAAAACTGGGCTTCAGATCCTGAGGTGACAAAGTTCCTGACCTGGCCTCCCCATGCGGATCGGGACGTCAGCAAGGCGGTTTTGGAGGACTGGGTGAAATCCTATGAGCGGAAGGATTATTACCAGTGGGCCATTGTTCCGAAGGACAATGGGGATGAGCCGATCGGGAGCATTAGCGCGGTCGGAATGAATGACGATGTGGAAATGATACATATCGGTTATTGCATCGGAAGAAAGTGGTGGCATCAGGGCATCATGTCAGAGGCGCTGAATGCTGTTATGGATTTCTTCTTTGACAAAGTGGAGGCCAACAGAATTGAGAGCCGGCATGATCCGAACAATCCGCATTCCGGGATGGTGATGAAAAAGTGCGGGATGAAGTATGAGGGCAAACTGAGAAGCTCCGATAGAAATAATCAGGGAATCTGTGACGCAGACTGGTATGCGCTTTTGCGGAGCGAACGGTGAATCTTGCCGGCCGCTTCTTATAGACTCGAAATTATCCCTTATTCCCAGAGCTTTCTCTCCTCCTTCGGGATGGAGTATTTGACGCACTTTCGGATGCCCATGATGAAAAAGATGAGGCCGGAAATCAATAAGCCGATGTCGACGATAAGCACGATCCAAAACGGAACGCCTCTTTGCTGCATGGACTGCAGTGCCTGAATCAAGAAACAGAGCCCCAGCAGGAACTGGGAGACGCCGATAGTGATAAGATAGGTGTAGCGCCGCTTTACCTGCTGATTGATCTCCTCGTTTCCGGTGTACATGTCCAGCGGACCGTCCGCCGCATTTTTCTTAAGATACATCCTGCCTCCGTACTCCGCCACAAAGTAGATCCCACTCTGCGCCAAAAAGTCAAGGTAGTCCTTTTTCCTGCTTCCGGTGTAAGCGGGCAGATCGATTTTATACTGATACTTTGCCGGGGAGACGTCCTCAAACTCATAGATGCCATTATGGTATCCCACGAGCATCAGGCCCTTTTCTCCCTGTTCGTTCAGCCAATTCTCCTCGTTCTGAATATCCAGGAAGGCCTTCTTAACGCTTGTCTTCATTGCTTTCCTCCTTTACTTTTTTTGCGTTTCGCAGTAATTCCTCCAGGCGAAGCAGCTCTTTTTCAAAAAACTGTTCTCCCTTTTCTGTTATGATGTACTCTATCTTCCTGTCCTGCGGATGCTCGTCCAGCGCTCTGATCCATCCCTTTTTTTGCAAAGCGTCCAGGGCCCCATAGAGGGAACCGGCTCCGAGGCTGACGCGCTCGTTTGTCATCTGCGCGATGTCTTTCATTAAAGCATAGCCATGTGCCGGCTGATGGAGACGAAGCAGAATGTAGAAGATGGATTCGCTGAGAGCACCGCTGTTGGCTGATCGGCCCACGCCTTCTCCTTTCTGATACGCTTTTTGATATATCGTTATACGTAATATATCATAATTCGTAATAGCGGTCAATAGCAAAATGAATTTTTTGTCATCCGCCAAGCTGTCCGGGGAGCCCCGATCCGCTGCGGCTTATTTCCGCCATGGAATCCGGTGCTTTAAAGTAAAAATATCCGGAGGACCGCGGACATTCGAGGCTTTCAGAGCATTGGCATCGTTAAGTATCGGAATCGTTGACTTCCGGCCATTGACCCGTTAGAATGCGCTTAAAATCGTATTGCGCCGCCGCTTCCGCGTGCGGATTTTCCTTGCTTTAAATGCTGTTTCAAAAAATGCGGAGACATCGCCGGCGGTCTTATGGCGCAGCGCTTATTGCGCTGGAATAGCTTTCTTCCGATAGGGAAGACGTCTCTATGCAGGGGGAGGCAGCGCCGCTATGGAAACGGAGAGAACATGACAGATCATTTTAAGGGGATCGAGGATGAGATCAGGGAGGGGCTTTTTCAGCGGAGGGACAGCAAGTACCGGGACTTTCAGAGCAGGCTGATTCCCACGGCGGCGCCGGAATCTATCATCGGGGTCCGGACACCGGATTTGAGAAAATACGCGAAGGAGCTGTCAAAGAGACGAGAAATCGAAGCCTTCCTGAAAAAGCTCCCGCATCGGTATTTTGATGAGAATCAGCTTCACGCCTTCCTTCTTTCGGAAATGAAGGACTACGGGCGCTGTATCGAAGCGGTGAACGCCTTCCTCCCTTACGTGGATAACTGGGCGACCTGCGACCAGCTTTCACCGAAGGTCTTTAAGAAGCACCGCGGGGAGATCCTCCCTCAGATTATGGATTGGATGGGATCGGAGCATAGCTATACCGTCCGCTTTGCGATCGGGATGCTGATGCAGCATTTCCTGGAGGAGGACTTTGACCCTTCCTATCCGAAAATAGTTCTGGAGCATCGCTCTGAGGAATATTATATTAACATGATGAGGGCCTGGTATTTTGCAACGGCGCTGGCGAAGCAGTACGATGCCGTCCTGCCGATGATAGAAGAGCGCGGGTTGGATCCGTGGACACAGAATAAGACGATCCAGAAGGCTGTGGAGAGCTATCGCATCACGGATGAGCAGAAGCTTTATCTGAAGAGTCTGAAGCTGGCGACGGGAAAGCGCGGCAAATAGGGCTCGGCTTTCCTATCTCGCGTAACCTTATCCTTGTAGGCACAGCACGGTCTCCTGGCGGATCGGGATTACTGCGATGAGAAATATTGGGCCGGAGGGACCGGCAGTGAGGATGCACGTATGATACGAAAGCATATCAGATTCTATGGCTGGGTGCAGGGCGTCGGCTTCCGCTGGCGGGCCAGGCATGCCGCGGATCTCGTCGGCGCTGTCGGCTGGGTGCGGAATGAGTCGGACGGCTCTGTCAGCATGGAGATCCAGGGCACGGAGGAGGAGATCGACCGGGTGATTCTCATGATTGAGCAGGGGAGCTATGTGAGGATCGAGAGCATGGACGTTCGGACCGTTCCGACAGAGCCGGATGAGCATGGATTTCGGATCCGATAGGGCTGAATTTTTGCCTTATGCTGTCTTATGCGGATCGAATCGAAAAGGGCATTCTCATATCTCAAAAGGAGGGATTTATCAGAAGGAGGAATAAAAAGGGTTTACGAGTCCGGAATATTGGGCTATAATTCGGTTAGTACAAACTAACTTATCCGGGAAATGCCTTTTTGTAATGCTTCTGGGAGGGCTTTCCGGCATCGTCTTTTGGGATGCGCCGGGCGGGGAGATGCGGAGCAGCTTAGTCTGCATCCGGAAGGCTTCTGCCGGGAGCGGAAGGGAGATAAGGAGCATATGAAGGCGAATTATAAAAACTGGGTGCCGAAGGGCATGATCCTTGCTTTTTTCGGAGTAGCGCTCCTTCTCTTTATTCTCGCGGCCGCCGCGGGCTGCCTCGTGCCGCCGGGGATGCTTCGGGCTCTGCTTTTGATTCTATTGATAATGGGCGGACTTATTTTCTTCGGATTGGGAATATGGAGCCTGATGATGTACCGGGCCTTTGATTATAACGGAACGCGGCAGATGGCGCGGCAGATCATCGAGGGCACGGCTTCATATGTAAAGCTGCCGGAGGGCGGGAGCTGCCTGGACATTGGCTGCGGGAGCGGTGCTCTTGGCATCGCCGTCGCGAAGCGAAATCCGGGGGCTCGGGTCATCGGCATTGACCGCTGGGGCAGGGAATATGCTTCCTTCAGTAAAGCGCTCTGCGAAGGGAATGCCGAGGCAGAGGGCGTCAGTAATATCTGCTTTCGAAAGGGCGATGCGCTGCATCTGGATTTTCCGGATGAGAGCTTTGATGCGGTTACCAGCAATTACGTATATCACAATATCCCGTCCCATGACCGGCAGGCGATCCTCCTGGAAACACTCCGGACCTTGAAAAAGGGCGGAAGCTTTGCCATCCATGACATCTTTTCCGTATCGAAATACGGGGATATGAAGGCCTTTCTCCAAAGGCTCAGGGATATGGGATATCAAAGAGCCGAGCTGATCGATACCACGCAGGGAATGTTCATGGAAAAGAGGGAGGCGAGCTGGATGGCGCTTTCCGGCTCGGCCATCCTGACCGGTGTAAAGTGAGATATCTGTGCATGGCTAAGCGGACAGACGGCAGGAGACCTTCCTTTCGGAGTGCTGTGAGCGAAGCTTAGAGGGCAAAAGCGAAATCCCCGGCCGGTGGCTTGCCGGTCGGGGATTTCGCTTTATTTGGGAAGGAATTAGACCGCCGGATGCAGCTCCAGGGATTCCTTTCGGAGGACGGGATAAAGTCCCATGTAGACGACGACGGAGACGAGCAGGGATACCGCCGCATTGACGCCGGAGGCGAAGAAGTTGATCTTCAGGGAGAGCTCTGCCGCCGCCTTCCCGAGAATCAGAATCTTGTAGTAATAGCCCAGGATCGGGTCCGCAAAGACATTGAAGAGAAGTCCCGCCGCCGCGGCGAGGGAGGTCCAAAAGAGGATGTGGCCTCTGTCTGTGCTGTAGCTGATTTTTCCGATTCTGTGGGCGATGAAGCCGCTGATCAGGCCGATCATGAGCTTACAGAAGAGCGTCTTCGGTACCAGCGGGAAATAGACAGGATCCAGCAGATCCCCGATGCTCATCCCGATCGCTCCGGCGAGGCCGCCCAGAGGGCCGCCGATCGCAAAGGCCGCGAGAACGACGACGGCATTCCCCAGGTGAATGGAGGTCATGTCCGCTCCGACCGGGATCTTTATCTGAAGGAAGGTGAAGACCGCATAGGAGAGTGCCGCAAAGAGTGCACATAAGGCGAGTCGATAGCTGCCGTTTTTTTCTGTTTTCATTTCTGTCATTCCTCCTGAGCTGCTGTACTGTCTAGCGCTTTTCCTATACAATACCCCTATTCTGGATTTATTAAAATACTCAAAATATGAAAATAATATAATACCAGTATAGCTTTGTGAGCTCGCAATTCTCCCTTTGCTGTGCTAGACTTGTGAAAAGTGATGGGACGAAAGACGGGGGGCGGAAAAATGTCAATACAGTTTGTGCTGGGCGGGAGCGGGTCCGGAAAGACAGAATTTTTGCTCCGCAGAGCTTTAAGAGGAGCCCGGGAGGATTATCGGAGCTCCTGGATTCTTTTGGTTCCGGAGCAGGATACTCTTGCGATGCAGAGGAGGATCACGCTGCACCCGGAGAATCCGGGGAAGGGAATCCTGAATATCGACGTGATGAGCTTCCACCGCCTCGCCTACCGGGTCTTTGAGCTTCTGGACAGGCCTCTGCCCCGCATCATTGACGATACCGGAAAGGTGATGCTTCTCCGGGAATCCTCGGAGCGGGTCAAGGATAAGCTGAAGCTCTATAAAAATCAGCTGAGCAGACCGGGCTTTCTCTCGGAGCTGAAATCGCAGATCTCGGAATTTTATCAGTACAGGATCCGGCCGGAGCTTTTGGAAGACGCCGCGGAGAAATGCAGTTCTTCCCATATGGGGGCGAAGCTTCGGGAGCTCTCTCTTTTGTACCGGGCCTTTTTGGAATACATGGAGGAGCGGGGATATATGGTGGAGGAGGAGCTTCTGGACCGCCTCCTTTCTTTTCTTCCGGAGACGAAGCTTCTGGACGGGGCGACGATTCTCTTCGATGGCTTTACCGGCTTTACGCCGGTGCAGCTGGATATCATTGAGGAAATGATGAAAAGCTGCCGAAGCCTTCTCTTTTCTCTTTGCCTTGGGAGGGGGGCGAAAGGGGCTCTCTATGGGGAGCACAGGGCATCGGAGCTTTTCTTTCTGACGGGACAGACCGCGGAAAAGCTGAGACTGAGAGCCGAAAAATGCTCCTGTCCCATCCTTCCTCCGATTGATCTGAATCGCTTTGACGCCCTGACAGGGAAGGCCAGAAATCCCTCCCATCCTCTTCCGCGTTTTCAAAATGCCCCGGCGCTGGATTATCTGGAGCGCTCGCTCTACCGCTACTCGGCCGCGGGCACAGAGGGCAGGAACTTCGCCTTAGACGGGTCGATCGAGATCTGGGAGGCGGCGGATCAGAGAATGGAGATCGAAAGACTTGCATCCGAGATTGAGAGGGCGGTGCGGGAGGAGGGACTTCGCTACCAGGACATCGCCGTTTTGATTTCCGAGCCGGAGCAATACCGGGACATCATCTATCGCAGCTTTCTTGCGGCGGGAATCCCTTATTTTCTGGATGATCCCGGAAGCCTTTTGGATTCCCCGCCCGCAAAGCTTCTGCGCGCCGAGATCGAGGTGCTGGAAAGAGCTTTCAGCTTTGACAGCGTGATCCGCTGCCTCCGGGCACTTCCGGGAAGGACTCCGGAGGAGGAAAACGAGATTGATCTCTTTGAGAACTGGCTTCGCGAGCGCGGGATCCGCGGAGCGGCCGCCTATCAGAGGGAGTGGGAGCATTTTGACAGCCTCAGGAGAAAGCTCGCGGGGCCCTTGCTTCGGCTTCTTTCCGAGGGAAATGAGAGGGGAGCCTCGGCATCCCGGAGGATTTCCGCCCTCCGGGGCTTCCTCACAGAGCTAAGAGCGAGGGAGTATATCTCGAAGGAGGCGGAGAGGCTGAGAGAGATAGGGGAACAGAACCGGGCGGAGGAGCTTCTCCGCGGGATGGATGCGGTGGAGGAGCTCCTTCTCCGCTTTTCGGAGCTCCTCGGGGAGACGCGGATTTCCCGGAGGGAGTTCTCGGAGCTTCTCGATGCCGGCCTCTCGGAGGCGTCCATCCGCATCATCCCGGCCACCCTGGATCAGGTCGTGATCGGGGATCTGACCCGCTCCCGCTTCTCCTCTCCGAAGCGCTTCTTTTTGGTGGGGGTCAGCGCCGGGGCTCTCCCGGGCTCCGGGAAGGGGACGGGGATACTGGGGGACCGGGAGAGAGCGCTTCTTCGCTCTCTTTCGATCGAGCTCGCCCCGGATCAGGCGGAGGACGCACTCCTGCAGCGCTTCTATATCTACCGGGCGCTTCTGAATCCCTCGGAGAAGCTGCTGCTCTCCTATCCGCTCCGGGGGAGAAATGGGAAGAGCCGGAAGCCCTCGCCGCTCATCGAAGCTTTGAGAGGGATCTTTCCCGGCCTTTCGATTCGCTCTCTCCGACATGAGCCGGAGGAGATCTATACGCGGGAGGAGCTGCTTCGCTCTCTCTCCCGCACTCTTCCTCTCTATCTGGAGGAGAGGGAGAGGAAGGAGGCGAGAGAGGATAAGGGAGAGAGTGCTTCAGAGGGGAGGGAAGCCGTGGAAGCTCCCTCGGAGGGGAGGCTGCTTTCGGGCTTTTCCGCTCTTCTCAGGGATTCCTCCTATCGGGATCGGGCCTCGAAGCTTCTGGACGCGGCATTTACGAGCTATCAGAGCGGCAGACTGGACCGGGAGATCGCGGAGGAGATCTACGGGGAGATTCTGTATGGATCCATCACGAGGCTTGAGCAATATAATCGCTGCGCCTACGCACATTTTCTCCGCTACGGGCTTCAGCTTTCGGAGAGGAAGAGCAATGAAGTGCGGGCCCTCGACCTCGGAAATCTCTATCACCTCGCGATGGAGGAGCTCTTTCGGGAGCTTTCGGAGAGAGGACAGAGCCTGCCGGAGCTCTCCCGGGAGGAGGCCTGCGCGCTTTCCGATGCCTGTGTTCTTAGGGCCTCGGAGCAGTACAACGAGAGGATGATGCAGGACAGCGCGAGAAATCGCTATCTTCTCCGGCGGATCTCCGAGATTTGCCGGATGACGGTCTGGGCGCTCTCCGAGCAGCTCCGGAGAGGGGATTTCCGCCCGGCTTTTCTGGAGAAGGATTTTCATCTTACGAGGCCCGGTTTTCGCCTGAGCGGGCGGATCGACCGCGTGGACCTCTGTGAGACGGAGAAGAGCATCTATGTGAAAGTTCTCGACTATAAATCGGGGCGGACGGTCTTTGACTTAAATCGGATCTACGAGGGACTGCAGCTGCAGCTTGCGACTTATCTCAAGGTCGTCCTGGAGGAGCTGCAGCGGGATTATCCCGGGAAGGAAGTGCTTCCCGCCGCGATGTTTTACTATCGAATCGACGATCCGATTCTGAACTATGTGCCGGGGGAGGACGAGGACGGTGGAGAGGACAGGAGGCTCCGGGCTCTCCGCGTGGACGGGCTTGTGAATGCCGACCGGGAGGTGATTTCACACCTGGACCGGGAATTTCAGAAGGAATCCAGGGTGATACCGGTCACGCTTCGGGAGGGAAAGGTGGAGGAGCGGAAGAAAGCGATCGCTACGACACGGCGCTTCTCCGCGCTTATGGACTTTGTGGAAAAGAGGATGGAGAGGGACGCCGCGGAGATACGGGGCGGAGAGATCTCCGTGAATCCGATCCGGGAGTCCCCTGAGCGGAGTGCCTGCGACTACTGCCCTTATCACAGTATCTGCGGCTTTGATCCCATGCTGGAGGGCTACTCCTATCGAAGAAGCGGAAAGAAAAAGACGGAGGAGATCTGGCAGGAGCTCACAGAGGAGCGGGAGGACAGCGCGCCGTGATTTTTGAAAGCGGAGAGAAGGCGGAAAGAGGGAGGAAGCGCGGGCGCGCCCCGGGGAAAAGACGGACAGAGGCGGAGTGACAGAGGGCAGAGCAAAAGGAGGCTTTTCCATGGAGAGGGTCTGGACAGAGGAGCAGGAAAGAGTGATTTCTCACCGGGGAGGAAATCTCCTGGTTGCCGCCGCGGCGGGATCGGGGAAGACCGCGGTTTTAGTGGAGCACGTCATCTCCCTTTTAACGGAGGGGGAGAAGCCGGCATCTCTTTCGGAGCTTCTCATCATGACCTTCACGGAGAGCGCGGCAGCGGAGATGAAGGAGAGGATCCGGCTTTCTCTGGAAGAGCGTCTTCGGAAGGATCCGGAGAACGGACGGCTGATCCGCGAGGCGGGGAATCTGCAAAATGCGAATATCAGTACGATCGACTCCTTCTGCCGAAGGCTTATCCTGGAAAATTATGCTTCGATCGACCTGGATCCCTCTTTCCGTGTGGGAGAGGAGGGGGAGCTCCGTCTGCTACGCTCCGATCTTGTCACAGAGCTCCTGGAGGAGCATTATGAGTCCTGCGACCCGGGCTATCTTCGCTTCCTCGAAAATTTTACGAGAGGGAAGGATGACGCCGGGATCGAAGAACTGATCCTGAAGGTCTATGAGTATTCCGAGGCGACGCCGTGGCCGGAGGACTACCTCAGGGATGCAGAGGGGAAGGACCTTTCCCTCTCGGAGGACTATCTCCTTCAGAGCCTTAAGAGCCGGATGGAGGATCTACTATCAGAGCTTGAGGAGGCGCTTTCTATCGCCGTGGAGGAGGACGGACCGGGGGAGTATCTTCCGATGCTGGAGGAGGATGTCCGAGCTCTGAAGAAGCTCAGCGGGATCTCAGAGCTTCCCCTTTTCCTATCAGAGCTCTCGGAGATCTCCTTTTTGCGCCTTAAGGCCACGAAGTCCCCGAAGAAGGAGGCCGCCGCGGGACTTAGAAACGGGGTGAAGAAGGAGATCCAGAAGCTGCAGGGGCGTCTTTTCCTCCCGGGGGGCGCAGAGAGAGAGGCCATGCAGGAGGGGCTCTCCGAGAGCATTCATGTGCTCCTCTCCCTCACAGCAGAGTTTCGGGAGCGTTTCGCCTCGGAGAAAAAGCGGAGAAAGATACTAGACTTTTCCGATCTCGAGCACAGGGCTCTGGAAATTCTTTATATAGAGGATGAGGAAGGGCGCAGGCCCTCCCCGGCGGCCGATGAGTATGCGAGGCAATTCCGGGAGATCCTGATCGACGAGTATCAGGATTCCAATTTCGTCCAGGAGGAGCTTGTGAAAGCGCTTTCCGCAGAGCGCTTCGGGCGCCCCGATGTCTTTCAGGTCGGAGATGTAAAGCAGAGCATATACAGCTTCCGGCTCGCCCGCCCGGATCTCTTTCTCGGGAAGTACAGGGACAGCCAATATCCGAAGGTCGAGCTCTCTAAAAATTTCCGAAGCCGTGAAGAGGTGCTGCGCTCGGTCAATCAACTTTTTTTCCGCCTGATGAGGGCGGAGGTCGGCGGAGTGGATTATATGGAGGAGGCGAGCCTCCGGGCGGGGAGAAGTGATTTTCCGCCCGCGGGGGAGAGGGATCTCAGGACCGAGCTTCTCCTTGTGGAGAGCGGGGCAGCGGGAGAGGAAGAAGAGGATGGAGAAGGCGGAGCGCTCGGAAAGAGCGAGGCGGAGGCGAGACTGATCGCAGGGAGGATCCGGAGCCTCAGGGAGGAGGGGTATCGCTACCGGGATATCGTGATCCTGCTCCGCTCTCCCGGCTCCTGGGCAGATGAGCTCACGGAGCTTTTGGGGAATGCCGGAATCCCCGCCTACTCCATCTCCGGCACGGGATTTTTCCGCGCGGTCGAGGTGGAGATCATCCTCGCCTTTTTGGCGGTCATCGATAATCCCCGTCAGTCCATCCCGCTCGCTTCGCTCATGCACTCTCCGATCTACGGCTTTAGCGACGAGGAGCTCGCGAGGATTGCGGCAGCAGGCGGAATCGAGCGAAGCTTCCCGGGGGAGGAGGAGCTCTATAAGAGCGCCGGAGAGAGTCTCCCGGGTGAAAAGGGCGGAACAGGAGAGGAGGACTCCGCTGAGGAAGAGAGGGAGGCAGAGGAGAGGAGAGTCGGGACGGATTCAGGATCGGCGGAGGGAGAGAGAAAATCGGAGGAGAGGAGAGGGGAGGAAGGGATAGAGGGAGCGGAGGAAGAGGGGAAGCGGATATTGCCGGAGGAGCTTTCCCGGAAGCTTCGCCTCTTTCGGGAGAGCCTCGATCACTACCGGGAGCTCTCCCGCGTACTCAGCATCCATGAGCTTCTCTATCGGATCTACGAGGAGAGCGGCTACTATCATTATGTCTCCGCGATGCCGGGGGGGAGAAAGCGCCGCGCGAATCTCGATCAGCTGATCGACTCCGCTCTTTCCTTTGAGGCGAGCAGCTACGGCGGGCTTTTCGACTACATCCGCTATATCGAAAGACTGAGGAAGGAGGATGCGGATCAGGGAGAGGCCGCGATCTACTCGGAGCAGGATGATCTTGTGCGCATCCTTTCCGTCCACAGGTCCAAGGGACTGCAGTTTCCGGTGGTCATCCTATCCGGACTGAATAAACGCTTTAATAAGAGAAACCTTTCGGGGAAGGTACTGATCGATCCGGATCTTGGGATCGGAGCGGACTATATCGATCCGGAGAAGAGGATACGCTATCCCTCCCTGCAGCGGATGGCGATCCGGGAGAAGCAGGAGAACGAGCAGCTCGGCGAGGAGCTCCGGGTTCTCTATGTCGCGATGACCCGGGCGGAGCAGCGCCTTATCATGACAGCATCAGTCACGGATATGGAAAAGAGCGTAAAAAAGGCGGAGGAGGCTGCCGGACGGGGCAGGCTTTCCGCGGGGAGGATCCGCTCCGCCTCCTCCATGCTGGACTGGATCCTGATGGCAGGCGGAGACTCTCTCCTTCGAAGCGGAAGTTCCGGAGCGATCCGCCTTAACAGCTTTGCAAGGGGGGAGCTTATCGAGAGCGGGAAGGAGCTTCTCAGGCGTTCTGTCAGGCTTTCCTCCGAGCTCACGGAGGCGCTTTCGAGCTTGGATCCGGAGGATGCGGAGCTCCAGAGGTTCATCCGGCGCTTTGACTTCCGCTATCCGCATGAGGACGCGACGAAGCTTTTCCCGAAGTATTCGGTATCTGAGATCGGGGAGAGTGGGGAGAAGCCCGCGGAAGCTGTCCTCCCCGCGCCTTTGGAGCGATCCGATTTCCCTTCCGATACTCTGCGGGAAGCCGGGGTTCTGCCCTCTGAAAATGGCGGAGGAGAGAAGGAAAATGAGAAAACGCCGGGAGCACGGAGAGGAGATGCCTATCACCGCGCCCTCTCCCGCTATGATTATCTTGCAGGAGGAGGGAGCGGGCAGCTGAGAGCTCTTCTCACGGAGGAGGAGTATGCGCTGATCGATCCGGAAAGCTTTCAGCATTTCCTGGATTCTGAGCTGGGAAGAGAATTCCGGGAGGCCGCGGAGAAGGGGATGCTTTTTCGGGAGCAGCGCTTTATGAAGCAGGTTCCCTTTTCCTATCTCTTTCCGGAGAGCGGGATCACGGAGCCGGTGCTTCTCCAGGGAGTGATCGATGCCTTTTTCCTCTCGGAGAAGGGAATTACGCTGGTAGACTATAAGACGGACAGGACAAAGAGCGAGGAGATTCTCCGGAGGCGCTATGAAAGGCAGCTTTCCCTCTACGCCGATGCCCTATGCGGAATTACCGGGTATTCCGTAAGGCGGAAGCTGATCTACTCCTTCTCGCTCGGAAGGGCGATCGAGCTCCCCTGAGAGAGGAGGCAGCGCTTCACATATTTTCCGGTGAAGGAGCTCTCACAGCCCGCGACCTCCTCCGGTGTGCCGGTACATACGACGCGGCCTCCCCGATCTCCGCCCTCGGGGCCCATGTCAATCAGATAGTCCGCGCACTTTATGACATCGAGATTATGCTCGATGACAAGCACGGTATTTCCGGATTCCGCAAGCTTTTGCAGCATATCCACGAGGCGGCGCACGTCCTCAAAATGGAGACCGGTCGTGGGCTCATCCAGGACATAGATCGTCCGGCCGGTTCCCCGGCGGCTCAGCTCCGAGGCGAGCTTGATCCTCTGTGCTTCACCTCCGGAGAGCTCTGTGCTTGGCTGGCCGAGGCGGAGGTAGCCGAGGCCCACGTCATTTAAGGTCTGAATCTTTCTCGTGATGGACGGCACATTCTGGAAGAAGGAGAGAGCCTCCTCGACGGTCATGCTGAGGACGTCATAGATGCTCTTTCCCTTGTATTTTACATCCAGGGTCTCCCGGTTGTAGCGCTTTCCGCCGCAGACCTCGCAGGGGACATAGACATCCGGGAGGAAGTGCATCTCGATCTTTACGATTCCGTCTCCGGAGCAGGCCTCGCAGCGGCCCCCCTTCACATTAAAGGAAAAGCGTCCCTTGCTGTAGCCCCTCGCCTTTGCGTCCTGGGTGGAGGCGAAGAGATCCCGGATCAGATCGAAGACGCCCGTATAGGTCGCCGGGTTTGAGCGGGGCGTCCTCCCGATCGGGCTTTGATCGATGTCGATGACCTTGTCCAGCTGCTCCGCTCCCTCGATCGCTCTGCAGCGCCCGGGGATCGTTCTCGCCCGGTTCAGCTTCTTTGCGAGTGTCTTGTAGAGGATCTCGTTTACGAGAGAAGACTTTCCGGAGCCGGAGACGCCGGTCACACAGGTAAAGACGCCGAGCGGGATCGAGAGATCGATCCCTTTCAGATTGTTTTCGGATGCCCCGAGGACCCGGAGCCAGCCGGCAGGCTCTCTCCTCCTTTTTGGGATCTCGATCCTTCGCTTTCCGCTGAGGTACTGCCCGGTGATGCTCCGGGGATTTTTCATGATCTCCTCTGCCGTTCCGACCGCGATCACCTCTCCCCCGTGTTCTCCCGCCCCGGGGCCGATATCCACGATGCAGTCCGCGGCCCGCATCGTATCCTCGTCATGCTCCACGACCAGCACGGAATTTCCCATATCGCGGAGCCGCTTCAGCGTCGCGATCAGGCGGTCATTGTCCCTCTGGTGAAGTCCGATGCTGGGCTCGTCCAGGATATAGGCGACCCCGACGAGACCCGATCCGATCTGCGTCGCGAGGCGGATCCTCTGGGATTCTCCGCCGGAGAGTGTGCCGGCGGCCCGGGAGAGGGTCAGGTAGTCCAGGCCCACATCCAGCATGAAACGGGTTCTCGCCTTGATTTCCCGGATGACCTGCTCCCCGATCGCAAGCTGCCTCTCCGAGAGTTCAAGCTCCGAGATCCAGCGGTGGAAGTTCTCGATGGAGAGCTCAGACGCCTGGTAGATGTTCCGCTCCCCGAGCGTCACTGCGAGGGAGCTCTTCTTCAGCCTCGCCCCCTTACAGAGCGGGCAGGGCGTGATCCGCATATATTGCTCGTATTCCGCCTTCATCTTTTCGGAGAAGCACTCCCGGTAGCGGCGGTTCACATTGGCGAGGAGGCCCTCGAAGGCCACGTGATGGACATTGCCCTTTCCGAACTGAGACTCATAGTGGACCGTGACCTTTTCGCCCTTTGTGCCGTAGAGAATGACGCTGCGCGCTTCCTCCGGGAGATCCCGGAAGGCGGTGTCCAGACTGAAATGATAGCGCTCCGCGAGCGCAAGGAGCATGGCGTGGCCGAAGCTCCCGCTGTCCTTTGAATTCATCCAGCCGAGCACGGAGATAGCCCCCTGATTCAGGGAGAGAGATTCATCCGGAATCATGAGACCCTGGTCGAACTCCATCTTATAGCCGATGCCGAAGCAGTCCGGACAGGCCCCGAAGGGGTTGTTGAAGGAGAAGCTCCGGGGCTCGATCTCCTCGATGCTGATCCCGCAGTCCGGGCAGGAGAAGCTGGAGGAGAGGTTCAGGCTCTCCCCGCCGATCACATCCAGTGTGAGAAGTCCTCCGGAGAGTCCCAGCGTCTGCTCGATGGATTCCGTGATCCTTTTCTCGATCCCCTTTCGGAGGACCAGACGATCCACGACGATCTCTATCGTGTGGCGGAGATTCTTCTCCAGTCGGATCTCCTCGGAGAGCTCGTAGAGATTCCCGTCGATGCGGACTCTGACGTAACCGGATTTCCTGGCGCTTTGCAGCACCTTTTCGTGCATGCCCTTTTTCCCGCGCACGATGGGCGCCAGAAGCTGAAGCCGGGTCCCCTCCGGGAGCTTCAGAATCTGGTCTGTCATCTCATCCACCGTCTGCCTTCTTATCTCTCTCCCGCAGACCGGGCAGTGGGGGATGCCGATCCGCGCGTAGAGGAGCCGCATATAATCATAGATTTCCGTCACGGTCCCCACCGTGGAGCGGGGGTTCCGGTTCGTGGATTTCTGATCGATGGAGATCGCGGGAGAGAGCCCCTCGATGAGCTCTACATCGGGCTTTTCCATCTGTCCCAGGAACTGCCTCGCATAGGAGGAGAGGGATTCCATATAGCGGCGCTGTCCCTCCGCATAGATCGTGTCGAAGGCGAGAGAGGACTTTCCGGAGCCGGACAGACCGGTCAGAACCACAAGCTCATCCCGCGGGATATCCAGATCGATATGCTTTAGGTTGTGCTCGTTCGCGCCGCGGATCTTGATGTATTTTCTTTCCATTCTCAGGCCTTTACCTTATAATAGGATTTTGATTTCGAAAGTCTGCCGCACTGCAGTTCAAAACATTTGTTCTAAAAGAGGATAGCATGCTTTCCCCGCGGATTCAAGCGGAATTCGCGCTGCGCTTCCTGCCCTTAAAAGGCTCGGATTCTCGGAGAAGAGGGGGGAACGGGACGGGGGAGCATAGTGGATAGGGAGAGGAGAAGTCCATGATTATACTGGAGCGGACCGCTGTCATGAATCTCGAGAATGCGATGAGGGGGGCGAGAAATCCGATGAACTCCTGGAAGAACTCGGATTCCTTTTATGACGAAGAGGGGAATTATATTCTGGGAGAAAATGACCTCTCCCTTGCAAGGCGGCTCAGGCTCGCGGGTTCGGATCACCGGAAGTTCATAAGGCAGATCTTCGTCTCTGTGGATGTCACCGCGCCGCTCTACTGGTGGAAGGAATATGACACCTATAAGGTCGCGACCGTCGCAAACTCCACATCCACCATGCACAGGATTCACGCGAAGCCCTTTTCGCTCGAGGATTTCTCCCATGATAAGATGAGCGGGGAGGCGCTCTCCCTCTTCCGGGACTATATTTCGAAGCTTGAGAAAATCCGCCTCCGCTATCTGGAGGGGGGAAAGAAAAAGGAGGACTGGTATGATCTCATCCAGCTCCTCCCGAGCTCCTATCATCAGCTTCGCACCCTGAGCATGGACTATGAGACCTTGGTCAATATCTATTTTGCGAGGAGGTCGCACAAGCTTTTCGAGTGGCACCGCTTCTGTGAGTGGATCGAGACGCTCCCCTACGCGGAGGAGCTCATCCTCGCGGAGAAGAGGCTGCATCCATAGCTTAGGGACTACGCGGCTTCTCCCGGGAGGCATCAGCCGGAATGAACGAGAGTTTCCTGTGTTGGAACAGCCGGGCGGAAGAGCAGAGGTATTCCCGCAGTTCAAGATATTTTGACGAAAAGACAGGGATACTCAATGGGATTTATGGGAATTTTCTATAAAGGCCGGAGGGGCTTGATAAAACAGGAGATTCGCGATATATTTAGCACGAATCAACAAGGAATCTTGATGGAACGAAAGATCATTGATAGAAAATTCTGATTATTTCGTCAGCTGCTTTTGCTTTTTCAGAGAGCCGCAGTCAGGTTGAGTCAATGGGGATGCAGCTCCCCGCGGGGAGAGGGCTTCTCGGGAAACCCTTTTCGGGCGGGATGGAGATAAAGGAGAATGGAGGAGAGCCCGGATGGGGAAGGGGTACAAAACAATACTTCTGAAGCAGCATATCGGCGCGCCTGCCACAGCGCTTGTATCAGTGGGAGATGAGGTTCGGCCCGGCAGCCTTCTCGCAAAGCCGGAGAAGCTCGGAGCCCGCATCTTTTCCAGCACGGCGGGCAGGGTGAAGGAGCTGACGGATTCCGCAGTCGTGATCGAAGAGAGCGGGGAGCAGCCGGAGGATTTTGTGAAGATCGAGCCGGAGGACGAGGAGCTTCTCTCCTTTGTGAGAGCGGCCGGCGTCGTCGGCATGGGCGGCGCGGGTTTCCCGACGGATGTCAAGCTGAAGCTCGACTTGAAGAATGGCTATGTCCTTGTCAATGCGGCGGAGTGTGAGCCGCTGCTCGCCCACAACATGAAGCAGATCATGGAGCAGTGCGAGAAGACGCTCCGCGGCGTCGAGTACTGCATGAAGATAACGCATGCTCCGCAGGCGGTGATCGCGATTAAGGCGAAGCATAAGAGAGAGATCGAGGAGCTGAAGAAATACCTCCCGGAGCACCCGGGCATCGGAATCCACCTCCTCCCGGATCTCTATCCGATGGGAGAGGAGCGCGCCGTGGTCCGCGAGGTCCTCGGAAAGTTGCTGCCTCCGACGGCTCTTCCCTCCGCGGCGGATGCCGTGGTCATCAATGTGGAGACCGTGCTGAGAGTGGCGGAGGCAATCGAGGACAGACGGCCGGTTTTCACGAAGAACCTGACGGTCGCGGGAAAGCTGAAGAAGGGCACGGAGTCCCAGGTCTTCCAGGATGTTCCGATCGGAACGACCGTCGGAGAGCTGATCGAGAGAGCCGGGGGCATCGACGGAGAGTACGGGGAGATCATCCTCGGCGGACCGTTTACCGGGCATGCGGTGGGGATGGATGAGCCGATCACAAAGACGACGGGCGGGATCATCGTGACGGAGCCCTTCCCGGATCTGAAAAAGGCAAAGCTCGGGCTTCTCCTCTGCGCCTGCGGCGGGAACCGGGAGAGGATGGAGGACCTCGCGAAAAAGTACAACGCGGTGGTCACGGAGGTCCAGGCCTGCAAGCAGGCGGTAGATGTGAAGGGCACATTAAAGTGTGAGAATCCCGGAAACTGCCCCGGCCAGGCGCAGAAGTGCCTGAATTTCAAGAAGGCCGGCTGCACCGACATCCTGATCGGGAACTGCAGCGACTGCACCAATACCGTCATGGGATCTGCCCCGAAGCTGGGCCTCGTTGTACACCATCAGACGGATCATGTCTTCGAGACAGTGGGGATGGAGCCGATGCGCTATCTCACAAAGTCGAAGAAGGTCGAAGAGGAAGCGGAGGAGGCGGTGAAGGAAGCCGCGCCCTCGGAGCCTCAGGGCGGAGAAGAGAGCCAGGAGCAGGACTACGTCTTCCGGACGGAGGATGGCTGCTTCAGTATCCATATAGGTTCCGGAAGAGATATCCACATCGAAGTCGTCTGATGGACGGCAGAATCCGGGGCGGCGGACAGCGCTTTGCCGCGCCGGACGGCGAGGGATAGAGTCACAGGGAATCAGAGCAGCGGGAAAGGAAGGAAAGGTTTTATGTCTATTTCGGCAGAATATGCGGAGAGTCACAAGGACAGCCCGGCAGTGCTTTGCTGCCGTGCAGAGGAAGGTGTGATTCTCTCCAGTCACAATCTGGAGGATCCGGAGATCTTTGATGAGCTCGTGGATTCCGGACTTCTCAATCTGAAGGGAGCGCTGAAGATCGGCGAGGTTCTGGGAGGAAAGCTCTTAAAGACCTGTGATTCCCTGACGCCGCTCACCGCGGATCTCGTGGAGAGATCGGCGGAGAGCTTTGCAGAGGAGAAGAAGGAGGCGGAGGCCCCCGTTGCGGCAGAGCCTGCAGCAGCGCCCGCGCCGGTACAGGGGAGCGCTCCCCTGGCAGCAGGCGGCACACTGAAGATTCATATCGGAGAGGGGAAGGGGATCGACATTCAGATCCCGATGGGGATCGCTGCGGCAGCGGCTCCCGCCGCAGGACGGAGTGCGGCGGCTGCCGGACAGGCTCTTCCCGCGCTGCCCCAGGCCGAGGCGTCTGAGAAGGAGGAGGATATCCTCGTCCGAAGCCTCACGAGAAAGCATTTTAAGATCACAGAGGTCCGGAGAGGCCCGGAGACGAAGCTGGAGGGCACGGTCCTCACGATCCGCGAGGGAATTGAGAAGGAAGCGGTCGACTCCCAGGATATCGTGCTGGATCTGAAGATCGACATCATCACCCCCGATCAGTACCATACCTTCTCCAATACGATCATGGATGTGCAGCCGATCGCGGTGAAGGAGGGAGAGGATGAGCTCGGAAGCGGCGTGACCAGAGTCTTCGACGATGTCGTCATGGTCGTATCCGGGACGGATGAGAACGGCGTTCAGATCGGTGAGTTCGGTTCCTCCGAGGGCTTCCTCGATGAGAATATCATGTGGGGCCGCCCCGGTGCGCCGGACAAGGGAGACATCTTCATCAAGACCAATGTCACGATCAAGGCGAAGATGAACATGGAGCGCCCGGGCCCCCTGGCAGCGCACAGCGCGACGGATGTCATCACCCAGGAGATCCGCGAGGCCCTGAAGAAGGCAGATGAGAGTCTCGTCGTCGGGACGGAGACCTTTGAGCAGCACAGGCACCCCGGAAAGAAGAAGGTCGTCGTCGTAAAGGAGATCATGGGACAGGGAGCGATGCATGACAACCTCCTCCTCCCGGTCGAGCCGGTCGGCGTCCTGGGGGCGCGCCCGAACGTAGACCTCGGAAATGTCCCGGTCGTCGTATCTCCGCTCGAGCTTCTGGACGGCTGCATTCACGCACTGACCTGTATCGGGCCGGCGTCGAAGGAGATGTCCCGCCATTACTGGAGGGAGCCGCTTGTCCTGGAGGCGCTCTATGACAAGGAGATCGACTTCGCGGGCGTGGTGCTCGTCGGATCCCCGCAGATCAATGCGGAGAAGTTCTATGTCTCCCGCAGAGTCGGCATGACACTGGAGGTCATCGGAGCGGACGGCGCGTTCGTCACCACCGAGGGCTTCGGAAATAACCATATCGACTTCGCAAGCCACATCGAGCAGATCGGAAAGCGCGGCATCCACGTCGTCGGAATGTCCTTCTGCGCGAACCAGGGCGCACTCGTCGTCGGAAACAAGTACATGACCGCGATGGTGGACAACAACAAGTCCGAGGGAGGCATCGAGAACGAGATTCTCGCGAACAATACTCTCTGCCCGGAGGATGCGGTCCGCGCGATGTATATGCTGAAGGCTGAGATGTCCGGTGAGGAGATCAAGAAGGCGGAGAAGAAGTGGAATCCGAGCGTCAAGTCGCAGAATGAGGAGCTGATCTCCAATGTCACAGGAAAGCCTGTCGAGCTTGTGGAGAATGAGACCTCTCTCCCCATGAGCGAGAAGTTCAAGGAAAAGTACATGTAATTCGGCGGGAAGGCTGGAAAGATATGCCGAAATACATGGACAAAATCATAGACATGGAGGGGATCATCGTGGAGGTGCATGATGGTTCCGTGGGCATTGACCTGAAAGGAAGGCTCGGCTATCTGGAGATCCCGATGAGGATGCTCATCACGGATTATGAACCAAAGGTCGGGCAGGAGGTCGGCTTTCGCATGAGCTTCATCGAACAGCTCGGCCCGGAGGTCAATGAAAAGTACGTCTGTAATCTCCGCCATAGAGGTCATTGACCGAAGGAGCGGAGGATTACATAAAAATCTATGAAAGGAGAAAAGACATGGGCTTTACAGTAGTAAAGGGGCTCCAGTCCGAGATCTTCGTACCGGTCACGCCTCCTCCTGTATGGGCTCCGGTCACAAAGCCGCTGAATCAGATGAAGATCGCGATTGCCACGGCGGCCGGTGTCCACTGGAAAGAGGACAAGCGCTTTAACCTGGCCGGCGACTTCAGCTACAGGATCATCAAGGATACGATGCCCTCCAGCGATCTGATGGTGTCTCACGGCGGATATGATAACAGTGATGTCAATAAGGATATCAACTGTATGTTCCCGATTGACCGTCTGCATGAGCTCGCGCGTGACGGCGTCATCGGCAGTGTGGCGCCGGTACACGTCGGCTTCATGGGCGGCGGCGGAAATCAGGAAAAGTTCAAAAACGAAACAGGACCTGCGATCGCGAAGATCTTAAAGGATGAAGGCGTTGACGCTGTAATCCTCACCGCTGGCTGAGGAACCTGTCATCGTTCTGCCGTGCTTGTGCAGAGAGCGATCGAGGCAGCGGGCATTCCGACAATCATCATTGCCGCGCTTCCTCCTGTCGTAAGACAGACCGGTTCTCCGAGAGCAGTTGCTCCTCTCGTTCCGATGGGTGCAAATGCCGGTGAGCCAAATAACAGGGAAATGCAGTATAATATTGTAAAGGATACTTTAGAGCAGCTCGAGAAGATCGAGTCAGCAGGAAAGGTAGTTCCATTACCGTATGAATACGCAGCAAAAGTATAAGTGATCCGCGAGGCCGGATGCATGGGATCCATCCATGTATCCGGCTTCGCCTGTGACAGCGCTTTCTTTGCCGGATTTTCCGAAAGGAGAGGCATCGGGGCATTTTTCGGAGGATGCCGCGGGAGAGCGAAGAAGAGAGGAGAGACAGCATGGACGGAGAAATCGTATTCCGCCAGCTTTGCATCAAGGCCTATCATGTATCGGAGGTGGAGGAGTCCGAGCGCTTTTCTCTGAAACAGAGAGAGGATGGGAGCTATCTGCTCTCGCTGAACCCCGCCGCGCTCTCGGAGTTTAGGAAGGAGGAGCCGCTGATCACGGATGCGAGGCTCAGCATCCTTCCTCCCGGAAAGAGGCACATCCCGGTGAATTCCATCATGGATGTCATCCCGATCTCCGCGAAGGTGCTCGGGAGACTCGGAGAGGGCATCACGCATACATTGACCGGCGTCTATGTGGTGCTGACAGGGGCGGATACGGAGGGAAATCCCATCAGCGCCTTCGGAAACTCGGACGGGATGCTGGATGAGCATATGATCTTCGGACGGGCGGGCACACCGGGAGAGGACGACATCATTCTCCTTTTGGATGTGACGCTGAAGGCGATGGAGGGCTATCACAGGACAGGACCGGATGCGGTCCACCGTCTCTGCGACCGCTTCTGCCAGGAGATCCGGGAGAAGCTGAAGAAGCTGAACCCCGGGAAATTCACCGAGAAGCACAGCTACCAGGACATCGCCCGCCCGGGAAAGAAGAAGGTCGCACTCGTGAAGCTCGTGTCCGGCCAGGGGGCGATGTATGATACGCACTTTCTCGCGAAGGAGCCCTCGGCCTTTCTGGGCGGGAGATCCATCATTGATATCACAGGCGCTCCGATGATACTGTCTCCCAATGAGTACCGGGACGGAGCGATCCGCGCGCTCTACTAGGGGAGATTCAGAGCTTCCCCGGGGGAAGAAGGGAGGAATTATGGGGATCGGACCCTCTACAAAGGAAACCACACTTCATCATTTCAGAGATCCGCTGCTTTCGGTTCTCTCTGAGGACCAGGACCTGGATCTTCTGGGGATCGTCATCGCCGGTATCCCGCAGGACAATGAGAATAAATATTTCACCGGAGAGCGCGTCGCCGCCTGGCTGGAGGCGATGAGGGCAGACGGCGCCGTCGTGAGTGAGGACAGCTGGGGGAACAGCAATGTGGACTTCGCCCACGCGATTGAGGAGATCGGGAAGCGGGGCATCTCCGTCGTCGGCGTCAGCTTCGTCGGGACGCAGGCCCAGTTTGTCGTGAGCAATGAGTACATGGATACGATCGTGGACATCAATAAGAGCGCGGAAGGGATCGAGACCAATGTGGTCGGAGAGAACAACCTGGACGAGCGGGATGCGAGGAAGGCCGCCGCACTTCTCAAGCTCAAGATGAGGAAGAGAGAAAATGGAAAATAGCGCTCCGGCGGGGCCGGAGGAGCACCCCATCATCGTCGGAACAGCGGGACATATCGATCATGGAAAGACAGCGCTCATCAAGGCGCTGACCGGCTGTGACACGGACCGGCTGGAGGAGGAGAAGCGGCGGGGCATCACGATCGAGCTCGGCTTCACCTCCTTTACGGGAGAAGACGGACATATCATCGGTATCGTCGACACGCCGGGGCATGAAAAATTCGTAAAGACCATGGCCGCCGGCGCGGTGGGCATGGATCTCGCTCTGCTTGTGATCTCCGCGGCAGAGGGGATCATGCCGCAGACCCGGGAGCATCTCTCGATCCTGGAGCTTCTGCAGATTCCGAAGCTCATCGTCGCGCTCACAAAGACGGATCTCGCAGGGCCGGAGCAGGTCTCTCTCCGGGAGGAGGAGATTCGGAGCTATCTCTCCGAAACGGCCTACGCGGGGGCCGGGATCTATCCGGTCTCCGCAAAGAGCGGGGAGGGAATCGCGGAGCTTTCGCGGGCGATCAGCGAGGGCGGGAGAGAGCTTAGGGGGAAATCCCCGGAGGGAGTCTTCCGCCTTCCGATCGACCGCGTTTTCTCGATCCCGGGCCAGGGCACGATCGTCACGGGGACTCTCCTATCCGGAAGGATCCACAGCCAGGACAGCGCCATGATCTATCCCGAAGAGCGGCTCGTCAGGATCCGGAATGTCCAGGTCTACGGCACGGACGCGGAGAGAGCGCTCGCAGGGGAACGCACTGCTCTGAATCTTTCGGGGATTGAAAAGCAGGAGCTGAGACGGGGCGCGGTCCTCGCAGAGCCGCACTCCATGTGCCCTTCCCTCCTCCTCGATGTGAGGATCCGCAGTCTGAATGATGCGGGGAGAAGCATTCGCCACAACGCGCACCTGGAGCTCCTCCTCGGCACGGCGCATATCCGCGCGAAGCTCGTCCTTCTCAAGGCATCCCTGGAAGAGGTCCGAAATGGAGAAAGTGCACTCGCGCAGCTTCAGCTGGAGGAGCCGGCCGCGGCGAGCCGGGGGGATCGCTTCATCCTCCGGGATGAGTCCATCCGGGAGACTCTCGGCGGAGGATGCATCATCGACCCCGTGCCAAGGGGAAAGCACCGGAGAGGGAGAGCCGCGTATCTTGAGCTCCTGGAGCTCGAGAGGGGGAGTCAGGACGCGGTCCTTCGGGAGAAGCTCAGGAGGAGCAGGGGAGGCTTTGCTTCCTTCTCCGCCTTAAAAAGGGAGATGCAGCTCCGGGATTCAGAGCTCTCTGAAATGGCAGAGGCGCTGAGACAAAAGGGAGAGCTTCGGATCCTTTCCTCCGGCCCGGAGCGCTATGTGTTCAGCGAGGAGCTTCTGGAAAAAAAGCTCGAAGAGCTGGAGAAGTATCTTTCGGACTTCCACAAAGCCTATCCCTATCGGGCGGGAGAAAAGCAGATGGTGCTTCGAAGCCGAATCTTTCCGGAGCTCGATACGAAGCTTTATCTTTTGCTTCTCGATGCATGGAATGAGGAAAAGAGGATCTGGAAGAATAAGGACAGAGTATCCGCCGCGGGATATCGGGTGAAAAAGGACGCGCGCTATACGGAGATCTCAAACCGGATCGTAAATTCCCTGCAAAAGACCGGACTTTCCTTTCTGAGGATCCGGGATATTTCCTTCCCAAAGGAGCTGGAGCCCTGGGTCAATGATGTTTCAGACTGCCTCTTCGATAAGAAGACCATCGTGAAGCTGGACGAGGAATACTGCACGCTGAACAGCATCTATAAGAAGCTCCTTCTTCTCTCCGAGCAGGAGCTTTCAGAGAGCGGGAAGCTCACGATCGACCGGCTGAGGGATGAGACGGGAATCTCCCGAAAAAACGCAAAAATCTTTTTCCGCACTCTGGATAGAAATCATATTACAAGGTACAATGGCATAGAGAGTGAGCGGGAGCGCTTTTAGGTCTGGCTCTGCCGTCCCGATTGCAGTGACTCAGCCGGGCGTCCGCTCCCGGCGCGGTATTTCCGTAGCGGAGAACAGCATATATTACAAAGATTTGCAGAGGCTTATAAAGAGGGGGAGAAGGATGGAGAAAGAACTGCTTGCCGTTTTGGATTTCGGCGGACAGTACAATCAGCTGATCGCGAGAAGGGTGCGGGATGAGGGCGTCTATGCGGAGATCTACCGCTCGGACATCGACCTCGAAAAGCTCCGTGAGCGCAGGCCGAAGGGCATCATCTTTACCGGGGGGCCGCAGTCCGTCTACCGGGAGGAGAGTCAGCACATAGACCCCCGGATCTTCGATATGGGGATCCCCATCCTGGGCTTTTGCTACGGGGCGCAGCTCATCGCCTACGAGCTTGGCGGAGAGGTGAAAAAGGCGCCGATCAGTGAATACGGGAGGACGGAGCTCTCGGTAGACCGAAGCGCGGGACTTTTCCGGGAGGTATCGGAGCGAACGAGCGTATGGATGTCTCATACCGATTATATTGCGAGGGCGCCGGAGGGATTTTCCATCACCGGGAGCACGGAAAACTGCCCGATTGCCGCGATGGAGGATAAGAAGCGGGGCATCTATGCCCTTCAGTTCCATCCGGAGGTGCAGCACAGCGTGGAGGGGAGGAAGATGATCCACGCCTTCCTCTATGATATCTGCCATTTCCGCGGGGACTGGAGGATGGACAGCTTTGTCTCGGACCAGATCGAGGCGATCCGGGAGAAGGTCGGCGGAGGGAAGGTCCTGCTCGCCCTCTCCGGCGGCGTGGACAGCTCCGTCGCGGCGACGCTTTTGTCCAAGGCGATCGGGAGACAGCTCAGCTGCGTTTTTGTGGACCATGGCCTGCTTCGAAAGTACGAGGGGGACGAGGTGGAGGCCGTCTTCGGGCCGACGGGAAAGTACGATCTGAACTTTATCCGTGTCAATGCCGGGCCCCTGTATCTGGAGAAGCTACGGGGAGTGGAGGAGCCGGAGCAGAAGAGGAGGATCATCGGAGAGCAGTTTATCCGCATTTTCGAGCAGGAGGCGAAGAAGATCGGGGCAGTGGACTTTCTCGCCCAGGGGACGATCTACGCGGATGTCGTAGAGTCCGGGCTCGGGAACGGCGCCGTCATCAAGTCCCACCATAATGTGGGAGGGCTTCCGAAGAATATCGAATTTCGCGGCATCATTGAGCCCCTCCGGGATCTCTTTAAGGACGAGGTGCGCCGCGTCGGCCTGGAGCTCGGGCTCCCGGAGTCCCTCGTCTATCGCCAGCCCTTTCCGGGTCCGGGACTCGGCGTCCGCATCATCGGAGAGGTCACGGAGGAAAAGCTCCGCATCGTCCGAGATGCCGATTTTATCTACCGGGAGGAGATTAAGAGGGCGGGGCTTGAAAGAAAGATCAGCCAGTATTTTGCAGCTTTAAGCAATATGCGCTCAGTCGGCGTTATGGGGGACTTCCGGACCTACGATTATGCCGTTGTGCTTCGCGCCGTCGAAACGGATGATTTTATGAGTGCGGAGTGTTCCAATATTCCCTTCGAGATTTTACAGAGAATCATGAACCGCATTGTAAACGAGGTCAAAGGAGTGAACCGCGTGCTCTATGACCTCAGCAGCAAGCCGCCGGGGACGATTGAGTTGGAGTAGGAGGCAGAATTTCCTGTGGTAAGCAAAATCAATGCTTACGAGCAATGAAATTGTTCTGCCCGGTACGCAAATGGTACAAACCATCAAAAAGAATAATTGAAATGATAGCCCCCAGTGGCTTGCATTTGGATATAAAATGAGACCGTAGCGTGAGTGCTGCGGTTTTTTGTGTGTCTCTTTCAGAGTGGATATTCCGTGCGAATTTTATAGGAAAATATGATCCTGTTAAGCAGTATATCAACTGCTTAGACCTTATGGATATATTCATTTAAATATAGATAGCAATTGGGATAATCATAATAACCGGTGCATTTATGACAGTCTTAATACCACCGTCACCAACAAACTGAATTAATGATGGATCAGAAAATACATCTTGAAATTCCTTCATTTTATCTAATTGAAGTTTAGAGAAAACAGTATTCCTAAGCAGGCTTATCTCACCATCGTCCATACAAATTTGAATAACCTTACCTAATATTTTGTAGTTCCCATCAGTAACTTCGCTCATATTATTATTTAGAAAATAATTTTCATCTGTTGGAAGAACGATGTTTGTACCATCTGCTTCACAAATTATATCTTTTTTCCCATCTGCTTGTAGACCTTTAATCAAAGCATCTATTTGGGAATTGAACCTATTATCTGCCATAAACTTGTCTTTTTTGCTTTGAGGCTTCTTAGACTTGTTGTCCGTAAATAAATTTGCCAATGCCATAAGTTCTTTCAAAGCAGACAGCATATCAATAACGGGATTATTTTTTAGAGTTCCTTGAACTTCTACAAAATCACCAATGTTTAAATTTTTAATATCTCGATTAATTAACTTCGCATCGTCTAATTGCTCCTTTAGCTGCTGGAACAAAGAAACAGGAGTATGCGTTCTTTCCTCAACGACAGTTTCTCCACTACTTGAATTACCTTTATGATTTCCGCGAATTCCTACATTTAAAAATGCAAACAGATTATTAGTGCCAATGTTTGCCCCTATATCATCTTCTCTATTTTTGTTTTTTGAAGTTTGAACATTTTTAACCTTTGCAAAACCATCTTCAATTGTCGCCAACATATCAAATACAATTTTTGTATTAAGATATATTGGTATCGTAAGTTTATTCTTTTCTATTTTATTCATCAGTATATAACCACCTTTCTTCTAAGTAGCACTGCTCGTAGGTTACTTTGCTTAACTCTACAAATACTAATTTGACTATTTCATTATTATATAAAAATATTTCGCCACATAACTCTGTCCTTATCTGTCTTTCCTCAAGAATCTTGATTTCTTAGGGAATGACAGCTTCCAATCCTCAAACTCTTCATCTGTGATTTCGCCGTTATAGTGTTTCTTTCTCATCTCATCCCATTCTACAAGAAAATCGTTGAAGTTCATATCGTGTGAGAGTAAAGCACTGGTGGTTCCGTCTATCAGCGGTTTGAGCTTCATTTCTTTTTCGTAGTCAAAAATAATATGGATAAACTCGTGGATGGAGTTCGGTTCATGGTCTGTGAGGGCAGAAATATCACAGTCTAATGCCTGTGCTATTTTTTGCATTTGTTCTTTCGCTGGAGATCTATTTCCAAGTTCATAATTTCGTATGGCAGCATCGGTTAATCCGGCTTTGATTGCGAGTTCCTTCTGGGTAAGGTCTCTTAGTAATCGAAGCTTTTTTAATTTTTGTCCGGATATCATAGGAAAGCTCCTTTCTGAAAATAAGTAGATTTCATTTTATATATTTTATCACAAAAAGCACACAAAACGCAACAAAAGTGTTCTGTATAAGACTTATAAGAACATTTGTTAATTGCTATTCGAAGTTCCATCTTTCAGATTTCCAGGTGGAACTTCGAAAAGCAATTAACAAAGATGTCAACTTTATTTATACAGCATCATCTATCGGATTGACAAATAGGGTAACGGCCTATATACTTTAGCTGTGGGATTTCCCACAAATTAAAGGAGGCAATTTTTATGGGAGCCATTAAGGATTATAATGTACACATTGATAGCAAGAAGCGTATAACTCTTCGCGGAGCGAAATATCAATATTACAATGTTCGTGAATATGAGAATGGTTGTATTATGTTGGAACCTCGGGAATTGACCACACCGGAGACGATTTCGGAAAGAACGCTTGAGGAGATGGATCAGGCCATCCGTAACTTTAAGATGGGGAAAGTATCGGCGCCGATCGACATTTCCGACTTCTGAGGTATAGAGAAATGCAGTTTCTTATAAGAATGGGCATACCGGAAATGGAAGACCTGTGGTCGAGACTGCAAAGCTAATATCGCTCCGGTGCCATCAGCAAGAAGGATACATCCCTCTATAAAAAATGGGGCAAGGCATTAAAACTCTTATCAGACAATCCGAGGCATCCGGGCTTGCGGACACATGATATCGAAGAGTTGACGGAGCGCTATGGGGAACGGGTCTGGCAGTCT
This sequence comes from Oribacterium sp. oral taxon 078 str. F0263, assembly GCF_000469565.1. Lineage (NCBI taxonomy): Bacteria > Bacillati > Bacillota > Clostridia > Lachnospirales > Lachnospiraceae > Oribacterium > Oribacterium sp. oral taxon 078. Next base: position 11,831 of record NZ_KI273140.1, on the reverse strand, counting down.
TATCTGGAGAATAAGACGAGCGGTGCCATGCGAATGTATTGGGTGTATGGACCGGATCAGCAGTCCATAACCATCATTGGTCTGGAGCCTCATCCGGAAGATAAAAAGAATAGTGCTTACAATAGAATTGCTTTGTCGCAGTTGCCACCGATAGAGTGATCAATCAAGGCGGTCATTTGCGAGTATTCTATGAGAGTGGCAACACTTTGGCAACAGAAAATCACACTGGGCACTGTTTCTTCCGCGGAGGAGGTTAAAGCGCACGGTGCTTCCGCTGCTGACCAATGCGCAGATCTTCGGCGTAGACCTGGAGGAGGCTGGTCTTGCTGACACGGTGATCCGGCTCTTCCGCGAAGAGCTCGCCGGGGCTGGTGCGGTTAGAGAGACGCTGAAGAAGTATGCCGACGGATATTATCCGGGATGATTTAAGATCAGGATTCCTGATTATTTTTATTGCAAAGTATATACCGATGAATATCTGAATGTCCGGAGAACGGATTTCCTGTTGAGGGAAACCGCTCTCCGGACATTTGTGCTTGAGAGGAAATCCTTCAGATCAGTTTGCTTTTTATATGCTCGCGGACAGTGTCTTTTAACTTTTTTACAACTTCAGGATCAGAATCGGGCATCCCCTCATACTTCATGATAGCCATGCTGACCAGATTCTGCGAATGCCGGACCAGCCTGACGGTTCCTGAATATTCTAACGCTTTGATAAACTCGATGGCATTTTCTTTTGTAGGCTCATTAGTAAGCAGTACAGCGAAGGACTTAACCAGGACATGAGGCTGAGAACTTGAGCCTCCCAGTATGAGCAGCAGTGCTCCGATTCCTCCGATAATCAGAACGAGTGCGTTCATTGGCCGGCCGGTCAGTTCATTGATGACGACCGAAATACCGATTCCTAGAATGCCTGCGGTTTCAAACAGGTAAGCCTGTCTTTTATATTTGTAATAGTACGAATTCTTGTCAACTTTCTTGCTCAGGATATCTAACATTTCTTGTACCGACTTTCTAATAATTGAAGAAGAATATAGTATAGAGAGTTGAAAACTTAGCAGAACAATCCTGCTCAGATCCGATACTCTGCGTTCTATTGTATCATTCCGGACAACTGACGAAAAGGATAATTCTCATCCCTGATGCAGGTCGAGAGGTTGATCGGGGGGGCGCAAGATGCATGCAACAATGCTCAAGATGTAAATAACAGAAAAAGAAGATAAAAATTTGAGCAGAACGGAAAAAAGAATCGATATTTATGAACAAAAATGACCGCACGATATTGGGCAATAAGTAGAAATTAATAACGATATGGGATTATTTGTTGACACACAACAAGGCATGGTATAATTTATGATGTATGCAACATAATATAAATACGGCAATTGCAGAGGATTGGCCGCATAATAATCGATCGGAATGTGAAAGAAACCGACTTGATGAATGCAACATTCCTTCTGACAGATTTGCTGCCCTTGAAATGTTTAATGTGGTCTGATGATGGAGGGGATATGAAAACAATTCGGATTTCCAAACCTTGTGATTTTGATGAACAAGATCCAAGAAAAGTCAGCAAGGGGTATGTCAGTATTGATGAAATAGAGAAACCGGTCAGAAAATCCGGCGAGGCATTATTGAAGATTCTTTACGGCGGCATCTGCGGCAGCGATAACGGTTCTTATAAGGGAACTTTTGCGTATGCGAATTATCCGCTTATCCCGGGCCACGAGTTTTCCGCACAGGTCATTGATGTGGATGAGGATAACGCTTATGGCATTAAAAAGGGCATGATCGTCACCTGCAATCCTTATATGAACTGCGGACATTGCTATTCGGATAATCATGGACATTTCAATGCCTGCATGAATAATCAGACACTTGGCTGCCAGAGAGACGGGGCTTTCCGCGAATATTTCACAATACCAATTGAGCGATGCTATGACGGCAAGGGAATGGATCCGAAACTCCTTGCGGCGATTGAACCCTTCTGCATTTCCTATCATGGAGTGCAGAGAGCGAAGGTTCAGCCGGGAGAAAAGGTTCTGATTGTCGGTGCGGGAACCATCGGCGTCCTCGCGGCTACGGCTGCACATGCCCTCGGTGCGGAGGTTTATATCGCCGATACGATGCAGGGCAAGCTTGACATTGCCAAAAATATGGGAATTGTCGATGACGTAATTTTCAATGATCTAAAAGATCCGGACAGCTTCATGAGACAGGTTGGCGAGATCACCGGGTATGAAGATTTTGTTGATGGCGGCGGCAACAAACAGCATGTGTGCAATGGATTTGATGTAACCATTGAAGCAGTGGGACTTCCGTCAACATTCCAGAATTGTATCGATGCTGCAAGCTTTGGCGGAAGAATGGTTCTGATTGGAGTTGCAAACAAGCCGCTTGACTTTGCATTCAACATCATTCAGAAGAAGGAGCTTTCCGTCTTCGGATCGAGAAACGCACTGAGGAAAGATTTCCTTGAGCTGATTGATCTGGTAAATGCCGGCAAAGCTCCTCTGGACAAGGTAATTACCAACAGCTATGAGCTGGATGAAGCGCCAAAGGCATTCTTTGATTTCGCGAATAATAAAGGAGACATGCTGAAGGTCTCTATTCATATTGGAGATCCGGTCGATCTTTCGACTTTTGACTATAACGAGGTCAGATAAGCAATTGCCATAATGATATTCAAGCAGTTATCAATGCTTTGTTTATGTAAGCTGCAGATGCGGCAGGAGGGAGAACTTTATGGAAATGAAGAAGGCGTTATCTCTGCTGGTGACAGGGGCAATGGTTGCAGGCGTATTTGCCGGCTGTGGCGCCGGTACGGCAAGCAGCAGCGCGAGTGCAGGAGCAGGCAGCGCTGCTACAGAAGCGGGAAACGCAGATACTCAGGCACAGGGCGCCGGTTCCGGAAGCGCGGATGTGACTGTACGAGTTGCTTATGAGAATTCGGAGTCAGAGCCTCTGGGAAAGGCGTGGGATGACGCCAAGCAGATCCTCACGGATAAATCCGGCGGCACAATGGCAATCGAAACTTATCCGGATTCCCAGCTTGGCGATAAGTCGTCCATCATTGACTCGATGCTGCTCGGCGAGAATGTGGTTACCCTGGCTGATGGCGCGTTTTACGCAGATTACGGCGTAAAGGATATGGGTATCCTGTTTGGACCGTTCCTGTTTGACAACTGGGATCAGTGCTGGACGCTGATTAAGTCTGACTGGTACGAAGATCAGTGCAAGAAGCTCGAGGCGAAGGGCCTGCATATCATTGCTTCTAATTGGAAGTATGGTGCCAGACATACCCTGACAGTTAAGCCGGTTCACGCGGTAGATGACCTTAAAGGGATGAAGATCCGTGTTCCTTCCAATGAGATTCAGTCGAAGGGATTTGACGTTCTTGGCGCTACTTCCACCGGTATGGCCCTGAATGATGTATATCAGGCACTGCAGACAAAGACCATTGACGGCGCAGAAAATCCGGTGGCAACTCTTTATGGCAGAAAACTTCATGAAGTGGCTCCGTATCTCATTCTGGACGGACATGTCCTGAACTTTACTACATGGGTTTGCTCTAATGACTGGTACAACAGTCTTACGGAAGACCAGCAGAAATGGCTTACTGAAACCTGTGAAGAAGCGGGCGAGAAGAACAACAACTATGTGGATAGTTCTGAGGAGGATTATCTTCAGAAGATGAAGGATGAGGGAACCACAGTATATGAACCCACAGAGGAAGAACTCCAGAGATTTAAGGATAAGGCGAAGGCCTTCTACGATCTGGGTTCGGACTTCGGCTGGAGCGACGGCCTCTATGATACGGTTAAGAAGGCTATGGGTGCCAACTGATCTCTGATGGCGGATACAAAGCGGTAGGTTCTTATAAATCGGAACAGGGGTAGATGACCTTTCGACAATCTACTCCTGTGATTTCAAGCGGTGATGATAATGAAGAAGAATAAAGCACTTACAATCCTGGGAAATTTGGATTTCATTATAGCATCTGCCGTTCTTGTCATTCTGGTTGTGCTGACCTTCATGGGCGTTATCTGGAGATATATTCTCGGACAGCCTTTTACATGGCTGGAAGAGGTTCAGCTGGCGTGCATGGTGTGGATCGTCTTTGCAGGCGGCGGCGCAGCTTTTAGAACGGGAAATCACACGGCAATTGAGATGGTTGTCGATTTAATGCCAAAAACAACGCAGAAAGTGGTTCAGCTGTTAATTTCTGTCGTTGTCATGGCGGTGATCGGCTATCTTTTTGCCAACACATTGACATTTATACAATTAATGATTAAGAGCGGCAGATCAACAAGTATGCTCCATATACCTTATTCACTGATTTACGGGATTGCACTTCCTTCCTATGTGGATATGATCATCAGCTATTTTTACAGCGTGATCACGGGAGTTAAATCAGAGGCAAAGGAGGCGATTCAGCAAAATGAGTAATGTATTAGGTATTGCGGCAATAATTATGCTCCTCCTCCTGTTCCTCAAAGTGCCTGTTTACATTGCCGTTCTCGGCGGCGCGATGGTGTATTTTGCCGCCAATCCGGGAATCAATGCGGCTATCTTCGCCCAGCAGGCGATTCGCGGCACGGAGAGTATCTCCCTCATGGCGATTCCTTTCTTTGTGTGCTCGGGCGTCGTGATGAATTATACCGGTGTCACGAAGAGAATTATGAATTTCTGTGAGAAGATAACCGGGCGTCTTCCGGGCGGACTCGCGCAGGTAAATATCTTGCTGTCGACGATCATGGGCGGACTTTCCGGGTCTAATATTGCCGATGCGGCTATGGAATCCAAGATCATGGTTCCGCCGATGGTGGAGAAAGGGTTTTCCCTGGAATTCTCCAGCGTTGTCACAGCCGCTTCGTCAATGATCACTCCCCTTATCCCGCCGGGGATCGCGATGATCCTGTATGGGTCGATCGCGAATGTGTCGATCGGAAAGCTGTTTGTTTCCGGTATTGGCGTAGGTCTCCTTCTCTGCATTACAATGATGATCCTGACCGGATATATCTCCGCGAAGAGAGGGTATACCACGCTGACCTCGGAGAAGATGACGGCTAAGAAGTTCTGGGAAGCGTTTAAACCGGCTTTCCTGCCGCTGCTGCTCCCGATTATCATCATCGGAGGAATCAGAGTCGGCATCTTCACCGCGACAGAAGCAGGAGCTGTATCGATTATTTATGCTCTCCTGCTGGGCATTATTTTCAGGGAACTGAGAATTAAAGATCTGGGCAAGTGCCTCAAGGATACGGTAGGAACGACTGCTGCGATCATGCTGATTGTAGCAGCTGCATCGGTATTTTCATGGACGCTCACTAATGAGAGAATTCCGCAGATGCTTACGCAGTGGATGATTGCGACCCTGCATAACAGGTATATTTTCCTGCTTGTCGTCAACATCTTCCTGCTGATTATCGGAATGTTTATCGAGGGAAATGCTTCGATGATCATCCTGGTTCCACTGCTGGCGCCGATTGCCAAGGAATTGGGGATTAACGAAATCCAGTTCGCTATGATTTATATTTTCAATAACGCGATTGGAGCACTTTCCCCGCCGATGGGCACACTGATGTTTGTCACCTGCTCAATAACCAAGTGCAAGACAGCGGCATTTATTAAGGAGGCGGTTCCCTATTACATCCTTCTGCTGGTCAATCTGCTGCTCCTGACATGGGTTGAGCCTTTTACAACTTTCCTTGTTAATTTGATTTACTAATGCTAATGGGGGCATGCCGATGTTCAGTAGTTATCGATATACTGCGGTATGTCCCTTTATCTTAAGGAGACCTGGAAAATGAAGAAGTTAAATTATGAAGTCCTCAAAAACAGCGGCTACAATGGCTATGTTCTCGGCAAAGGCGCCGCGCCGGTGAAGGTTCTCCAGTTCGGAGAGGGGAATTTCCTGCGCGCTTTCGTGGATTACTGGTTTGATATGTCGAATGAAAAAGCTGGCTGGAACGGAAAAGTTGCCCTCGTGCAGCCGATTGCACAGGGGCTTACCAAGGCAATCAATGAGCAGGAAGGATTGTATACCCTGTATCTGCGCGGTGCAGAGAATGGTGAGAAGGTAGACCGCAAGAGAATAATTTCGTCCGTCTATGCCTGCTATAACCCGTATGATCCGGAAGACTGGAAGAAGATTCAGGAGATCGCGGTCTCTGATGGCCTGGAATATATGGCATCAAATACGACAGAGGCGGGCATTACCTATGATCCGTCCTGCAAGCCGGATCAGCTTCCGCCGGTATCATTCCCCGCAAAGGCAGCGGTTCTTCTCTATGACCGGTTTAAGGCGGGCAAAAGGGGTATTGTCTTCCTTTCCTGCGAACTGATTGATAATAATGGCCAAGAGTTGAAGAAGTGTGTGCTGAAGCATGCAGATGACTGGAATCTCGGAGAAGATTTTAAGAAGTATATTAACGAGGACTGTCTGTTCTGTTCGACTTTGGTTGACCGGATTGTTCCCGGCAGAATCAGGGATGTCAATGAAAATGCTGAAATGGACAGAACCAACGGCTATGAAGACGATCTGAAAGACGTTGGAGAGGTCTTTGGCGTATGGTATATTGAAGGGCCGCAGTGGCTGGAGGATAAACTGCCATTTAAGAAGGCCGGCCTCAATGTCCATGTTGTACCGGAGGTTGCTCCGTACAAAAAGAGAAAAGTCAGGATCTTAAACGGTGCGCACACGGGCTTTGTCCTGGGCGCATATCTCGCGGGAAAGAATATTGTTCGCGAATGTATGCAGGATGAGATTATCCATGGATTCATGAATAAGCTTCTGTTCGATGAGGTTATTCCGATCCTTCCGCTGGATAAAGAGGACTGTGAGAAATTTGCGGCGGCGGTGACTGACCGGTTTAATAACCCGTTTGTTGATCATCAGCTGATGAGCATCTCGCTGAACTCCACATCTAAGTGGAAAGCAAGAGATCTCCCGTCACTTCTTGAGTATCATGAAAATTTCGGCAAACTGCCGGAAGCTCTGTGCATGGGATTTGCCGCATACATTGCTTTCTTCAGCAATGATCTTCAGAGAAGGGAAGCTGACTGCCTGGTTGCCAGGAGACCCGCAGGAAATGAATATAAGATCCAGGATGACGGCTGGGCACTTGATTTTTACTGGGAGCACAAAGATGCCGATGTGAAGACACTTGTCCATGATGTATTAGTGAATACGCAGATGTGGGATCAGGATCTGACAAAGATTCCGGGGCTTGAGGAACTTGTCGCGAAAGATCTTGAACTGATCCGTTCTAAAGGTGCGGAAGCTGCATATGCTTCTGTGCTCGCATAATTCAGGAGAGAATGGTGAAATATATACATATCAATCCGTCTGATAATGTGGCGGTAGCCTTGGAGGATTTGGCGAAGGGCACCCCCGTCTCTGTCGATGGCTATCAGGTAAGCGCTTTGGAGCCGATTGCGTGTGGGCATAAAATTGCCCTTACGGAAATCTGTCAGGGACAGCCGGTTGTCAAATACGGAACGACCATAGCGGCGGCCAGAGAGGACATTCCTGCCGGCAGCTGGGTGCATACACATAATGCGGTCACGGAATTATCGGAAAATGCGCAGTATGCGTACAAGCACAAGGTATACGATCTGCCCAGGATGGAAGCGAAAACTTTTCAGGGCTATCGACGCAAAGGCGGCTGTGCAGGCATACGCAATGAAATCTGGATAATTCCGACGGTTGGCTGCGTTAACGGGATTGCCAGGCAGCTCGTTGAACAGAATCAGGAGCTGGTCAACGGAACCATTGATGGATTGTACTATTTTGGGCATCCATTTGGCTGTTCTCAATTGGGCGACGATCTGGCACAGACAAAAAAGCTCCTGGCGGCCCTGGTGCGGCACCCGAATGCCGGTGCCGTACTGGTTCTGGGGCTTGGCTGTGAAAACCTGCAGATGGACATGTTCAAGGAAGAACTCGGAGAATATGATCCGGACCGGGTTAAATTTCTGCTCTGCCAGGACGTTGATGATGAACTTTCTGTCGGAACGCAGCTGCTGCAGGATTTGGCGGAATATGCCGGACTTTTCAAAAGGGAAGAGATCCCTGCATCGGAACTTGTCGTTGGGATGAAGTGCGGCGGTTCAGACGGACTCTCGGGGATCACGGCAAATCCGGCAGTGGGGCGCTTTTCCGACAGGCTGATTTCACTTGGCGGCTCGACGGTACTGACGGAAGTGCCGGAAATGTTTGGCGCGGAAAATATGCTTTTTGCCAGATGTGAGAATAAGCATGTGTTTGACAAAGCCGTTCAGATGGTAAACAATTTCAAAAATTACTTCACAAACCACGGGCAGGTTGTCTATGAAAATCCTTCTCCGGGAAATAAGAAGGGTGGAATCACAACCCTTGAGGATAAGTCTTGTGGCTGCGTCCAGAAGGGCGGGAGCGCACAGATTGTCGATGTATTATCCTACGCGGAGACAGTCAAGAAAAAGGGCCTGAATTTATTGTCGGGTCCGGGAAATGACTTGGTGTCGGCGACCGACCTTACGGCTGCTGGAGCACACTTGATCCTGTTCACCACTGGCCGGGGCACTCCTTTTGGAGCGCCGGCTCCCACGGTAAAAATTTCAAGCAATACCGCGTTGTATAATCGTAAACGTGATTGGATCGATTTTAATGCGGGCACAGTTGCAGAAGGACTAGAGACGCTGGATGAAGCTGGCGATCGTCTTCTTGAGTATGTACTCCGGGTAGCCGGCGGTGAGAAGACGCTTGCGGAGAAGCATGGGTGCAGGGAAATCTCAATTTTTAAAGACGGCGTAGTGCTTTGACAACCTTTTGAAGGATCTGCAGATTATCTGGCTGATTGTTGATGACATTAAATATTTAACGTAGTACAATGTGCGATATGACTGATAATAAGCTATATCCAGACTTTTAGGGTAATGAGGACGATGATGTGGCAGGTAAAGGACTAAGTCAGAGCGCATATGATATTATTTTGGATCGGATTGTTACCAACAAATATCCGCCAGGCAGCATGTTAAATGAAATCGGTCTTCAGCAGGAACTGAATATCAGCCGTACGCCGATACATGCAGCGATGCTGCTGCTCCAGAAGGAGCATCTTGTAGAAATACGCCCCAAAAAAGGCATTCGGGTTACTGATATAACGGCACAGTTGATCGGCGATATCTACAATATCCGTGAGCTTTTTGAATTAGATGCGCTCCGCAGATACGGCGGCAATTTCAGCAAGGAGAAGTTACTTAATTATCACAGTATCTTTTCCGCGCAGTACGCCAGGGAATTTGACCATATTTTCGAAAAAGATGTGCAGTTCCACATGGAAATTGTCACCCTGTCCGGCAACGCTCTTCTGATAGAGTATTATTCGATGCTTCGACACCAGTTTGTGCGGCTGTCGAATATCAGCGGACATAACAACGCGGCGCGAGTTGAAAGTTCCAACAAGGAGCATTTAAAAGTTATTGAATGTATGATCCAGGACGATGAAGAAGGCGCGGCTCAGGCTATGGCCGCGCATCTTCAGAAAGCACGAGAAACTGCCTACAGAGTCGTTATTCTTCATAATGGGCAGCCTGTAGACGAGGATTCATAAGTGTAAGACCAGGGCAGCTGCCTCCTTCTCCTCTTTACCTTCGCCTGCACTCTGCATAGAGGAGCGGCATCCTCACCAAGATTTCTTTGGCAAAAACAACATCCCAGCCGTTTTGCTGCAAAAACGCGAGATAAGTCTCTGTAGTCCACTGGTGCACAAAAGGTACGCCAATGAGCCGCAGAATGCTTGCCCAAAACTTACTCGGCCGGCTGATCTTCTGCCTCATAAAATTAGGTGCGATCAGCAGTCCCCCTGGTCTCAAGACTCGTGCAATTTCCTGCAGCACCCTCTTTGGATCAGGAACCAGGTGCAGCGCATTCGCAATGATGACCACATCAAAGGATTGGTCTCTATAAGGCAGGGACTGCGCATCCGCTACCGCAAAGCGGAGGTTTGACGGACAGTCTCCTTTTCTTGCCTCGGCAATCATGCCCGCAGAATAGTCTGTCGCGAGTACACTCTTTGCGAACGGTGCAATCTCTTTGGCGATCAGTCCCGGTCCCGTGGCAAGCTCTAACACTTCTTTTCCCTGAACCCACTGTGAAATGCGGCGATATAAAAACGCATACATCTTCCGCTCCCCCCGCATCACGCGGGTATAAAACGGCGCATATATATCCCAGATGTTCTTTTTCACCCTGACCTCCCATCAACAATGTTCGGAATTTTATTCAGCACAGTTGCCCCACCGGCGTGCGCCAAGCTCCTGAGCGCTGTCAGCAATTCGTTTCGCTTCTCTTTGGGGAGTTCCCCCAGTCCCTTGATGATAATCCCGCTGTTCTTAAACAGGTTTTCTCCGAATTCCAGGAAGGTCTCCGCCTCTGTCGCTTCAATCATAGAAAACACGGTAGAGACCAGAGATTCCCTCGTCTCATCGTCCAGCGTTTCAAGCCAGGCTCCAAGTGACACCTTGACGAAATCACTGAAAGCATCTAATTTTGCTCTGACAAACTTGTCCTTTGTCACTTCCCAGGTCGTCACGTCATGTTGAAAAATGCCAACCGCGCTGCTCTCCACGACAATCTGCTCCGCCCTGTTGGAAAGCAACTGACCTATGATAGAAGTCTGCGGAACGATGCTCATTATTTTGGGCAGTAACTCCTGATATGCCTCGGTGCCGATTATTTCCTCTCGAAACCCCGGCCCGTCGTTATTATAGATTCTTACAATGCGTTCTTTGATCGCCTTTTCGCAAAAGGCAGCTGCGTACATTGCGAAATTTCCGCCTTTCGAATGCCCGCCCAGAATCAACGCACCGTCCATGCAGGCAGCCACTTGATTTAAATAGGAGACCGCCTCTCTGGCTCCCTCAGTCTCTGCGGTGAAGCTCATCAAAAAGTCCTCTTTCCAGCCAGTGATACTCAGGTCCGTACCGCGAAACGAGACATACTTGGTTCCGTCCGGAAGCAGAAAAACGAGCGCCGCGAACTGCTGAACTTTTTCCTTGTCAAAAACCTCTTTGAAATGCGCGGCCTTCGTCCCTCGGAAGCGCGCTCCGAGGACCATTTCTTCGAGTAAAAGCGGTGCTCTCTCGATGAAGTGCTTACTCTCCCGCACTTCCTCCAAGGCATGTTTTTCGCAAAAACGTTTGAAGCAAGTTTCGATGCTTATGCTCCGCTTCTGTCCCCGCAACAGTGCTCCGAAATCCACGTAGGCGAGATAGGACAAAATTACATTGTCGATTTCATTAAACGGCGCTGCCTTGAGGCTCACATCATTTCTCCACTTCAAGTAGTCAAATAGCTTCATCTGTGTTCACCTCTTCATTCCGGACTTAGCTTTAGCTGTTTTTTGCATGCTGCGCACCAGGCTGATAGACCTCACAGCCATCTTGCTGCCCCAGATATGAGGATCCGAGCTTATCCACAATGTGCTTTGTTACGGCTTGCTCCGGGTTGCATTCCGGTACGGCTGACTTTCCTTCGGCATAGGACCAACAAGGCAGAGAGCCTTGATAATCGAATAAAGTTTTTATGCGACATCATCGATTCCAATGAAAAATTGCTCCCCTTCGTCTCCGGCGACGAGCATAAGCTGAATTCGATGATGGTCCGTTTGGGGCTTTATACATGGTATTTTCTCCGAAAAGGTGCAAGGCTATTCGGCAATCGTCTATTTTTGTTTATCATTATAGGCTATAGAATAAACAATTCAAGGAGATATTGAGTTAATCAAAAGACACTGCATACTAACTTTATTAGGTATCAGATCAAACATGGTACGCAGGAGGGATTT
>NZ_KI273139.1:3229-80023 GCF_000469565.1 Oribacterium sp. oral taxon 078 str. F0263 | reverse complement strand
TTCGGCTTCTTCTGCAGAAGAGCATCACGCATCCCGGAACGACCATAGGTATCATTATATTCATCTTCTGAAACTGATATCACCAGAGAAGGCGCAATGCAAGCATTCAATGCCTTGCGGGCACAGGCTAAAGAAAACGGTGTTGCTGATATGAGTCTTGATGATATCAACAAGGAAATTGATTGTGTGCGTGCCGAGGTATAGGGGATGATCCGCCGCGCAGTCATTGATACAAATGTGCTCGAACGGAAGCACCTAAAAAATAAAATATCAGACTTGAAAGCATCTAGCTGTGCTTGCTTTTGCATAGCGAGCCAAATCCGGAGATGAGTTCCTTCGTATTCCGGGAGACCCCCCATGACTCATCTATGTTTGTGGGGGAACGCCTATGCTCAAATCATCCGAAGCGGTAAGGCTGAGGTCATTTCCGAGCAACTGTTTATTCAGCCGCTCGGAGTCTTATGGCTTCTCATAAAAGCTTCAGCACTTCCCCGATATCTCCGTCAATGCATATGCTCCTGTCCGCGATCTCGGCGGGACAGAACGCCTCGCCGAAATTCACACAGGCATAAACAGCGTTTTTGTTTGCGAGCGTCATCTGCCAGAACGGATATTTCACAATAACAGGCGTATTTGCTCCTACACCGAGCTCAAGATAAAGCAGATGGAGATTTTCGTGTCTTCGCAGGAAGTCGGAATATGCCGCAGACGCTCTGTGCCATCCCTCATCCTCTGCAAAGGAATCATCCGCGCGGAGATTCATTCTAACGTCCGAGCCGTCATCCGGGCACTTCGGGATAAGCTCTGTCGGGATATGCATGCTTATATTTCCATCCTCCGGTACCTGGAATACACCATCCGCATCCTTCACAAAGCCCTGTGCCGTCATCGCTTTCATTACCCATTCCTCATTGTCATAGGTCTTGCCGTTTCTGCCATCCACGGTCTGGAAAAGTCCGTAGTCTCCCTGCGTATAGAAGAGGCGCTTTTTATCGAAGCCCGCTCTTTGGAACTGATGATCCACATTCGTTGTGATGGAAAACCAGTCCTTGTCTTTCACAAGCGAAAGAAGCTCCCGATAGACAGGCTTAGGCGATTCCATGAAACGATTGAAATAGATGTGCCTTGCCCACCATGCCCAGCGTGTTTCATCATCGGGGAAGGGATAGAAACCACCGGAATAGATGTCGCGGATACCATAGTTCCTCGCAAAGTCAAAGAAGTATCTTTCAAATCGCTCCCCGCTGTAGCTAAGTCCCGCAGATGTGGAAAGCCCCGCGCCGGAGCCGATTACGATGGCATCCGCCATTTTAATTTCCTGTTTCAGTCTTGCGATATTTTCTTCCTTTGTTCCCGTCCCGATCGACTTATGTCTGCTGAAGCATCTTACTGCGGCGAGTCCCTTCTGAATGCTCTCCAGATAGCCGTTCGGCATTTCATTGTACAAGCTCTTCATAGTATTTTTTATCCTCGTCCTTAAAAACGTTGAAGATCACCCTTTCCATACGTCCGGGATGTTCCTCCCTCCAATCGGTCACGGTTCGCACCGCGATCTCCGCCGCTTGGCTTTTCGGGAAATGAAATACACCCGTGGAAATGCAGCAAAAGGCCACGCTCATGAGCCCATTCTCCATACACATATCCAGCGTGTTCCGATAGCAGTCTGCAAGCTCTTTTTCCAATTCCGGCGTCAGCTTATCCTGAACGACAGGCCCCACAATATGTACGACTTTTTTTGCCGGAAGATTATATGCGTCTGTCAGCATCGGAAGAGCGGTCGGCTGCTCATAATCTCTGCCGTACCTTTCCCGCAGCAGATTCATCCGGCGGCTGCACTCGGCGCGAAGCTGCACTCCGGCAAAGGTATGGATGCAGTTGTCAATGCAGGCATGCATCGGAATGAAACAGCCGAGCATCTGTGAATTGGCGGCATTCACGATGGCATCCACGGCAAGCCGTGTAATATCACCCTGCCAGATGGAAAGCCCGTCCCGTATCACGGGAATTTCCGAAAGCTCCACGATCCCGTTTTCACGAATTCGTTCTTTCAAATACTCATCCTGAATGCGGAGAACAGATTCGTCCATCCTCCGCGGCATACGGATATTCATCAGCGAACGGAGAACACGCCATTTCCCGTTCCTATCGCTTGGTATCTGCAAATCTTTATATTCATCGGAATCAGCCTTGAATTCTTCTGCCAGGCAGTCCAGCCGCTGGTCCTGCGTCATGTTCTCGTTCATTGGATTCCCCTCTTTCCACCGCAGAGGCAGGGCAGGCTGTCCGGCCATTTCCGCAATGCAGACGATGCTCCTGCCCATCCTAAGTCACAATGCAATTCTTCGGACAGACCGTCCTCATCTGCATCCATCCTATCGATAGCGGCCGTTGCGGGCAGCCCTTCATCATCAGCCGTAGCAGCAATACTTGTGTGGATGACATACTTCGCACCCATCTGCGGCAGCTCTTTTATTGCAAAAGCGGGCTGTCGTCATCCGTTTTGTCCTGCGCCCGATCTTCCATCAATCGGCGGAGCCGACTTCCCTTTTGATATCCGAAGCAACATCGGCGATCGTGATATGACGCAGTTCATCTTCCATCGCATCCTGTACCCGCCGCAACTTTTCGTCCATAGCCAGATGAATGTTCCTGCCAACGGGACACTTGATATTCGGATTCTCGTGAAAGTGGAAAAGCCCCTCAGCACCTACGCAGTCTACCGCCTGATACACATCATAAAATGTAATCTCATCAAGAGCTTTCGCAAGACTGATGCCGCGCTTGCCCTGGCTGATTTCGATGATGCCGGACTCTTTCAGCTTTCCCATCACATTTCTCACAATGACGGGATTCGCTCCGACACTTCCCGCAAGGAAGCTGCTGGTGACTTTTTCGCTGTCCTTGAAATAATCGATGGCAGTAATGATATGAACCGCTATCGTGAATTTGCTTGTAATCTGCATTGCCCCTTCCTCCTTCCTGTAATATACATAATGACAGGAAAGATATCAATGCAGACATTACAGGCTTCGATGCCATTATTCCCTCACCACGCTGATTCTCTGCCGGATATGATTGCCTTTCTCGATCTCATCAATCATGGCAATAGCATAGTCCGCATAGCTGATGATGCTCTCTCCCTTGCTGTTAAGCGTCAGCTCCTCACCGCCGAGGATGTACCTGCCGCTGCGTTCGCCGTCAGCCTGGAAGTCTCCGGCAGGACTGATATAGGTCCACTTCACATCCTTTCGCTCACGAAGCTCGGTGAGGGCCTTCGCCATGGCCGCTGCCAGAGGCTTGAACGCATCCGGGAAATCGGGACCGTCAGTAAGCTGTGCGCTATGCTCGGGATTGACATAAAGGCTGCCCGCGCCGCCAACAACGAGAAGACGGGTATCCGTGCCGGAAAGGATGTCGCAAAGGTGTGAAAGAGAGCTGCTGTGCTGGGGAAGAGTATCCTCCGTCCATGCTCCGAATGCGTCAATTACTGCGTCAAAGCCCTTCAAATCCTCCGCACTCAAATCGAACAAGTCCTTCTGAACATAATTCTTTGCATCGGTCTTATTCTCCCCGCGGCCGAAAGCCGTAAGCTCGAAGCCTCTGTTCACCGCCTCGGTGATAAGCCTGCCTGCTACTCTGCCGTTAGCCGCTACTACTGCGATCTTCATGATGAAATCCTCCTTGTAAAATCGTATTTATCTTGTAATGTTTATCATTACAAATAGAGCATAGCAGACAAGCTTCATCTTATCAATGTTTTTATTACAAGTTTTTCAAAGGATGTGAACTCCTCTCCGATTTTCCCGCAGAACTTCCGGCTCCTCAGCGCAGCTCTCTCATCCTTCCCAGCCGCCGGTTCAGTGTGCTCCGGGATATGGCGAGCGCCCTGCATATTTCCTTTTGTGTCCTCCCGATACTCAGCATTTCCCGGATCCGATTCAGTTCATACTCTTTCAGGGAGATTTCCCCGCTTTCCTTCTCCTCCCGCAGCCCTCCCTCCGTCACTGCCCTCTCAATCTGCAGATTTAACTCATTCACCCCCATCCTCATATATTCCATCTGTACCGGCTCGAAATAGTTCTCTCCCCTCTGCTCTATCTTATAGAGCTTCTGATAATACTCTGTCATGCTGCGGGTATATCTTTTAAAAAGCTCCGGATCGGAATGCAGTGTTTTCCCCGGTGAAATCCGGTTTTTCTGCATCATCTCATAGAGCTCCCGCTCAAAGCGCCCGTCCTCAAGATACGCACCAATATCTCGCTCGGTACACAGTATGATTCTTAAGCTCCCTGCCGCATCCTTCTGCTTTTGGAGAGAAGCTATGTATCTCGCCAGTTTTTTCTGATAATACAGCTGCATCCTCTCCGGGTGATGGATCACCAGTGTCCCATCCTCCATATTTTTCAAAAGTCCATTCTCCCCGAAGAGATACTCCGAAAGATAGTCCCGATAAAGGCTGGAGCTGTGCATGATGAAAAAGTCCTTCAGCTTCTGCGCGGATTCATTGTGCATCGCCTTCGCGAGCATCTCATTGATTTCATTGTCGTCCGTATTGATATATAAAAGCCTTTCCTCGCTCCTCGCAAAGCGTGCGGCCTCCTCCAGAAGCTCCGCTGTGCAGATCTCCTCCAGGAAGTCAAAGGTCACACAGCTTCCGTTTGCAAAGTCAAACTGTGCGGATTCCGACTGGATTTCACCGTATCTCCGAAAGGAGAACAGAACCGTCGTCATTCCCAGCTCATCATGAATCGGTTCCACATTGATGATTCCGTAAAACTGATTGCGCTCTGCCGCCGCCTTGAGCATTTCCGGCTTCAGCTCTCGTTTTTGAAAGATCCTCCTTATGTAATCATAGGGGAAGAGCTCCTGTATATGAGAGCCCAGCAGCTCCTCCGTCACAAAGAACAGTCTCTTGAAGGCCTCATTTACGAAGAGAATCGTCCCGAAGCAATCGGTATAGACATTGGCGATCGGGTTGGCATCCAGGATGCCCCTGAGCTCCGCATTTTTCTCCTCCATGATTTTCGATCTTTGACTGCTGTGTATCTTAGAGGCGATCAGCTCCGCCATACTGTGCATGAATGTCACGGTGGAATCCCGCTTCTTAAAGAGCTCCCTCCCCTTGTCCTTGGGCAGGATCAGGGCGATGACGCCGATCGTGCGAATCCGGTCACGGATCGGCACGCCGATAAACGCTTCCATCTTGCATTTTGCGTACTCCGCGCAGAGACGACAGCTCCTCTTCTCCCTTTTATGCTCTACCAGAAGATCCTTTCCATTGTACAGCACCTCCCCGATCAGAGAGCCGACCTTGATGTCCTGATAGAGCGAGAAGTACTGAAAGGCGCTCCCGATAATTCGCATACTCTTGTCCGTAATGATGACATCGGTGGAAACCACGTCTGAGATTGCCCTCGCAAAATCATCGAATTCCGTCCTGAGCTCTCCTGCATATCCCATCCTGTCCTCCCGCCGCGATAACGCAAACAGCCTGCCGCTCCGGCAGGCTCTATAGAGCGCCGGGGCGGCAAGCCTTCCCAAAAGGCCGCTCTTCCAAGCGGCCCGGTCCTTCACACTTATGACTTATGATATTCCGACACCAGTCTTCGGATCAGCTCCAGCCTCTCTGCTGTCACCTCGGACGAAATCGTGCAGTCGGCGCCGATCGCCACTCCTTTCGTTCCCGCCTCATCCAGGATGCGCCGGATCTCCGCGCGGAGCTCCTCCTCAGTTCCCGTATACAGTATGCTTCCCTCCGCGTTGTCGAAGCCTCCCAGCACCGGCTTCCCATTCAGGAGCTTCTTTCCCTCCGCGAGTCCGATCCCCTCGGAATACACCGCCCAATTATATGCTTTTACCGGGTAATCCTTGTACCAGCTCAGATGATTCGTATACTTCCCATAGCCGCAGATATGCAGGATCGTCCTGTCCGAAAAGCGGTTGATATACTGAAGCACATCCAGATCCAGGGGCTCCACCAGCTTCCGATGCCCCTCGTGTGTCATCAGCTTATCCTGCACGCACTGCACACTGTAATAAATTCCATCGACGGAGGTCTCCTCAAAAAGGCGTCTCACAAGACATTTCGTGTCCTCCGCGATGCATTTCGCAGCCTTCACCATCGTCTCCGGGCTCTCGTGGAAGAGACGGACAAACTTCCGGAAATCCTCATCGTATTCCTCAAAGCGAAGGCGGATATACTGAAGCGGTGAAAAAATGTTGTAGTATTTATAGACATCGTTTCCGCAGTAATCGCAGATTTCCTTTACATATTCCACCTGCTTCGTGATCCAAGGATGCTCCGCCCCCACCGGGCCAAGCTCCGAAAGATCCTCTATAGTGCGGATCGTTTTACGGCAGACGGAGGGATGCCCGAAGAAGCCGTCCGACATGATCTTAAGGAGATCCGGCTTTACCTCATCCGCGAATTTCTTCTGCTCTCTCAGCACAGTCCGGTATATCTCCTCGTCCGCGCCGCTGTAATGATCGTGAAACGAAACGAAATGATGCCAAAAGGCGACCGGGACTCTACTCTCCTCCACATTATTCAAAAATGAGTCAATTACCTTTCTGCGATCATCCGTCATATTCTCTTCTCCTCATTGATTCTGTTCTCCTCTTTGATTCTGTTCTCCTAACTGATGCTCTTCTCCTAATTGGTTCTCTTCTCCTCATTGATTTTGTTCTCCCTTTTGCTTCTCTTCTCCTTCTTTGATTCTTGGTTCCCCTTTCCGATTCTGTTCTCCTTCTCCTGGAGCTGCCTCGCAATCCAGTGAATTCTCCCGTCCTTAATCTCATTCGGAATGGAGCAGTCCGCCCCCATGATGTAGCCTCTGTGCCCGTTCTCGCGGATCAGCCGATTCACAAAGGCACAGATTTCTTCCCGGCTTCCCGAATCGATCAGCGTCTCGGGATTATTGTCAAAGCCCCCCAAGACACATTTCCCCGGGAACAGCTTCCGCCCCTCCTCGATGGAGATTCCTTCGGTAAAGGTCGCCCAGTTATATGCCTTCGCCTCATAGTCCTGATAAAAGCAAAGCTGATTCGTATGATGCGAATAGCCGCAGATATGGAGAATGTTGTAATCACTGAGTTGATTCGCAGACTCCAGGACCTCTATCTCCGTCGGACGAACGATGCGCTCATACATCTCCCTCGTATAGCGCTTACTCTGTATATTCTGTACGCAGTAGTATATCCCGTCCAGCCCGGTCTCCGTGAGAAGTCGGGACACAAGAAGCTTGATATCCTTCTGAATCTCCATCCCCGCCGCATGCAGCTCCTCCGGGAAGCTCTCCGCGAGAGCTGCGAAACGCTCATAGTCCTTATCGTAAAAATCCAGGCGGATGCGGATGACCTGAAGCGGCGCGAAGATATTATAAAAGGTCATCACCTTATCCCCGAAGAGCTCCTGCAGGCGCTTCACATACTTTAACTGCTCCGTGATCCAGGGATGCTCCGGCCCGATGCTTTTAATCCTGAGGAGATCCTCTCCCGTCCTTAAAGCATTGTCCATGACCGGAGGATAGCCCATGAAGCCCTCGCTCATAAACTTCATCATGTCCGGCTCAACTTCCTCAAAATATCTCTTATGTCCTTCTATAATCCTCTCTATGATCGCCGGATCCTCCAGCCCGCGGAATTGATCCTTCCCCAGTACGAAGTGATGCCAGAATCCCATGGGTACCCGATAGGTCTCCTTATTGTCCATGGCATCCCTAAGAAGTTTCCTCTTGTCCTCCCTCTCTCCCACAGCTTTTCTCCCATCCTGCTGGCCGCAAAGCTCCTATTTCTCTCTCGATTTCTCCGCGGCAAAATCCATTAACGTCACAAGCTGATAGGACATCGTCACTGCCCCCGGATCCAGATGCCCAAGCCCTCTGTCCGCCTGATAACTCGCTCTCCCCCTGACTGCCTCCATCTTTTTCGTATTTTCCGCGCCCTCCTCCGCTGCCTTCTTCACTTCCTCACAGAGGAGCTCCGCATCTTCCTTCCGATCCAGGCATTCCTTATATTTCTTTACCGCCGGGGCCAGGCTGTCGATCATCGTTTTATCTCCCTCCTTCGCCTGCCCCCGTGCGGTGATCGCATCCAGCATTGAAAGCAGAACCTCATACAGCGTCTCCTCCCCGATCTTCTCCTTTCCCTCCAGCGGTTTGGACGCTGCGATATAAGCACTCCCGTAGAGTATCCCGGAGGAGCCTCCGATCACCGACATCATAATCCGCCCGATCTCCCGAAACTGCTCCGAAAGCTCCATCTCCTCCAGCCTGTCTGCCTGCTGCACCAGACTCTCAAAGCCCATGTTGATGTTCGTCCAATGATCCCCGTCCCCGGTCGCGCTGTCAAGCTCTGTGATATAGTCCCCCCTGGAATGGATCAGCTCATACGCTCTTTTGATATATTCCATATAATCCCGGGACCTAAGTGAAAAGCCCATAGCTTCCTCCTCCTTAAATCTTCCATGCCGGCGTGTCACACGGCGCATCCAAAAGAGCCTTCAGCTCTTCATCCAGCTTCATCAGCGTAATCGATGCGCCCGTCATATCGATGGATGTGCAGTAATTCCCGACGAGAGTGCGGTATGCCCTTATCTCCCTCTCCCTTAAAAGCTTCTGTACTTCCATATTTAAGATATAGAGCTCCATCAGCGGAGTGCCTCCCAGTCCGTTGATGAGGACCGCCGCCTCCGCTCCGGAGTAGTCGTAGTCCGCCATGATTTTATCCAGCAGAATCTCTGCGATCTCCTTCGCCGTCTTAATCTTGCTGCTCTCTACCCCCTGCTCACCGTGGATTCCCATCCCGATCTCGATCTCGTCCTCCGCGATCTGAAAGCCCGGCTTTCCGACCGCCGGCAGAATACAGGGTGTCATGGCGACGCCCATGGTTCTGATGTTCCGAACCGCCTTCTCTGCCGAAGCCCTGACCTCCTCAAGGCTTGCTCCCTGCTCTGCCCTGGCCCCTGCGATTTTATGCACAAAGACGGTTCCCGCGATCCCCCTCCTTCCGGTTCCCTCCTCCCGGTCCGGAACCGCTACATCATCCTTCACGATGACCTGACTTGTCTCGATCCCATCCAGCTTTGCGAGATCCGCGGCCATCCCGAAGTTCATGATATCGCCGGAATAGTTCTTGATGACCATCAGAACACCCTTTCCGCAGGATACCTCTCTCAGGGCAGTGCCGATCCGATCCGGGCTCGGGGAGGAAAATACATTTCCCGAGACCGCCGCATCCAGCATCCCTTTTCCCACATAGCCCGCGTGCAGCGGCTCATGTCCCGCGCCTCCTCCGGATATGAGCGCCACCTTATCGATCTTTTTCTCCTTTCGGCAGATCACCTCCAGCTTCGGTATATAGCTCAGGGCATCCGGATATGCCATCTGAAGCCCCATCAGCGCATCACCTACCACCTCTGTCGGCTTATTAATGATCTTCTTCATAAACGATCCTTTCTCTGTTTTATTCTCTATTCCCTATTCTCTTCTATAAACTCCCCGCCTGTCATCTCGTGAGCTTGGAAAGTGCCTATTCTCTCAACGCCAACAGCTCTGTTTCATCCTTTTCCATATGACGCTTCATTCTCTCGGCAGGATTTCTCAAAATCACGCCATACCGAGGTAGGCTTTCTTGACCAGCGGGTTGACAGCGATTTCCGAGGCCTTTCCCGACATACTGACGATGCCGTTTTCCAGCACATACGCCCGGCTCGATACCTGTAAAGCCATATTTGCGTTCTGCTCGATCAGGAGCACCGTCACCCCCTGCGCATTGATCTTTCGAATCATGGCAAAGATCATTTCCACAAAATTCGGCGCAAGTCCGAGCGACGGTTCATCCAGGAGAATCAGTCTCGGATTGGACATCAGCGCCCTCCCCACCGCGAGCATCTGCTGCTCTCCTCCGGAGAGGGTACCGGCCTGCTGCTGCCTTCTTTCCCTTAAGCGGGGGAACAGTTCATAGACCCGCTCTCTCGCCTCCTTGATCTGCTTTTGCTCCCTTACGACAAACGCACCGATCCTCAGATTTTCCTCCACGGAGAGCTCCGGGAAAACCTCTCTTCCCTCTGGGGAGATCCCGATGCCCGCCTTTGTCATGGAATAGGTCGGCACGCGGCTGATATCTCTTCCGTCAAAAATAATCTTTCCTGCCGCAGGCTTCACGATCCCCATGATCGAGTTCACAAGCGTGGTTTTCCCCGCGCCGTTGCTTCCGATCAGACAGACAATCTCCCCCTCATTCACTTCCAAAGCGACTCCCTTTAAGGCATGAATCGCTCCATAGTTCGTATGCAGGTCCTCAATTTTCAACAGCATTCTGTGATCCTCCGAGATAGACATTGATGACTCTCTGATTTCGGGCGATCTCCTCCGGCAGTCCCTCCGCGATCGGCTTCCCGTGATCAATGACATAGATTCTGTCGGAGATCTTCATCACGACGCTCATATCGTGTTCTATCATAAGAACCGTATATCCCCGCCCCTTCAGGAGCCGGATGAACTCCATCAGCTCGGAGGACTCCTGCGGATTCATGCCGGCAGCCGGCTCGTCCAAAAGGATCAGCTTCGCCCCCGTCGCGATCGCTCTCGCAATCTCCAGCTTACGCTGGTCCCCATACGGCAGGTTCGAGGCATAGTCGTCCCGCCTCTCATAGAGCCCGACCTCCTTCAGGATTTTCAGCGCCCGGAGCGTAATGGCGTCCTCTTCTTCCCGGAATGCCCTGCTCCGAAAGATCGAGGAGAGAAAGCTGTAGCCCGTTTTGATATGCGCTCCCACAAGCACATTTTCGATCACCCTCATATCCGGAAAGAGGCGGATATTCTGGAAGGTCCTGGAAATCCCCCGCTTTACGATCTCTCCCGGCTCGCGGCGCTGGATTTCCTTCCCCTCAAAGAGAATCCTCCCGTGATCCGTCTTATACACTCCCGTGAGCATATTGAATACCGTGGTTTTCCCCGCGCCGTTTGGCCCGATAATGCTGACGACTTCCCCTCTTTTGACCCGGAAGCTGACATTCTCTACCGCAACGATGCCGCCAAAGCGCTTCGTAATTTCCTCTACCTCCAGCAACAGATCCTCTCTATCCATTTTGCCCCCATCCGCGCAGCCGGATTTCCTGCTGCAGCTTCCTATGCTTCTGCTTCCTTCCTAAGCTTCTTTTTCACATTTTCAGACAATTGATACGGCAGGGAAGATCTCCATCCCAGGATCCCGGACGGGCGGAAGCGCATCATCAGGACAAGGATAGCGCCGTAGAGCACAAATCGGTATTTCATCAGACTTCGGGACAGCTCCGGAAACGCGATCAGGACGATCGCTCCGACATAGATCCCCCGCAATGTCCCCATACCTCCGAGAATCACGATGCTGAGTATCAGCGTGGATACATCGAAATTAAAGGTATTGGGATCGATATATCCGATCAAGGAGGCATAGAGGGCACCGCCGAGCGCACAGATCACAGCGGAGAGGACGAATGCCAGGATCTTATATGCTGTGACGGGAATCCCCATCATTGTGCTCGCCATCTCATCCTCCCGGATCGCCCGAAGCGCCCTTCCTGTTTTTGACCGCATGAGGGAGCGGCAAAACAGCGAGATCAGAACAATCATAAACAGTATCAGGAAATACATCCCGTGATTCGCTGTCGTGAACTTCCATCCGAAAATCTGCGGCTTTGGGATATTCTTGACCCCCAGCGTTCCATTCGTCACGCTCTGCCAGTTCATCAGCACCATCTTGACGATCTCACCAAAGCCCAGAGTGATGATGGAGAGGTAGGTTCCGGTTACGCGCAGAGTCGGAAGGCCCATCAGCGCACCGATCAATGCCGCCGCGAGCATCCCCGCAAGCATCGACGGGAAAAACGGACATCCCGCCTTCACCGAAAGAAGCGATGCGGTATACGCGCCGATAGCCACAAAGCCCGCGTGTCCCAAGGAGACCAGGCCCGTATATCCCGTCAGCAGATTCAGCCCAAGGCCCAGTATGATGTAGCAGCCGATCTTCGCGACTACCGTAAGAAAATACGGATTCCGGAATACAAACGGCAGCATAAGAAGGAAGACGGTCAAGATGATCCAGAGCAGCTTCGCATTCCTCCACGCAAAGCTCTCAAACGAAGACAATTTCCATTTTTTCCCTGTTTTATCCATCTGCATTCTCCTGTCCTATACCTTGGTGATTCCCTTTCTTCCGAATAAGCCATTCGGCCGAAGAATCAGCACCAGGATCAAAATAATGAATGCCACAGAATCCCGGTAGGTCGAACCCAGAAACATGACTGCCATGCTCTCCGCATTTCCGATGATCAGTCCTCCCAGGATGGCTCCCGGGAGACTTCCGATCCCTCCCAGCACAGCGGCGGAAAATGCCTTGAGCCCCGCCATGAATCCCATATTCGGGTAGACGATCTCGTAATAGCCTGCGATCAGGACGCCCGCCAGCGCCGCGGAGACACCCGCGAGAAAGAAGGTAAAGCGGATGACAAAGTTTACGTCGATCCCCATCATCCGCGCTGCCTTGGCATTCTGCTGACTGGCTCTCATGGCAAGCCCGATCTTCGTCCGAAATACGATAAAAACCAGAATCAGCATCAGGATCACGGAGATGACGCACATCATAATCTGCGTCATGGAGACCGTCCCTCCCAAAAGGTGAATCCCGCTGTGCCCGAAAAAATTCGGGAAATTTCTCTTTTCGGAGCCCAGAAAGATAATCAGCAGATTCGTCACGATATTGGAGATCCCGATGGTCGTGATGAGGGAGGCAATCGGAGGCGAGCCCTTCTTCCGGAGCGGCTCCAGCGCCGCCTTATCGATCAAAATCCCCAGTATCCCGGTAAAGAGCATGCTAAGAAGAATTCCCGGGATGATTCCAAGCCGCATACTCACAATAAAAACCATCGCGATCTCCGCCCCGAAGGCATATACCGAGCCATGTGAAAAATTAACCAGCCTCAGGATCCCGAATACCAGCGAGTAGCCGACCGCAATCAATGCGTAGCCCATGCCGAGCGCAAGGCCGTTGAAAATCTGCTGAAGCAGCATAATTACCCCCTCTCCTGTATTGAATCAAGACAGATTTCCTGCCAGCCGCCTCCCTCAAGCTTCCTTCTCTTTCCGACATCAGTCCATCTTGACAAACTTTCCGTCCTTGATCGTCACCTTCACAAAGGCCTTGTCGACATCGCCGGTCTTGTCAAACTTGGTATCCCCCGTGACGCCGTGGTAATCCAGCTTATAGAGCTCATCCTTTACCTTTTCGGCATCCGTATCGCCGACGTTTTGAATGGCTGTGAGCAGCATCCCCACGGAATCATAGGCCTGGGAGCTAAGGGCCGACGGCGCCGCGCCGTAGGCTTTTGTATACGCGTCGACATAGTCCTTTATGCTCTGCTCCTCCGAATCCGCGAAGAAGATGACCGGGAAGCAGACCCCATTGACGGCATCCCCTCCCAGCTCCAGAAGCTGCGTGCTGTATGCATTGGAAAAGGCGATGATGGCGATGTCCGGATTCACCCTTTTGTACTGCTTTGCCACCGGTGCCACCAGATTGTACATGCCGCAGCAGATCACAGCTTCCGCTCCCGCGTCATTGAGCTTTGCAATCGCCGCGGAATAGTCGTCGGAGCCCTCCATGACCTCCTCGTGCGCAACAAGCTCTACTCCCTTATCCTTCATCCCCTCGAGGATTCCCTTGATGATGCCGGAGGTATTGGTCCCCCAGTCCGTCATTATGGAAATTATGCCGATTTTCTTCTTTCCGAGGTCATTGACCGCGATATCCACACTGGCACCGCCCTCCTTCGAGATGACGGTATTGTTTCGGAAGATATAATCTCCGATCGAGGAATAATCCGGATGCGAGGCGGACGGGGAAATCTCAATCACATGGTTTTCCTCATAGATCGGCGCCGCCGTCATACATACACCCGATGAAAAATGTCCGATCACCCCCGCAATCTCATCCTTTTCCGAGACGATCTTCTGTGCGATCGTCGTCGCCTCCTCGGAGCTGTTCTTATCATCATACTCGACGATCTGAACCTCTCTCCCCAGGCAGCCGCCATCCTCATTCCACTTCTTCGCCATAAGCTTGGCGGCATTGGCAAAGCCGATTCCGTATTCCGAATTATCGCCTGTCATCGGCGCTGCCACGGCGACCTTGATCGGATGAGAGCTGTCTAAGCCGCTGTTTTCCGCTGCGCTCTGGGAGCCGCTCTCATTTTTTGCCGCCGTCGTCCCTGTGCCGCTTCCGGCACCGCACGCCGCATTAAAGAGCATCGCCGCAAGCAGCAGCATCGACATTGCCACAGCATTTCTTTTCATACACACCTCCTTAATCATGTTTCATGTTTCATGGATCATAATATCCAAAATCACCTGATCCGTTTCCCTCATTCCTTCCTTTGCGAGCTTTACCACTCCGTCCAGCGTCTTCCGGAAGTTATCCTTTACCATTCCGTCGTCGCGGGAGAAGCGGATTCCTTCCATGGCCATATCGCTTCCCATAATGGCCGCATCTATGCTGCTTGCGATCTTCGCCGCACAGGATTCCCCCGCGCCGTCGCATACGATTCCCGAGATATTTTCCAGAGTATTGATGATGGTATTTTCGATCTCCCGCAGCCCGCCGCCCCGAAGATAGCTGATTCCCGCACCCGCTCCGGCGGCCGCATTCACGACACCGCAGTATGCGGAGAGACGCCCGATCTCATGCTTTTGATAAATCGCCGTGAGATTACTGAGCAGTAAAGCCCGGAGCAGCTTTTCGTGGGAAAGCTTTAAATATCTGCTGTATTCTATGAGCGGAAGAGAGACGGTGATTCCCTGATTTCCGCTCCCCGAATTGATTACCACCGGAAGATCGCAGCCATTCATCCTGGCATCCGATCCCGCGGCCGCCATCGCCCTTGCCCGGAGCTTGACATCCTCCGCATTGTTCCTGAAAAGCGCTCTTCCGATGCCTGCGCCATAGCTTCGTCTCAGCCCTTCCTCCGAAATCGCCGTATTGCAGCGGATCTGCTCCTCGATGAGCTCCTTGATCCTTTTCCCATACATGGACTTCTCAAAATCGATCTCCTCCGAAAAGCGGAGAATCGACTCCAGATCCAGTTCCTGATACTCCGGCTCCTTCTCCTCTCCCTCGGCTCCTGTTTCCCGATCGAAGAGGACTTCTCCATTTTTGCTGAGCCGATACAGTCCGGTATGCGTGTGGCGCACGCAGGCTTCCGCGGTATCGTCTCCGCTCTTGAGACTGACGATAATGTGAAGCTTTTCTGCGCTATCCAGTTGTTCCACAAGACAGATTTTTCTTCGGATCAGCTCCTTTGCAAGATCGATGTCTTCCTGCCGGATTCCCCGGAGTACCTCGAGCTTATCGTCCGGATTTCCTCCGACCGCCCCGAGCAGACACGCTGCCTCAATTCCCTTCAGCCTTCCCCCCATGGGGACATATACGCTTTTGGCGTTCTTTATCACATTTCCGCTGCATCTCACCAGGGCCTGATCCGGAAGCCTTCCGAGAGCTCTTCTTGCTACGGAAGCGGTATATGCGATGGCGATCGGCTCTGTGCAGCCGAGCGCCTTTTTCAGTTCGAAGGCCAAAATGTCGCAAAATGCTTTCTCTTCTCTTTCGGACACTCCTTTTCCCTCCTCAATCCCCTCTGTTTTGATGTCATCATTATAGGATTCCGGACATGCTCTTTCAATAATTTTTGTCAAAATAATGCATTTCTCGCGTTTTAAATATACAATAATAGTTTTATTTGCACAAAACTGGTGGATCTGCAATAAATAATCCGCACAGAATGTGTCAATTTGAGACAAGGGGAATTTCCTCTGGTGAAATCCGCTGTTTTGCGGAAATTTTTTCCTAAACGGAGCGACCGCTTCCTCTTAATCCATCGAAAGAAAAGAAAAATGCCGGAGCTTCCGACAAGGAATTTCCGGCATTTCTTCTTCGCCTGAAAACACGGATCCGCTCCGCTTTTCCTCCGTTTCCGGACGGAACCAGACCTGCTGTCATAAAGAGGGAGGCAGTCTCAGCGTTTCCCCGCTTCAGCCAAGCCTCTTCTCGATCGCCTCATTGACGGCCCGAAGGGCCTGCACTCTCGCATAGTACTTATCATTTCCGGAGAGGATATGCCAGGGGGCAAAGTCCGTGGAGGTATTGCGGAGCATCTCATCCACTGCGCTCTCATATTCCGGCCACTTCTCCCGGTTCCTCCAGTCCTCCTCCGTGATCTTCCACTGCTTTTCCGGTATCCTCTCCCGGGCCTCAAATCTCCGAAGCTGCTCCTCATTGGAGATATGGATCCAGAATTTCACGATCACTGCTCCCCACTGCCAGAGCCCGCACTCGAAATCATTGATCTCCCGATAAGCCCTCTGCCAGTCCGCTGTCTCGCAGAAGCCCTCGATCCGCTCCACGAGGACTCTTCCGTACCAGCTCCGGTCAAAGACCGCGATGTGTCCGTCCTTCGGAAGCCTCTTCCAGAAGCGCCAGAGAAAGTGGCGCTTTTTTTCCTCGGGAGAGGGGCTCGCGATCGGATGGACGATATAGCCCCTCGGATCCAGTGCAGCGGAAAGGCGCTTGATATTCCCTCCCTTCCCCGCGGCATCCCATCCCTCATAGGCGATGAGAAGCGGAATCCTGTGCAGATAGAGGCGGTTGTGATTTTCCGAGAGACGCTTTTGCTCCCTTTTCAGGGATGCTCTGTACTCTGCCTCATCCAGCTTTACGGAGAGATCGGTTTCAGAGAGTGTAGGCATCGGGATAAAACGATAATCTCCCGCATCGATATGCTCCGCCGAGATCTTCCGCGCCGCCCTCTCCCCGGGAAGCCTCGCGAGCTTTTCCTGTACGGAGGAGAGCAGTGCGCGGAAAATCCCGACAGTCGCCGCCCTCCTGTCCACTCCGGAAAAGATATGCCAGGGGGCGGAGGCGGAGTTTGTGTACTCCAGCATGAGATCATAGCACTTTTGGTACCTGCGGTAATGATGCACCCGCTTCCAGTCCGCCTTCGACACCCTCCAGGAGGTATCCGGATTTTCGGCGAGCTTGGTAAGACGCCTTTCCATCTCCTCTTTTGGGAGGTGGAGGAAAAACTTCAGGATGAGATAGCCATTGTCCGTGAGCGTCCGTTCGAAACGGAGAATGTCGTCCATGTGCGCGCGGTTTTTCTCCTCCGGGATCCCGTTTTTCAGCCGGAGCGTCGATACCTCCTGATACCAGGAGCGGTCCATGATCGAGAGCTGTCCCTCCTCCGGAATCGTCTGCCAGTGGCGCCAGAGCATGGGATAGCGGAGCTCTGTCTCCGTGGGAGGCTGCGTATTCACAACCGTGAACCAGCGGGGATCGAAATTCTGGATGAGCTTTTGAATCATGAGCCCCTTTCCCGCGCTGCTCCACCCCTCAAAGAGGATAATGACGGGGAGCCCGGCCGCACGAAGCGGCGCATCCAGCGCGGTGAGCGCCCTCTTAAGCCTCTCGATCTCCGCGCGGTAAACTTCCTTGGAGAGCTTTTCCTCAAGATTTACTTTTTCCAGCAAGTGCGGCCTCCTTTCTTTTCTGTTCCTCCCGGCGGGAAAAGGTGCATTCCGCACCGGTCTTCTCCTTGGACCTTTGGATTTTGGCCCCTGAAATAATAAGGGCCTGTCAGTTTAGAGTCCGTCAGTTTAGATTCAGGGCGGCGAGTCCCAGAAAGACCAAAATCATGAGATCGACCGGGATCGTAGTAAAAAAGCGGCTGATGCAGCAGTGAAAGCTCTGCTCGGCTTTCAGCTCCCGGAGAAAGGGGACAAAGCTTCGGACCAGACTGACGATGAGCACCACCGCACCGATGAGCAGGACGAGGGGATAGAGGATACTGAGAAAGCCCTTCTCCGAAAAATGGTTCGCTAAAATCGCGAAGAGGTTATTGATGAGGTGGAGAAGGATCGAGCAGTGAATCCCATAGCGGTCTCTGATATCAGCGAGAACGATGCCGAGAAAAAGCGCCAGAAAGAATTGAAAGACATTGGCATGCATGAGCGCGAAAAAGAGCGCGCTCATCAGGATTGCAAACAGCCTCCCATAGCGCCTCAGATATCCGAAGAAAAGTCCCCGGAAAAGAAGCTCCTCAAAAAGAGGGGCCATGAGGATGGAGTAGATCCATTGCCAGATGTCCCCGACATCCCCCCCGGACGCGGCTTCCCTCGCGGCCTCCAGACTGAAGCCCATCGCCTTGAGAATCCCCTCTATCGGAAAATCCAGAATCATAGTCAGAAGCTGTACTCCATAGAAGAGAAAGCTGTAGTAGACGATGGTCCGGATGCGGAAGCGCTCCAGGGGGACGGGATGCGCCTGAAAGCCCAGGATCAAAAAGGCAAAGAGCAGAGCCGTCACGCCGGAAAGTATCATCGCAAAATACATATTCCGAAAGAGATCCGTCCCCAAGAGAGAGACAAAGCCCGCGCCGAACTGAAATGTGAGCTCATAGACAAAAAGCGCGATCATAAGCTTTGTAAAGTACGGCCTCATCGCGTGTTCCGAAAAACTGACAGAATTTCTTTCCATGACATCCCTCCTGCTTTTGCTTTCCTTATAGTAGCATGTTCTGTCCTATTCCGCATCTTTTTCGCTCTTCCGCATCGTTCTCTTCCATTTTCCACTGCTTTGGCGGCATTTTCGCGGCGTATTTTGGCGGCGAAAAGCAGAGATATTGACAGAAATCCCCCGGCCTGTGCTAAAATATTCTCTGCCGCCTAAGCGAAGGGCAGAGAGGACGGCAGAGGCAGCTTATGAAGAGATAAAGGGGAAGGGGGCTTATACAGGATGAAGGAGGCAAAGCGCGACTGGTACCTCTATCAAAAGCGGGCGGATTTTTCCGAGCTCTCCGAAAAGCTCGGGATTGATCCTGTGACCGTCCGCATCCTTCGAAACCGGGAGCTCCATACGGAGGAGGAGATCCGAAGCTTTCTCTCCGCTCCCCTCTCGGAGCTCCCCTCCCCCCTCCTCCTCCCGGACGCCATCCGCTTTGCGAATATACTAAATCGGGCACTGGCGGAGAAAAAGCGGATCCGCATCGTGGGGGACTATGATGTAGACGGCGTATGCGCGGCCTATATCCTCTACCGCGGCCTCTCCGCCCTGAGTGAAAATCTGGACTATGAAATCCCCGATCGAATCCGGGACGGCTACGGGATCAACCGGGAAATCATCCGCCGGGCAAAGGAGGACGGAGTCGGACTGATCCTGACCTGTGACAACGGGATCTCCGCGAGAGAGGAGCTTTCCTATGCAAAGGAGCTCGGCATCCCGGTACTCGTGACGGATCACCACGATATCCCGAGGGATTCGGAGGGGAGGGAGCTTTTGCCGGAGGCTCTCGCCGTCGTAGATCCCAAAAGAGAGGGGAGCCGCTATCCCTTTCCCGAGATCT
The DNA here is from genome assembly GCF_000469565.1 of Oribacterium sp. oral taxon 078 str. F0263. NCBI lineage: Bacteria > Bacillati > Bacillota > Clostridia > Lachnospirales > Lachnospiraceae > Oribacterium > Oribacterium sp. oral taxon 078. Next base: position 60,597 of record NZ_KI273139.1, on the reverse strand, counting down.
GCGGCGCGGTAGTGGCCTGGAAGCTTTTGCTCCTCCTCTACCAGATGAAAAACATCGCGGAGGAGGAGGGGATGAGGCTCCTCCCCTTTGCCGCCATTGCCACAGTATGTGATGTGATGCCTCTCCGGGAGGAAAACCGCATCCTCGTAAAATACGGTCTCCAGGCTCTTTCGGATCCGGAAAATCCCGGCCTCCGGGCTCTCCTCTCACAGAGCGGTCTCTCCGGACTCTCCCCCCTTCGCGCCTATCACCTCGGTTTTGTGCTGGGTCCCTGCATCAATGCAGGGGGGAGGCTTGAGAGCGCAAAGACCGCCCTCCGCCTCTTTCTCTCGGAGAGCCCGGAGGAGGCAGAGCCGCTCGCCCAAAAGCTGAAGGAGCTGAACGAGCAGAGGAAGGCCATGACGAAGCAGGCCTGCGAGGAGGCCTTCCGGCAGGCGGAAGAGGAGAAGGAAGACAGAAGCGTCCTGCTCCTTTATCTTCCAAAGCTCCACGAAAGTCTCGCGGGAATCGTCGCAGGGAGAGTCCGGGAGCGCTACTACCGGCCGAGCTTCATCGTCACAAGAGCACAGGAGGAGGGCATGGCCAAGGGCTCCGGAAGATCCATTGAGGGCTACCCGATGGCAGATAAGCTCGCAGAGCAAAAGGAGCTCCTCGAGCGCTTCGGCGGACACCCGATGGCAGCGGGCTTCTCCCTCCGCGAGGATAAGATCGACGCTCTCCGCTCCGCTCTGAATAAGGATGCGGAGATTCCGCCGGAGAAGCTCAAGGAGAAGCTCTGGATCGACGCTGCGATGCCCTTTTCCTATGTGACGGAGAAGCTCATCACGGAGCTCTCCCGCCTGGAGCCCTTCGGAAAGGGCAACGAAAAGCCCCGCTTCGCGGAGAGGGCGCTCCGGATTCTCTCCGTCAGGGTCCTCGGCCAGAAGCGGAACGCCGTAAAATTTCTCCTTCTCTCCGGGGAGGGAAGGAGGGCGGAGGCGATTCTATTTTCCGACGGAGACCGCTTTCTCCGGGAGCTCGGAGAAAAAAGGCTCATGGATATCGTTTACTATCCGGAGATCCATGAGTATAATGGCAGGAAATCCCTGCAGCTTATCATCAGCGATTACCGCTTCAGGGAGGGGAGGAGGGAGCCATGATTAAGGAAGTGATGGACTATATCGAAAAAGCGGATCCGGAGGTCGGGAGAGAGATCCGGAAAGAGTATGAAAGACAGCAGCAGAACATCGAGCTGATCGCCTCTGAAAATATCATCTCCGCCGCCTCGATGCTGGCGATGGGGAGTGTCCTCACGAATAAATATGCAGAGGGCTATCCCGGGAAGCGCTACTACGGCGGCTGTTCTGTGGTGGACAGGATCGAGAGCATCGCGATCGAGCGGGCGAAGAAGCTCTTTCACTGCGAATACGCAAATGTACAGCCGCACTCCGGTGCTCAGGCCAATATGGCGGTGATGATGGCGCTGTGTAATCCCGGGGACAAGGTCCTCGGTATGTCCCTCGATGCGGGCGGACATCTGACGCACGGCTCTTCCGTGAATTTCTCCGGACGCTATTTCTCCGTCAGCTCCTACGGGATCAATGAGGCCGGCTTCCTGGATTATGATGAAATCGAAGAGACCGCGCTCCGTCTGAAACCGAAGCTGATCATCGCCGGCGCCTCCGCCTATCCGAGGATCATCGACTTCCGGCGCTTCCGGGAGATCGCAGACCGCTGCGGCGCGATCCTCTGGGTCGACATGGCCCATATCGCCGGACTTGTCGCGGCGGGGCTTCACCCCTCCCCCATCCCCTATGCCCATGTGACGACCACTACGACGCATAAGACGCTCCGGGGCCCGAGAGGGGGACTCATCCTCTCCGACAGGGAGACCGCGGAGAGATTCCAGCTCGACAAAAATGTCTTCCCCGGCTCTCAGGGAGGGCCTCTTGAGCATGTCATCGCCGCAAAGGCGATCTGCTTCGGAGAGGCCCTGAAGCCGGAGTTTTCGGACTATCAGAGGCAGATCCTGAAAAACACCAGGGCTCTCGCAGAGGACCTTATGCAGCGGGGCTTCCGGCTCGTCTCCGGCGGGACGGAGAATCATCTGATGCTCCTCGATCTCACAAATCTCCCGGGGCTCTCCGGGAAGGACTTCCAGGACCGCTGCGACGAGGTGCACATCACGCTGAACCGAAACGCGATTCCGAACGATCCCCGCCCCCACTTCATCACCTCCGGCGTCCGGATCGGCACCGCCGCGATCTCCTCCAGAGGCTTCACGGAAGCGGAAATGGAGCCAATCGCGGAATGTCTTTGGAAAACCGCGGCGGATTTTGAGAAGAGCAAAGAGGAGGTCCTTCGGACCGTTCTCTCCCTCAGCGCTGCCCATCCCATCTACGAGGGCTGACGCTCCTTCTTCCTGCTCAGAAGATGATAGTAGACCGGAAGCAGCAGGAGTGCCAGTATCGTGGAGGCACTCAGACCGCCGACATCCACGAGGGCGAGGCCCTGCATGACCTCTCCGTTTCGTCCGAAGGCCGCGGCCATAGGGAGCATGGACAGAACCGTAGTCAGCGTGGTCATGAGGATCGGGCGAAGCCTCGTCGCCCCCGCCTCGACCAGGGAATCCTGAAATGGCATTTCTCTCCGGTACTGGTTGACCGTATCCACGTAGAGGATGCCGTTGTTTACGACGGTTCCGACCAGCATGAGAAAGCCGAGCAGGGAGTTCATGGACAGGGTGGCATTAAAGAGCCAGAGGAAGCCGAAGGATCCGATCAGGGAGAAGGGGATCGTCGTCATGACCATGATGCTGTAGCGCATGGATTCGAACTGCGCCGCCATCACGATGAAGACCAGGAAGACCGCGATGGAAATCGCAAGTCCCAGTGCTCCGAATTCCTCGTCCATGCTCTGCGAAGAGACGCTGCTCGTCTTACTCACATCATGATCCAGATACTTTGAAATAAGCTCCTCATCCAGCTGCTTCTTTGTATTTTTCGTCGCCTTATCCGTATAATCCGCCGTGATCGTGAGCTGATACTTCCGATCGACGCGGTAGATAGAAGCCGGGGAATCCGAGAAGCTGATATCCGCGATATTCTGAAGCTTTACGGAAGAGCCCCGCGCTGTCTTCAGCATGATATTTTTAAGCTTCTCCAGGCTGTCATAGTCCTCCTTCGGATACTCCAGCATGACGGAGGCATCCTCCCCGTCCACCTTCATCGTCATCACCTCCGTGCCGGAGAGGAGAAGATTCAGGTTCTGCGCCGCAAGGATCGGCGAAAGCCCCTCCGCGGCGGAGCGGATCGGATCCAGACGGACCTTCAGAATGGGGGCCGCGTTCTCCATGCTGGAATGAACAGCGGTCAGATCCTCCCTCTGCCGAAGCTCCGAAACCAGCCGGTCCGAGATCTCCTTCAGCTTATCATAATCCGTCCCGCTCAGGATCGCCTCATAATTCGGCTGCTCGCTTGACATATAGGACATGCTGCTCGAGGACTTCACGCGGATTGAGGCATCCGTCATATCCGAAAGCTTCTTCTGCCAGAGCTCCGCCTTTTTCTTCGTGCTCACGGAGCGCTTCTTCTTCAGATAGGCCGTCACACTCGATCCGCTCTCCCCGAAGAGAAGGCTCCTCGCATCCGAACTGCTCCGCACCATATATCGCTCCGTATCCGAATCCGAGGCTGCGAGCGCCTCCGTCTTTTTCAGGATCTTATCCAGCTCCTCGATCCTAAGCCCCGGCTTTGTCGTGATGGAGATACTCACAATCCCTTCATCCGTCTGCGGCATGAGCTCTGTCTTTACCTTGGTCGCGAGGAAGATCGAGAGGACGAGGAGCAGGATCGTCGTAATGACGACCAGAGGCTTATGCTTCAGAAGCCTCCCGATCACATTGCGGTAGCCCTCCTGCAAGGCCCGGATCCCCCGATAGGCGGGTGCCTTCTCATTCTCCTTCGGGCGATAGATGCTGTAGCAAAGCGGCACGATCGTAAGCGCGGAGATCAGAGAGGAAAGCATACAAAATACGATCGTAAAGCCAAGAGGCTTGAAAAACTGTCCGCTGATCCCCTTCATAAAGCCCAGGGGCAGAAAGACCACGCAGGTTGTCAGAGTAGAGCCGAATACAGAGCCTCCCACCGTCTCCACGGAGCGAATCGCCGCCTGTCTTCTCGCCTCATCCCCGCTGTCTCCGATCTTGTCTATGGAGCGGAAGCAGGCCTCCAGCACGACGATGGAATTATCCACCATCATCCCCACACCGAGGACCAGGGCGGAAAGAGTGATCATATTCATGCTGTAGCCCATAGCCCACATGAAGATGAGCGCTCCGAGAATCGCGATCGGGATCGAGGTCCCCACGATCAGAGAGGCCTTCCAGTCCCCGAAGAAGAGAAGGATGATCGCCATGGAGATCGCGACCGCCATGAGCATCGTCTGAAACACACTGGAGAGAGAGTCCCGGATGCTGTCCGCGGCATCGTTGATCACCGAGATCTTCAGATTCGGATCCTCCTTCTCCAGCTCCGCGATCAGCTTCTTTGCCCCCCTTGAGAGCGTGACCGCAGACTCGCTCTGCGTCTTTTTCAGGCCGAGCATCACGGTATCGGAGCCGTTGTATCTCCCGATCGAGCTCTGCTTCTCAAGCGCCGTCCTCACGGTGGCGAGATCCTTCAGATAGATGCTGTCTCCGGTCCCGGTGATAATCGGAAGCTCCTTCAGGCTCTCGACCGTATCGAAATCCTCTGTCGTCGTGACAGAAAGATCCTGCGATCCCACGCCGGTCTCCCCCGCGGGATAGCTGAAGTCCGCATTCTTTATGATATCGGAGAGCTTTGAGAGATCGAGATGATACTGCTCGAGCTTCTCCGGGCTCAGCCGGATCTGCACATACTGCTTCCTCCCCCCGGATAGATCGACAGAAGCCACGGAGGAGAGCTTCTCAAACTGCGGCGAGATCGTATTCTTCACGTAGTTGTACATGTTTTCCTGCGCATTGTTCTCAACCGCAAGATCCATGGATGAGCTGTCTGTGATGTTCATCTCGACGTAACTTGGCTCCTTCGCGTCCTTCGGAAGCGAGGGCTTTAATTCATCAATCTTTTTCTTCAGCTGATCGTAGGCCTTGTCCATATTGGTCCCGTAATTATAGCGAACGACAACCATAGAGAGGTTTTCCGCAGAGGTCGAGGTATATCTCTTGACATCGGAAAGAGCGGCGACCTTCTCCTCGATCGGCTTGCTCAGCAGCTTGTCCACATCCGTCGGGGAAGCCCCGGGATAGCTGGTTGTGATGAGAATCAACGGGAGATTCATATCGGGCATCAGCTCGAGCTTTGAATTCAGGATCGACATAAAGCCGAAGAAAATGAGACAGAGAACGGCGAGAAAGGTCGTGACCGGACGCCTCAGAACAAGCTTTGTGATAGAACTCATACTTATCTCCTATCTGCCTTCCATTCCGGGGAAGCATGTCCCGCACTATCTTTTGGCAAGACTCGTTCCCCCGATGCTTTCTTTCTATATCAGGGGGCCCCGCGGTTCAAAATCCGAAGGCCCCTTCTATTCGCTCTGAGAGGCAGAGCTTCCGCTCTCCCCCGTATCCCCGGACAGCCTCACGAGGGCGCCGTCATAGATCTCATTATTCCAGCTCAGCACTACGAGAGCGTTCTCATCCAGTCCGGACAGCACCTCCGCATGATCTTTATTCTGTATTCCGAGCTCTATGGGGTTTCGAACGACCTTCCCGTCCTGGTAGAGATAGACATAGGGCTCCCCCGCGGAATAATAGACTGCGTCCAGGGGAATCAGCTCCGCGTCCTCCGCCCTCTCTGAGACCAGACTGATCTTGCAGGAGGCGCCGTCGGGGAGAAGCTCCGCATTCTCCAGCGCCGCCTTCACCGGGAAAAGTCCGGTCTCAGGACTTGCAGCGCTCCCGATCTCCGTGATCTTCCCGCTGTAGCTCTGGCCCTCCTTCTCCAGGCTGATGCTCTTTCCCAGGCTCAGCTTCCCCAAAAGATCCTCTGTCACATTGAATTTCGCGATCTTTCCGCCGGAGGCCGCGATCGAGCAAAGCTGCGTGCTCTGAGATACCAGTGCATTCCTGCTCATCGTGCTGTTCTGCACGGTCCCCGAGGCCGGAGCAGTGACCGTCGAGAATTCCACCTGCGTATCATAGTTCAGGCGGGCGGATTTCACCGCCGCCGAAGCGGCCTCCGCCGCCGTTCTCGCGCTCTCATAGTCCTGCTCGGAGATATCCCCCGACTGCCGGAGAGCGGCCATGCGGTTTGCCGTATCCTGGGCGTTTCTCTCCTGCGCTGACGCCTGCTCCAGTGAGAAAGCTGCCGCATCAATCTGCTTTTGATTATCGATCGCCGCGATCTTGTCCCCCGTCTTGACGATGTCCCCGTTTTTCACATAGACCTCCCGGAGCTCTCCCGCGGCCTTCGGAAGGACGCAGTAGGTATCAGAGGGCGCGACCTTCCCCATCAGGGAGACTGTGGTCTCGATACTCCCCCTCTCCGGCTTCCCCGTGCTGACGATCGGGAGCTCCCTCGTCTCAAGCTCCTCCTTCGGCGCAAGCATTCTGGCCGCGATCAGCGCCGCCAGGCAGGCGACGATTGCTGTTCCAATCAAAACCTTCATGATCTTTTTCATACCATTTTGCTCCTCTTTCAGACAAATAGGATTCGCCCCATGGCAAAGCATCACCAGTTCTCAAAACAGAAGGGCTGATCGTTTCAGCCCCTTTCCCTCACGCAATCGCCTCCGACATTCACCGACCCTGCCTCTTAATACGACAGGATCCTCCTTATGGCTGAGCATCGGCGGACATGCAGCCACGCTTCAGGATTCCCATGAGGATATCAAATTCCCTGAGCTCCGCCTTCATCCCCTCGGGATAGGTATAGATGCGAAGCAGCGTGATGAGAGCGGAGCTGAACATCACCTTAAACAGGACAATCCGCTCCTCCTCCGGTGCATTTCCGAGAGATGCCGGGCTCGTGCGCCTGAGAAGCCAGTCGAGAAGGACGCGCTCATACTCGCGCTTCGCATCCTTTCGATTGATAAGGTCCAGTCTTCTGGGAATCCCCGCATAGCTCAGAATGCGAAGACTCTCTTTCACGAGAAAATTCTCCTTCGCTTCGACAAGCCTCCTGAGCCAGCTGTGCACGGCAAGCCAGATATCCCCCTCGTACTCCTCCATCCTCTCCTGGAGATAGGCCGCTGCCAACCTCTCCTCCTCCTGAAAAATATAGGCGAGAAGATCCTCCTTGTCCTCGAAGTAGGTATAGAAGCTTCCGCGGGAGATCCCTGCACAGCGGATAATCTTGTTGATTGAAGCCTGCTCATAGGGCACATGGGAGAACTCCCTCCGCGCTGCCCTGATGATCCGCTCCTGCTTTTCCTTCTCCAACTTTAGAAAACGCTCGCTTGGCATCTTCTCCCCCTTTTTTAGATGACAAGTTGTCATCTTTTGAACTTTTCCCAGTATAATGACAACTTGTCATTCTGTCAAGCCCGGATTTCGTCCTGCTGCCCGGATAGGAGATAAGCCGCTTCGCTTTCATGCTTAGCTTCTGCCTCCTTCCGCTCTTTCCGGCTTTTAGAAAGATTATTGCTTCCTTCATAGCCAAAATCATCCCTTTGATTGGACGGCTCTTCCACGCGTTCAGATCGGGCAAAGGTATGAAAGCGGCACTCAGACAAAATAAAAAAAACCCGCTCCGTTAAATCCCGGGGCAGGGCACAGTCCTCTTTTTTTCAATAGACACATTTCACGGAAGAGACCGTCCGTAATTCCGCCGGAATGCTTTCCTTCCGAGCAACGCCCTCAGGATAGCTCGACCGGACGCAGAGTCGAAGTCCCCCATCCGGGTCGAATCCCCATGCTTCATTCGATCTGCAGGGCAGCACCTCTAATCCTTCTTCTCCACACTGTCCAGAATATTCACGCCGTCCCGCACATCCTTTCCATCCTCATCCAGGACAGTATCTCTGTATTTTTCATAGTGTACCTTTCTCCCACTGTGATCGATAAATTCATTTCCCAGATTGGACCAGGGGATCCAGCCTTCTCCCCACTCTTTGATATTCTCAAGCCCCACTGCCTGACACCAGTAGGCTATCTTTGCCGCTCCCCAGCTGTCACCGCAGAAGAATGCCGTCGTCTTCCCCGTGTCAATGCCGCTCTTTTCCATATAGGCTCGAAGCTCCGCCTGCGTTCTGGGAGTCCCATCCACATTCTCGAAAAATTCTCCTGCCTTCTCCTCATTTTCAAGACACCATATCGTCTTGTCAATTCTTCCCGCAAGGTCATGGTAATCGTAGCCGGAGTACTCTCCCTTCCACTCCTTTTCGCTGCGGTTATCGACGATCTGCCCCTCTTCCTCCCCCGAGAGAATCCTCTTTACCTCGTCCATCCAGATGATCTCCTCCGGATTTTCGATCTGATCCGAGCCAAAGTCCTCCGCGGATGAGGGGATGACCAGGCTGCCACTCCCCCTGTCGAGAGGATAATCGGCATAGGTCCATGCGGAGAGCTTTCCGCTCATCACATATACCTTGACTCCGAGCGAACGAAGCAAAAAGCCAAGTCTCGCCTGCGGGTCCGTAGCATCCCCCGTGAGAATCACGACAGAATCCTTCCGGATTCCATACTGCGGGCACAGGCTGTCCCTGAATTCCGGGAGGGAAATCAGCCTCCATTCCTTCGCGTAGTCCGATCTTTTCTCCGGCACATAGACCCTCGGCCTTTCATAGCTGTCCGTGTTGATGTGTACTGCCCCGGGGACATGTCCCTTGCTAAGATACGTGGACTCCTCTGCATTTCCCCAGCCTACATCGATCAAAATGATCTTCGACGGGTCTGTCCCGAACAACGCCTCCGCTTCCGCCGAGAGCTTCTGAGCCGCTCCCGTTTTCACATCGGAAACGCTCTTCACCAGCGCTGCCGGGACAAAATGCTCATAGCCCGGGTAGGATTCATTCCTCCCCTCCTCCAAAAGCCCATCCGCGTGGAAAATCGCGATGTTCTCCATTCCCTCAGAGAGGAAATAATTTGCGGCGCGCTTCGCCTCTTCCCCTGACCTATCGTAGACAATCAGCTTTTTCCCCTTTATGATCCCCTGCTCCTGCATGCTCCGATCCAGATAGGCTTTCCGCTCTGCCTTCCCGGAATAGGGACAGTCCAGCCAGCGGGAAGAGAAGAGAACGGCATTTTTCAGATGTCCCCCGCTCTTCCCATCGCCCTCTCCCCATCCGGAATAGAACTCCTCCGCCCTTGCGTCTACAAGAACCGTGTTCTCATCGCTGTCCTCCATAAAGGCTCTCACTTCATCCTCTGCTGCCTCGGGAAGATCCCTTAAGGTCTTCGGAAGAAGAGAATTGTCCGCCGACATCTCTCCGGAATCCGCGCCTTCAAAGGCACAGGCCGGACCTTTGTTTTCCTCCGCTTTTTCAGTCTGTTTTGCAGTTTCCGTCGTACTCTCTGTCCCCGGAGCCGAACAGGCGCTAAGAAGCATGAGCGCCGCTGTCAGCACAGATGCCGCCTGGATATAGCCTTTTCTCATTCGATCCTCCCAAAATCACAATACAAAAACAGGAGGCCCTCCGCGGCGCGGAGAGCTTTCCGCCGTAAATCCAAATCCATTCTGGCGGAAAGGATTCCTCCTGTCCAATTATGATTTACGATAAGGGAAAGGGATTATTCCAAATCTCTATCCAGGACCTCTACTTTCCGAATAAGGTTTCCAGGATGCCCCGGCCGAGTGCAGAGCCGACATTCCCTCCGATCCTGCGTCCGACGCTGTTTCCGAGGAGGGACTTTCCGACTGAATTTCCGAGCTCCCGTCCGATCGCTCCCGCGGTGGATTTCCCGACCCTCTTAAAGATCGCACTCTTCTCCTTCTCCGCCTTTGCCTTCTCCTTTTCGGCCCTTGCCTCCGCCTTTTCCTTCTCCTTCGCGGCTTTCGCTTCCGCTCTCTCCCTCTCTTTTTCCTCTCTCAGGGCAAGCCTTTCTGCCTCTGCCTGCTGCCTTTTTGAAAGCTTCTCCGCCTCCGCTCTTTCCTTTGCCGCCGCCTTTTCCTCCGCCGCCCGGCGCTCTGCCTCCTCCTTCTCCGCCGCTGATCTCTCCAGAGCCTTCCGAAGCTCTTCCTCCGAAAGCTCCGTCTTTCTCTTCAGAAATTCATAGGCAGAATCCCGGTCTATGCTCTCATCGTATTTCGAATAGAGCGAGGACGTCTTGATTTTCGTCTCGCGGACGCTGTCCTCGATCGGCCCCATCCTGCTCTCCGGCGGAAGGATCTTCCCCCTTCGCACCGGCTCGGGCCGTCCCTCCTGATCCAAAAAGGATACCAGCGCCTCTCCGGTCCCGAGCTCCGAGAGCAGCTTTTCCGTATCGAATGCGGGATTCTTCCGGAAGGACTGCGCCGCGCTCTTCAGCTTCTTCTCCTCCGCCGGCGTATAGGCGCGGAGCGCATGCTGGATTTTATTTCCAAGCTGTGAGAGTACGGAATCCGGGAGATCGGAGGGGCTCTGGCTGATGAAATAAATCCCGATCCCCTTGCTTCGGATCAGCCGGACGACCTGCTCTATTTTTTCCAAAAGAGCCTTCGGCGCATTATCAAAGAGAAGGTGCGCCTCGTCAAAGAAGAAGACAAGCTTCGGCTTTTCCGGGTCCCCCGCCTCCGGCAGTGCCTCGAAGAGCTCAGAAAGCAAGTAAAGCATAAAGGTCGAGTAGAGCCTCGGGTCCTGCACGATCCGCGCCGCATCCAGGATAGTGATGAATCCCCTCCCATCGCTGTCCGTCCGGAAAAAATCCCGGATATCAATGGCCGGTTCTCCGAAGAAACGATCCCCTCCCGCATTTTCCAGTGCCACCACGGCGCGGAGAATCGCGTTCAGGCTCGGCTTCGACATATTGCCGTATTCTCCGGAATACTGTGCGGCATTCTCCCCGATATACTGGAGCATGGAGCGAAGATCCTTGGAGTCCAGGAGAAGAAGCTTCTCTTCATCCGCGATCCGGAATACGATAGAAAGGATATCTGCCTGAAGATCCGAGAGCTGGAGAAGCCTTGACAAAAGCACCGGCCCCATTTCAGAGACTGTAGTCCGAAGCGGAAGGCCCCTCTCCCCGCTGAGATCGAAGAACTGCACCGGAAAGCTCCGAAACTGAAATCCTGTCCCCTCCAGGCCAAAATAATCGATCCGCTTCCTCATGTCCTCGGAGTCCGCACCGGCCTCACAGCAGCCCGCAAGGTCCCCCTTCACATCTGAGAGAAAGACCGGCACCCCCATCTCGCTGAAGGACTCCGCGAGCACCTTTAAACTCACTGTCTTCCCGGTCCCGGTCGCGCCCGCGATCAGGCCGTGGCGGTTCGCCATCTTCGGCAGGATAGAAACCCTGCTCCCGTCATCAGCATCCTTCAGCACCCAAAGCTTATCCTCAAATCGCATCCTTCCCTCTCCTCCTCTGCCTCTTCTCCATAAAGCAGGACCCTCCCGCTCTGCTCCGCAGCCCTTCGTGCTCATAAAGGGCACATCCTAAAGTCTCTCCGACTCTCCCTTTTCCCGGCTCTTTCAATGATTCCACGCATGCTTTCGCGTCTGCGGCGCTCTCAGCATGCTCCCCGACATTCGCACTCCCGTTCTGCTCCGCATCCCTCCGTGCTCATAAAGGGCGCATCCTAAAGTCTCTCCGACTCCGCCGTGCCGCTCCACTTTTTCCTGATTCCACGCATGCTTTCGCGTCTTCGGCGCTCTCAGCATGCTCCCGGGCATTCGCACTCCCGCTCTGCTCCGCAGCCCTTCGTGCTCATGTCGGGGCGTGTCTTAAAGTCTCTCCGACTCCGCCCGCTTCTCGGCTCTTACAATGATTCCCCGCATGCTTTCGCGTCTTCGGCGCTCTCAGCATGCTCCCCCGGCATTCGCACTCCCGCTCTGCTTCGCAGCCCTTCGTGCTCATGCCGGGGCGTGTCTTAAAGTCTCTCCGACTCCGCCGTGCGAGCACGTCGCGTCGGAGAGACTTTAGACACTGGAATCATTATACCATCCCTCACGAGAATTTCCTGCTTGATTCTGGTCGGATCTTTTGGAGTTTAGTTTTTGGCTTCCTGGATTCCGAGGATTTTCTTTGCGTGCGAGATCTCCTGTTCTGTCGGCGGGTTGACCGTCGGGAGGCGGTAGGGGATCCCCAGCTTTTCGTATTTATAGACCCCCAGGGTATGATAAGGCAGGATCTCGACCTTTTTCACATTATGCAGGTTATCGATAAAGGACTTCAGCTTCCGGAGCTCCTCATCCCGGTCTGTGACACCGGGTACAAGCACGTGTCGGATCCAGACGGGAACCCCGATTTCGGAGAGGTAACGCGCACAGTCCAGGATATTCTCATTGCCCCAGCCCGTGAGCCAGCGATGCTTCCTGCTGTCAATCTCCTTTATGTCCAAAAGCACCGTATCCGTCAGCTTCATAAGTCTTGTAAATTTTCCGAAAAAGGGCTCCTTCCTCGTAAAGGGCTGCGCGGAGGTATCGAGGCAGGTATTGATCCCCCTCCTCTTCGCCTCTTCAAAAAGCTGCAGCACAAAGTCGATCTGTATCAGGGGATCGCCCCCGCTCACGGTAATTCCACCATCCTCTCCCCAATACTCCCGATAGCGCTCCGCCTGGTCCAGGAGAGAGTCCGCGCTTCTCCTGTCCTCGGAGTGATACTCCCAGGTATCCGGATTATGGCAGTAGCGGCAGCGCATCGCGCAGCCCTTCAAAAAGATCAAAAAGCGCGTTCCCGGTCCGTCCACAGAGCCAAAGCTCTCCACGGAATGCACCGCCCCAAGAAGCTTCTTTTCCCCGGAAGGCGCATCCGCCGCATCCTTTTCCCTATTGATAAGCCTCTCCTCCATGACCTCCATAAACCTCCTGATCTCCCAGATTCTCTCCCCAACCATCATTTTTCGATAAGAAACGGCAGCTTCCGATCGTTCCGGGAGCATACACGGAAAAAGGGCCGTCCAGAACATCCCAGGCTCCCGGGCCCTTTGGCACAGTCGCTTCTCTGTCCTGAATGGCCCTCGGCTCATTCCCAGTCTATCTCCATGGAGACACGGATCGATTCCGGTCCCTGTCCCGGAAGTCAGGGCGCCGCGTTCCTCCCGCGGCGTCCCAGCTCCTCTCGCCTCTCAGCTTCCGTCTTTCTTAAAGCTTCTTGTGCTCGGTCCTCGCGATCACATCGAGCTGCTGCTCCCTCGTGAGGTCGATGAACTTCACCGCATAGCCGGAAACCCGGATCGTGAAGTTCGCGTACTCCGGCTTCTCCGGGTGCTCCATCGCGTCCCTGAGCTTCTCGACGCCGAAGATATTGACATTCAGATGATGCGCGCCCTTTGCGAAATAACCATCCATGACCCGCACAAGCGTCTTCGTCTCCTCATCCTCCGTATGTCCGAGCGCCGAGGGATTGATGGTCTGCGTGTTCGAAATCCCGTCCAGCGCATACTCATAGGGAAGCTTCGCGACCGAATTCAGAGATGCCAAAAGTCCGTTCTTCTCCGCCCCATAGCAGGGATTCGCTCCCGGAGACAGGGGCTCTCCGGCCCTTCTCCCATCCGGCATATTCCCGGTGGCCTTCCCGTAGACCACGTTGGAGGTGATCGTCAGGATTGAGGTCGTGGGCTCCGAATTTCGATAGGTATGATACTTCTTGATCTTCGTGAGGAAGGTATGGAGGAGCTCCACCGCGATATCATCCGCCCGGTCATCGTCATTTCCATAGCGCGGGAAATCTCCCTCCGTCTCAAAATCCATGACCAGGCCGCTCTCATCCCGGATCGTCCGTACCTTCGCGTACTTGATCGCAGAAAGCGAATCGACCACATGGGAGAAGCCCGCGATGCCGGTCGCGAAGGTCCTTCTGACATCGGTATCAATGAGGGCCATCTCCGCCGCCTCGTAGAAGTACTTATCATGCATGTACTGGATCAGATTCAGGGTGTTGACATAGAGCCCCGCGAGCCAGTCCATCATCAGATCATACTTCTTCATCACCTCATCGTAGTCCAGGTACTCGGAGCTGATCGGCGCAAAGGGCGGGGATACCTGCTCCTTGGTCTTCATATCTCTCCCGCCGTTGATCGCGTAGAGGAGGCACTTCGCAAGATTCGCCCTCGCCCCGAAGAACTGCATCTCCTTTCCGGTCTGCGTCGCAGAGACACAGCAGCAGATGCTGTAGTCATCCCCCCAGACCGGGCGCATGACATCGTCGTTCTCGTACTGGACGGACGAGGTCTTCACGGAGATGCGGGCCGCATACTCCTTAAAGCTCTCCGGCAGGCGCTTCGTATAGAGCACGGTCAGATTCGGCTCCGGCGCAGGACCCATATTCTCCAGGGTGTGGAGGAAGCGGAAATCGTTCTTTGTCACCATGGATCTTCCGTCCTGCCCCATCCCTGCGACCTCCAGCGTCGCCCAGACCGGATCTCCGGAGAAGAGCTGGTTATAGGACGGGATTCTCGCGAACTTCACCATCCGAAGCTTCATCACAAAGTGGTCGATGAGCTCCTGTGCCTCCTTTTCCGTGATGGCACCGTCTTTTAGATCCCTCTCAATATAGATATCCAGGAAGGTCGAGATGCGCCCCACGGACATCGCGGCGCCGTTCTGCGTCCGGATCGCCGCAAGATAGCCGAAATAGAGCCACTGCACCGCCTCCGCCGCATTCTTAGCCGGGACCGAAATGTCATAGCCGTAGGAGGAGGCCATTTCCTTCATCTGCTTCAGCGCGCGGATCTGATCGGAGATCTCCTCCCTCTGCCGCACGACATCATCCGTCATAATGCCGCAGCCGCAGTTCGCGAGATCCTCCTGCTTCTTTTCGATCAGGAAGTCAATGCCGTAGAGCGCCACCCTCCGGTAGTCGCCCACGATCCGCCCCCTTCCGTAGGTATCCGGAAGACCCGTCACGATCTTATTGTGCCTCGCCTTGATCATCTCCGGTGTATAGGCGTCAAAGACCCCCTGATTGTGTGTCTTGTGGTACTCCGTGAAGATCTTGTGAAGCTCCGGATCCGGCGTATAGCCGTAGGTCGTCAGAGCCTGCTCCGCCATCTTGATCCCGCCGTAGGGCATGAAAGCCCTCTTCAGAGGCTTATCCGTCTGAAGCCCGACGACTTTTTCCTTCTCCTTCGTCCCCTCCGCGATGTAAGCCGGGCCGTAGGCTGTGATCCCGGAGACCCGCTTCGTCTCCATATCCAGGACGCCGCCCTTTGCCCTCTCCTCCTTCTGAAGCTTCTGCACCTCAGTCCAGAGCTCATTGGTCGCCTCTGTGGGTCCCGAAAGGAAGGACGCATCTCCATCGTAGGCCGTGTAGTTCTCCTGAATGAAGTCCCTCACATTGACATCCCTGAGCCAGTGACCGCCCTTAAAGCCTCTCCATTCTTCTCTCATCGCTCGCCTCTCTATTCTCCGGTTCCAGCCGGTCCGAATACTGCCTTCCCGTTTCCGGGAGGGATGAAATAAAAGCTTGAAAAAACTTAACTTCCCTCTTTCCGTGCACAGTATACAATATACATTTTTGCGGGTCAATCTCCCAATCCCTTGATTTTCCCATGTATTGCAGGAAAAACAATAATACTTCTCAGATTTGTTTTTTCCCTGATACATGCTTGAGTAAAGTCTAGTAATATGCTAGGATTAAAAAGATAGACCTGCGTTTTTCGCCGGATGCAGCGGATCCAGTCCGCGCTGTTCCGCTCTCCTCCCCGGCCAAAAGCGCAGCACGGGACAGAGGGAACCTCGTTGCAGATGCAACGCAAAGTAAGTTTTACCTAACTCTATTGAAAAAGTCAAGGACTTTCAGAATCAGCGGGACGGCCGAAAAGGAGGGAGAAGAAAATGATGATTTCCACGAAGGGGCGCTATGCGCTCACCACGCTGATCGATATCGCGGAGAACAGCGACGGACGGACTCCTGTCTCCATCAAAGAGATCTCAGAGCGGCGGGGAATCTCCCTGAAATATCTGGAGCAGATCATCGCCCTCATGGTGAAGGGAGGCTTTCTCAGAAGTGTCCGGGGCGCAAGGGGCGGTTATCTCTTTACCCGCCCCGCCTCGGAGATCGCTGTCGGAGATATTCTGAATGCGGCGGAGGGCACACTCGCCCCGGTGGAATGCCTGATGGACGGAAAGAGCTGTGAGAAATCCGCGACTTGCCCGACCTTTCCCCTCTACCGGGAGATTGACGAGGCGATCTACAGCGTAGTAAACCGCTACCACCTCTCCGATCTTCTGAAAAAATAATAAAGGAGGCACTGCAAATCCACAGTGTCTCCTTCTTTTCTGCGTGCGACATGATTCGAACACGCGACCTTCTGGTCCGTAGCCAGACGCTCTATCCAGCTGAGCTACGCACGCACAGCCGCCTCTTTCAAGCTGCAGAAGCAATTCTAGCAAGCTTTCTATCCGCTGTCAAGGCTTCCTTCAAAAATAGTCCCGCTCGCGCCGCCTCCTTCTGACCTCTCCCCTTAGATAGTCAAAGGCGGCCTTCTCCCCCTCATCCCGGAGAAGCTTCAATAAAAAGATAAGCTCCTCCCTCGTCTTCTCGTGGAGGAGCGGCGTGTGCTCCATCTTTCGAAAATACTCCCAGGGGCAGCTGTCGCGGTAATCCTTCCCCCTGTAGACTTTGCAGGCCGCGACCCGGTCACAGAACATCTCCGCCACATAGCGGTAGGGCATGCGGCAGCCGATCAGACGATTCGGATCCTTGAGATCATAATCCACCCAGTACTCGAAGTGATGCTTGTTCCGCCCCTTGTGATGCAGCCAGGCGGGAGAGACGCCTGTCGCCAGTCTCTCCACCCCGTTCGGGCTCTGGGTTCCCTTGTAGTAGCGGATGCCGGTCCGAAACTCCGTCGGGCTGTACTTCGAAAGATCATGCAAAAGCCCCTGCCGGTAGAGTCCGATCCGGAAGCAGTTCTTCAGGACCTCCCACTTATGGTGATTGATCGTCCGGAAATGCCCCCATGCATTTCGAAGGAGCGGCATCAGCACAGCTCCTCATAGAAGTCGGAGAGGAGCTTCGCGGAACGGCGGTAGGCGGTGAGCTCCTCCGGGTTCAGGTGAATCTCCACGACCTCCTTCGCCCCCTGCCGGTTCAGAATCGTCGGTGCACTCAGAAACACGTTTTTCAGGCCGTAGGCCCCGTCCAGCATCACAGAAACCGGGTATATCCTGTTTTCATCAAAGAGTATGGACTTGATGATCGCCGTGGTGGAGGCCGCGATGCCGTAGCAGGTATTTCCCTTCCGCTGGAAGATATCCCATCCCGCCTGAACGGTTTCCCTCAGAAGCTCCTCCTTCGTCTTTCCGGCGGTTCGCTCCGCGTTGTCACGCATGACATCCGATATATTCTTCCCCCCGATATTCGCGGAATCCCAGGAGACGAGCTCACTGTCACCGTGCTCCCCTATGACATAGGCCTGCACGCTTTTTGCGTCAAGCTCATAGAGCTTCGAGAGGCTGATGCAAAGGCGCGCCGTATCCAGCGTGGTGCCGCTCCCGATCACCCGCTCCTTTGGAAGACCGGAGATCTTCCAGCAATAATAGGTCATGATATCGACCGGATTTGACACGACGACGAAGATCCCGGAAAAGCCGCTCTTCATGACCTCTGTGACGATGCTCCTTATGATTCCCATGCTAGGCGCAAGCATCTCCAGGCGGTTGTTCGAGCTCTTCGGCATCGGAGCCGACGCGGTGATCACGACGATATCCGCCTCCCGGCAGTCCTCGTATCCCCCCTCCCTCACCTTGATATTCCGGTTCATGAAGTAGGTGGAATGCTCCATATCCATCGCCTCTGCCAGTGCCTTCTCCCGATTCACATCGATCAGAACAATCTCCTCGCAGAGCCCCTGGTTTATGATGCTGTAGGCCGTGGTGGCACCCACATTTCCCACACCGGCGATCACTACCCTGCTCTTTCTCTCCCCCATAATGCAGTCCTTCCTAGCTCTCCCTTCTCTTTGAGATCAGCCGGAGACGGCGCTTGGAAAGCTCCCGCTCCGCTGCGAGCTCCCCATCGGGGACCCCATCCTCTTCAAAGACAGGATAGCCATAGATAAATCCATAGACAATACTCGCGAGAATACAGGATGCGCTCACATCCAAAAGTGAATGCTGCTTTAAAAAGAGCGTCGCGAGACAGATGAGAAGCGCCAGCAGGAAGGAGCCTCTCCGGATCAGCGCTCCATGCTTAAGCCCCGCGATGTCCTTACTCTTCATAATCGCAATATGCATCGCAATGGAATTGTAGACGTGAACACTCGGAAAAACATTGGTACAGGTATCCGTCCGGTAAAGCCAGGCCACCCAGTCCGTAAAGATATTTTTATGCGGCATAAGCGCCGGGCGGAGATCCGTCCCGTTCGGATAGATGGTGCAGATCACAAGGCTGAGTATCATCCCGCTGTAGAGAAAGGCCGTGACATGATAAAAATCCGAACGGTTCACGAAAAGGAAATACAGTACCCCCCCGAAGATATAGATAAACCACAAAAAGTAAGGTACGATGAAATATTCGCAAAAGGGAATCATATCATCGAAGCGAGTATGCATGACATGAAAGCCTGTCGCTTTCGTGACGGATTTCTCCAGGACCCGAAACCAAAGAAGATAGAGGATCCCGTAGTACAGCACCCAGGCGCAGCGGTATTTTTTGATAAGCTTTCTGATTCTCTCCATCCGGCTCCTTTTCCGAGATATCCTTCTCTTAAATGGCTAAAGTATAGCATCCTTTTTACCTTCTGTGAAGCCGGAGGACACCCTCCCATCCCGCACTCCTCCTGAGCCCGGAGGAGCGCATGTCCCGGCTGCCGGCAAAATCAAGCGAAGAATCAAAGCTTCCCAAGGCTCAGCGGACTCCGCGGAGGTAGTCCTCCAGGAAGCGGAGAGGAAAGGGAGGATTCGCGAGAGCCTTTACGGCAAGCTGCATGAGCGCAAGCGGATTGTCATCCGAGAGGACGCGGTTTGCGCTCAGCTTCCCGCACTTTTTGCAGCGGTGAATGAGAGCCCACTCTCCGTCCTCCTTCACCCAGACAGCGATCGCCTCCATCTCCCCGCGGCAGTCCGACGCGCGGTCCCCCGGCTCTTGATCCACATGGAGACTGTGAAGACAGTGGGGGCAGTGATTTCTGTGCGCAGAACCTGCCCCTTCGGCCCGGATTTCCCGCCCGCAATGGATGCAGCGAAAGCTCTCCCGGCAGGGCTCAAAGCGATAATCGGGCTCCCGCCCTCTCCCGCCTTCACCGTCCGATCGGTCCTGCCCATGCGCTGACTCAGCGCTCTCCTCGCTCTCCGCTTCCGAGGAGAGACGCTCCCTGAGCTTCCTCTGGTAGGAGGAAAGGAGCTCTCCGCCCTCTGTCTGTATGCGTCCGTCCTTCTTTCTTTTCTTCGGCGGCTTTCTCAAAAAGCGCTCCATCCTCTCCCTCTCTTCCCCGCACCCGATCTCATGCTGTCCCGTCCTTATTCCGCCGCAGCCTCCCTATGCTTCCTAAATCTCTTCCCTGCACCCGGCCGCACGCTGTCTTTCCCTTCCTCTTTTCCTTCGAGGCCCCGCAAGCATAGCACTGCGTAAGCCGGCCCCCGGCAGCTTTATCCGATCAAAAAGGACCGCACCCGAAAGTCCGAATACGGTCCATACAGTGGAGACGACGAGATTCGAACTCGCGACCTCAGCGTTGCGAACGCTGCGCTCTCCCAGCTGAGCTACACCCCCTAAAAGAATCGCTCTCCCTGCGACCTGTATAGTGTAGCGCAATTTGATCCGGAATGCAAGAGGAGAATCATCCTCTCAGCTCTGACTTTTCCAGAGCACGCGGTAGGACTTCTCCAGGACCTCCGCGATTTGCTCGATCTCCCCGTGCTCATCCCGGAAATCGGAAAAATCACTCTCCTCCCGCTGAAATTTCACCGCCGTCCCGCAGGAGGAGCTCAGATCCCGGGGGACCGGCATCATCCTCGCGGGAGCTCCCATCTTGCGAAGCTCCCGCTCGAAGCGCACTGCGCCGAAATGATTATAGAAGGTCGCGATATACTCTCTCATAACTTACTCAGATCCATGCGGTACTCGCCGTTTTCCTCCCGGAACTCCGCCTTGTAGCCCGCACTCGCGGCAAAACGCTTTACATTCTCCACAGAAACCATGCTGTCCAGCAGCACCTCATAGCTCGCTTCCTTTTTCTCCAGCGCCTTCTTCACCTGGATTACCGGCTGCGGGCAGGACAGCCCTCTCACATCGATCATAGCTTCTCTCCCCTCCTTTCCGAAAGCCCCCGGCTTTCTCCCTTAAGCTTCCTTCTTATTAAAAGTATTGGAAACCGCGATCACCGTCACCACGATAAGTCCCAAAATCACGGCAATCCGGCCGTTCGGGGTCGAGCCCTTCCCGGAGGATGCCAGCGCGAAGTTATGCGCGAAGGCCGCGCCGACAAAGAGCCCGAGGTAAGTCACCGCGGAATCCGTATTTCCCTCTCCCGCCATGACCATCTGCCGAAGCGGACAGCCGCCCAGGAGACAGCAGCCATAGCCGGCGAGAAGCATGCCGAGGAAATTCCAGAGACTTTCCGTATGCGCGACCGGCTGATCGGCAAAGCCGGGATGAAAATGCCCGCTCATGAGATTGGCGAGAAGTGCCGCGACGAAGATCATGCAAAAGCCGATCAGAAGCTTCGGCTCGCGGAATAGGATAAAATCCCGGATCCCGCCGACCATGCACATCCTCGTGTGCTGCGCCAGTGCTCCGACCAAAAGCCCAGCAAGAAGCGAGATCAGAACCGCCGCGTGCTTCGCCCCGGGTCCCTCCTTGGTAAAGAAGATAAAGGCCGGAGCCGCAAGTACCAGCACAAGAAAAACGAGCTGAACCGCCGGAAGAACCAGTCCTTCGGGGCGGGTCTGCTGATAGCTTCTCTTCAGAGAATAGCCCCTGTTCAGGAAATAGATCCCTGCGACAATCCCGCATAGAAATCCCAGAAGGCCGAAGATCGCGTTGAAATCCCCTCCCGCGAGCCGAAGCACCGTCCGAAAGGGGCAGCCGAGGAACATCAGACAGCCGATCATCACGAAAAATCCCAGAAGAAATCTCGTCATCGGCGCGGAGCCTCCCCGCACGGAAAACTCCCCCCGGAACAAAGAGAGCAGCATCGCCCCCAGAATCAGTCCGATCAGCTCCGGCCGGATGTATTGCACTGCCTCCGCCCGGTGAAGCCCCAGACCTCCCGCCGTGTCCCGGATAAAACAGGCGAGACAGAATCCCATGTTCGCCGGATTTCCCAGGAGAACCAGCGCCACTGAGACAAGGCCGATCACGGCGCCTGCGACGGCGATCGTGATCCGTTCCGCTTTCACATTCATATTCCCTCCTTCTTTCCTCTGCCCATCCATCTGGCATAACTTTCACCGCCGATTCTAGCATAATTTTAAGAAATATGATATTTTATTATTTAAATCAGAAGGGAAACTTATAGGATTTGACGATAAATAAGGAGGAAAATAGGAATGACCCCCATCTATCTCGACAATGCCGCGACCTCCTTCCCAAAACCGCCCGAGGTCGCCGAGGCTGTCTATGACTTCATGAAAAATATCGGCACAAATATCAATCGGGGCGGCTATCGGAATGCCTACCGGGCGGAAAATACGGTTTTTGAAACGAGGGAGCGCCTCTGCGCGCTTTTCCACGGGCCGGATCCCAGAAATCTCATCTTCAGCTCCGGCGTGACCGCCTCCTTAAACCTCGTTCTGAAGGGCTTCCTGAAGGAGGGAGATCATGTTCTCGTCTCCTCCCTGGAGCATAACGCCGTGATGCGCCCCCTCATGCAGCTTCGAAGCCAAGGCATCAGCTTCACAAGGATCCCGACGGATTCCATGGGACAGATGAAGCTTTCGCTTCTGGAGGGACTGCTCCGGGACAATACGCGCGCCCTCGTATGCACCCATGCCTCCAATGTGAGCGGCCTCATCCATCCCGCAGCTCTTCTCGGAAATTTTTGCCGCCGCCACAAGCTCCTCTTCGTCCTGGACTGCGCCCAGACGGCGGGCTCAGTGCCGATCGATATGGAAAAAATGCAGATCGACGCGCTCTGCTTCACCGGGCACAAGAGCCTTCTCGGCCCCCAGGGGATCGGGGGAGTCCTGCTCCGGGACGGTCTCGGCGAAGAGCTTTCTCCCCTGATCTCCGGCGGCACCGGAAGCCGCTCGGACAGCGAAGAGATGCCGGACTTCCTTCCGGACCGTCTGGAGGCAGGCACGATGAATCTCCCCGGAATTTACGGGCTCTCCGCGGCGCTCTCCTTTTTGGAGAGAACCGGCATTGAGAATATTGCGGGGCGAGAGGCCGCCCTCACAGAGCGCCTCTTAGAAAGGCTCCGCGAAATCCCGGAGCTCCGGATCCTCGGCCGTCCGGATGCCCCGTCTTCTTCCCCAAAGAGAGAAGACAGCGCCCACGATGCGCTTGAAGCCGCTCCGCAGGCTCCCGCCTACTGCCCTGTCCTCTCTCTCCAGGCCCCCGGGCTTCCGCTCTCGGAGCTCGCCTTCCGGCTCGATGAGCGCTTCCACATCTCGAGCAGAGTCGGGCTCCACTGCGCCCCCTCCGCCCACAGGGCATTCGGCAGCTTCCCGGAGGGCAGTCTCCGCCTCTCCATCGGATACTTCAATACGGAGGAGGAGATCGACCGCACGGCGGATGCACTCCGGGAGCTCATACTTGAGCTCTCCCGGAATTCCTCCGTCTGATGCCGTCCCATCTCCTCAGGTACCAGTCAAGTGCTGCACATAATATGCTCCGGGCAGGCCGCAATGATTTCTGCTGCCATCTTTTACCACCTTTTTGCGGCTCTTCTCTTTGCCGGGATCTGCATCGACAGGATCAGGCAAAACCGCACAGGGATCCTGCGCAGCTGCTTCCCATGGGATTATCAGCACATCGGCGTCAAGAAATGAAAAAAGAAAATTCCCCCTTCCTTTCCGGAGTACTTCATTATGTGAAAGCACAGCCTGAAAGAACGCACCCAGCATTATGCGAAAGTACAACCCGGAAGAACTCACCCAGCATTATGCGAAAGCACAACCCGGAAGAACTCACCCAGCATCAGGCGAAAGCACAGCCCGGAAGAACGCACCCAGGTGACATGTCAAGCGGAGACCAATGTGCTGATCCGCGCGAGCGCGCTTTTCGGCGCGGTTCCGTTTGACATGCTCCGCTTCTTTCTCCTGAACCCGCCCGTATCCGGGTGCTCTGCTATAATTTTCCTTGTGACGCAGCGCCGCCGCCAAAGTCGGCTGATGACGCTTCTCGAGAGACAGCGCGCCATTAGATCCTGTTTTTATCCCCCCACTCACACATCCCATCCAGAATGGGAATCAGGGATTTCCCTCTGTCTGTCAGACTGTATTCAACTTTCGGCGGGATCTGCGGATATTCCTCTCTGTGTACAAGCCGATCGGCCTCCAGTTCCTTCAGGGCAGAGCTTAAGGTCTTATAAGAAATCCCTCCGATATATTTTTTCATCTCATTAAAGCGAACCACGCCAAACGACATTAAGGTATAGAGGATTGTCATTTTATATTTCCCGTTGATTAACGACAGGGTATAACTGAATCCTGTGGAACTCAGACATTCCTTATCGATACATTTCCCATGCATTTTACACTCTCCGAAAAGTAAGTATCTGACCTCCCTGTAAGTATCGCACCTCAATGTGCGTACTTGCCGCAAATCTCATTCTGAATAAAATTATAATGCAGGCCTCGGAGAAAGTAAACGTGCTCTACCGGCCGACAAAGAGCAAAAAGAACAGGAGAAGAGCAGGAGGGATTTTCATGGGAAAGAAAATCGTAGTCATCACCGGCAGCCCCCGAAAGAACGGGAACAGCTTTGCCATGACAGACGCCTTTATCAAAGAAGCAAAAGCAAGGGGTCACAGTGTCATCCGCTTTGACGCGAACTCCTTAAATGTGGGCGGATGCCGTGCCTGCGAAAACTGCTTTAAAAGCGGAAAAGCCTGTGCCTTTGACGATGATTTTAATTCTATTGCCCCGCTTATTTTGGAGGCGGATACCGTCGTCTATACCATGCCGGTGTACTGGTACTCTATCCCGGCAAAAATCAAAGCCGTGATCGACAAGACGTTCCCCTTCGGTATGGAGCATGAAAATATCGCCGGGAAGGGCTGTGCCCTGATCTGCTGCTGCGCAGAACCTGATATCTCTGTAATGGATGGCGTGCGCTTTTCCATCGAACGCACTGCTGCCCTGCTGCAGTGGCACATGGTGGGCGAGGTATTGATCCCCGGTGTACAAAACCCGGGGGACATTGAGAAAACCGACGGCTGTAAACAGGCCGCCTCTCTTGCGGAAAGGCTCTAAACGATAATGCCTTTGTGACGAAGCACCCATTGCATTCCATCAAGCTTTCTCTAAAAGGGATACGCGCAGCAAAGCTTTTCGAAATTGCCAAGTATATTGCTGTAAACAGCGGTGCGCTTTATGATCCATCATCAGCACTTGCTTTTTTGAGATTGTATGGTATGATTAGTTATACAAATCATACTGCAGAGGGATCAATCATCATGAAAGCACCAAAGGGGAAATATGCCTGGACAGCCACAGTTGGAGAAAAAGGGCAGATAGTAATACCAAAACAGGCACGGGAAATCTTTAATATCAAACCCGGTGATACCATTCTGCTTCTCGGCGATGAAAAGCGGGGTATTGCCATACCGCCAAAGGGAGCATTCGCACACTTGATGGAAGCAGCTTTTCAAGAGGCAGAGGATGAATGATATGGGATACATTCTGGAAGTAAATGGCCTTTCGAAAATTTATCCGACTTTTGAACTAAAGCCAATCAGCTTTCGTATTAAGGCCGGTGAAGTTATGGGCTTTATAGGCAGAAATGGCGCAGGTAAGACGACAACGCTCAAATCCATTCTGAATCTTGTACATCCCGACGCAGGCAGCGTTCATATTCTCGGAATGAATTATCTCGATAATGAGGCCAAAATCAAACAGCAGATCGGTTATGCGGTGGGCGGAATCAACTATTACAAGAGAGAAAGACTAAAGGATATTGTTGCCATCACCCGCATCTTCTATGACAATTGGGATGAAGAGGCATATCGTCATTACCTTGACGCTTTCAAGCTTGACAAAAATAAAAAGATTATAGAACTTTCCGAGGGCATGAAGGTGAAATTCTATCTTAGCCTGGCTCTTTCTCATCATGCGAAGCTCTTGATTTTGGATGAGCCTACAAGCGGACTGGACCCTGTGTCCAGAGATGAAATGAATGAAATTTTCCGGAAGCTTGCCGAAAAGGATGTCGCAATCTTATTTTCCACCCATATCACCAGTAATTTGGAGAAATGTGCGGATACTATCAGCTATATCAAAAATGGCGCATTGCTTTTATCCGCAGAAAAAGAAGATTTTATCCGTCATTACGCAAAGGAAATCGGCGGTGCACCGACGCTGGAAGATATTATGGTACACATCGAAAGAGAGGAGGTGAATCTGTGATGAAAAAACTTCTTTATAAGGAAATGAAGCTGTCGGCAAATCCTTTGAGCTATTGCTTTATCGCCTTTTCGGCTATGACAATGATTCCAAGATATCCCATTCTTGTCTCTTCCTTTTTTATCTGTCTTGGTATTTTCCATACCTACCAGCAGATCCGGGAATACGACGATATTACATACACAGTCATGCTGCCGGTTAAGAAACGAGACGTTGTCACAGCTAAATATTTATTCGTTTTGTTCATCGAATCCATGGCTTTTATTTTATATACATTGCTGACGATTATCAGGATGAAAGTTTTAGGGACTGCCGCTCCTTATGCTGCAAATCAATTGATGAATGCAAACGCGGCTTATCTTGGATATGCAATGATTGTATTTGCAGCATTTAACAGTATTTTTCTCGCGGGCTTTTTTAAGACAGCTTACAAGATCGGAAAACCTTTTCTAATGTTCTGCATTGTCAATTTCATCATAATAAGCGTGGGGGAGATCCTGCATCATCTTCCCGGTCTGGAAAGCTTGAATGACCCTTCCAATTTGAGCATAGCGCAGCTTGTCCTATTTGCAATTGGCGTCACCGTATTTCTCTTATGTACATGCCTATCCTATCAAACATCCAGAAAGGACTTTGAGCTAATTGATTTGTAAGCGAAAATCCCGCTTCAGAAAATCTTCCGGCTTTCGGCATTCTTATCCTCCTTCGTAATGCCGTTCTGCTTTCGTTTGCGCTTGTGCTTCAGCCTGATTTTTCGCCACGATCCTGCACCGCAGCGGCCAGAGAAGCCGCTGATCACAGTGTTTCAAACAGCTATGACATCACACAAAACAAGCGATCATTTATCAGCCATAAGTACTGCAAAAAAGCTTGACCAGAACAAGATTTTCAGTTTTAGCCGACCCTAGTCTAAGACTCTTTCAGAGGTATCGAACTGCATTGTCTTAATCATATGATGAAATTCGCAAATGGCTCTTTCCCTTTGCTCCTCAGTCATTTCTTCTTTGGAGACAGTGAGCAAAACGGAGTAGTCCAAATCCATAGCATAGACAAACTCATAGTAATAATCTTTACTCTCTCCAAAAACAAGATAATCAAATCCATTGCTATGGATCGTCCGAAGCTGGAATTTCTCAATGCTCGGATATGCTTTTTTACACCTTTCCGTAAACGCTTCCCAGTCCTCCGGGTTCTCCGTGATTTGCTGAAAAGAGATATAAGTCTTGCTGTCTAAATTCACCTGACTCCCGTCGGGAGAATAGGTATAGATGGTGTCAATCTCCATCGTATCAGCATCATAATCTGCATTCAAAAAGGAGCTGGGGGACAGCTTATGAAAGCTAATCTTCATTTCATCTTTTGTTGTAAAGCTTTCCAAGTCAGGGTCTTCCTTCAGACCAAGCTCCCCGGCTTTTTTCGTATCCAAGTAATCCGTCTGTATCTTCGTCTCATCATAGCGGAATAAGCTGCCGGAAGAAGATCCCATTTTATCCTTCACCTCTTTCGCGACGAACCCATTTAACAAAACCCCGACTCTTCCGTCATTTTCACCGACAGAAGAAATTAAATTTCTTCCCTGTTCAATTGCTGTTACCTTCGCCGGACATAGCCCATCCTCTGTTTCCAGCAAGACAAAGTCTCCCGTCCTGAGAGTGCCTTTTGCATTGCCTACTACTACCAGGCCTCTGTTTTTCATCAAAAGACAGTCATCAAAACGGAAAATGGCAGCCCCCTCTTCGGAATCTGTCTTGCCGGATGCTTTCGAGGAAAGCTCTTCTTTATCTGCTGATTGACCATGACTGCTGTTCCCGGTCTCGCTGATTCCCTTTTCAGGATCAGACGTCCCTTTATTCTGCGCCTCGTTTTTGCCGCAGCCGCTCAGCATTATCATCAGGATCAAACTAAAACAAAGACAAAATCTCCTTATCATCTCTCGATTCCCCCTCTTTCGCGATATCTCGACCGTTTTGTACCGGCTTATTGTCTTATCCGCTTTATCGTCACTATATCATTCACTGAAATATTTTTCCATTAAGTTAAGCCATTCTTCTTGTCCGGGACTGTAACAAACAGAGTTCCCCAAAATAAATCCTTCTCCGGTCATGAAACCGGAGTAATACGGCGAGATCTGCAATTCTATCTCACTTCCATCTTCTTTTATAAGAATCAATAAATCTTCATAGGATGGCCTCCCCATATAAGATACATCAGAGCTTTTTAAAATCTTTGTTATTTTATCAACGGCATCCGCATCTTCTATGTTTACAATCTTGCTCTGCCGTCCTTCCGGGTTTTTTCGAATCAGTTTTATGGAAGAAATATTTATAATTTCATCTAAAGAACGGACTTCATAAAAATCTTCAATTTTTTCATAAAGGGATCGATTAACAGAATCCATAAAAGGCATAGGATCCCCATTATAATCATATAAGTGCACACATTCACGATTTATTTTTGACGGATCAACTTTGCTCTTGTCCTCTGTAATTGTAGTCAGTTCATCGTATGAGATCGGTTTGTATGCATAAAAATCTTCTCCGTGTTCCCACTTATACATCGATATATATGGCGTCTTAAACGGCTTAAGAGCTCTTAATTGTTTTTCGTGCAATTGACTAATATATTCCAGTCTGTTTTTATTTACTATTTCATCAAACACCTTGCCTAAATTCATATCTGAATATTTTATATCACCTAAATCGGAATATTGTCTAATGCCCAGGTACAAAAACTTTCCGTCTCTACTTTGATAGAAAGACAGAATCCCCGGAAAATCATATATTTCCTCAAAGCTCTCCTCGTTGCCCATCTGACTATCCATCCATTTTCCCAACTGAACATATCCGATTTCCTCAAGCCTGCAATCTAACTCTCTCAAAACAGCAGTTTCGGTCTTAGATATTCCGAGAATGTAGGCGTATCCGTTATTAGAAAACCGTCCCAAAAACTTATAGTCATTTTTTATAGGCTTTGTGTAGAACCCCAAAAGAGATTGATCCATATCCGCATATTTGATTTCAGGAGTTTCCGCCTCCATCGAAGTTATTAAATCCCTTATTTCACCCATTTCCGTATCAGTAAACCGATTTTCTGTAATACCGTCAGAAACAGCATTTGTTTGTTTATCGGTATCTGTATGTTCAAAGGTTTCCACGGAATTTAATCCCTGCCGCCCGGTACAGGCAATCGATAAAGCCATTGGTATAAAAATATAAAGCCAAAGTTTTTTCATGGTTATACTCTTCCATAAGAATCTCTGAGGAAAATATTCAAGCTTGAAGGATTAGTTTTCGTATTGATTCTCCCCATCAATGATAATGATCCAAGTCTTTGCCTCGTACCATTACCCGATAATTTCCGATTCGACGCACTGCAGATTATCCCCATTTTACATACTACATCTGAAATGCCGTTATCCAAAAACATATTCCGGCTATAAGTGAAAGGGGAGTCATAACATATTTTTCTTTCCTGCTTTTTGAAAGCATGTTCATAATAGTATTCAAAGATAGGTAAGCGGCAAAGAAGAAGCAAATATATTTAGTAACCGTAAAGGGCAGCCACAGGGAAATAAAACCTCCGGCCTGCAAAATAATTATCATTGCAAAAATTTGGATAGCCACCGAGATGACTGCCGCAACTCTAAATTTCTTAGGTAAGATTTTATGTTGTCCACCCATTGTAAATTCACCCAAAGGCAAACCGCAGGCAACAAGAACTGTCATAGCTGCTATAACTCCAAATATTACTGCACCTAATATTGAAAGCATAAATCGGTATTCTCCCTTCGCAAAATACAAAAAATTTCAGTTACAAATTTGTAATTTATCGCTTATCGATCTCTCTCGCTATCCTGCTTTTTTTCAGCGTTTTATTTTTCAAATGCTTAATGAAAACAGTTGGATTATAATTGTAAGACAACCTCACGATATAGTAATTTATCCACTCAATAACAGAGAACAACAAGAGAAAGACGGACACTGCTGTTACAATAAGATTGCTGCAATTCAGCAGGAGGATTGGGACCCCTATACACAACAGAACCGCATCCATCACTTTGAGTATTCTATATGTATTTCCAGTATATTTTATAAGAAACAGAGGGTCAGACACTCTCTTTAATAAAATGAACCAGTAAACAGAACCCTGCATTAAAATAAAACTCAAAACGGACAGCGGATACAGGATAAGAATTATCATTTTAGAATCTACAAGCCACGCTTTCATAGCAAAAAAGCATAACCAAAACGATACAAGCGCAGCAAGCTCCCCAGTCCCTAATTTTATCAGCTCCTTTTTTATCGCAATCGCATTCATTGGTCCCCCCGGAAAAATTCAGTTTATCTCATACATCCCATTAAAGACGGAAATACTTGTCCTCGACGCAACGGGATGAGAATACCTTCCATCAGGAGCTTTATGAAATTTAATCCATAAGTGTCACAAAAGCACTTCTCCCTTGTATTCACCTACAGTTTTAAAGGTCTCGCATTTCATATTATCATAGTTAATTTCAAGGCGGAGTTTTGCGATATCTTACCGGTCTCCTTTGCCAAAAGGATATGGGGTTAAAGTTATATATGCCTTAAAGAAACCTGCGCACCTTTTTTCTCCAGCGTATATAGCCCCCATAAGAAGCTCATAATCGGATTTCAGGCATAATATCATCCTCCAAAAGGGCTTACTCCTTCGATATTAGATGAGAGATTTGCATTTGTCAATTTAAAAGTTCTCCTTCAAATCAGGGGATAGTCCAAGAGACCTTTTCTCCTCTCAACGAAAAACAGCGGCCTGTGCGTCATAAGAGGCACAGGCTGCTGTTTTGCTTCCGGCTTTCGGATAAAGGTATGACGCACTGGAGCTTCAGTGAAAGTCATGTGTTAAAAGAGATGCTGTCGCTTTCGGAATCCTCTGTCACGAAAGCTATGGTATCTCGGGATCATCTCTTTCGCCCTATCATACAGAGACTCCATGGACATATCCTCACTGCCGATGGAACAGCCTTTACCAGAAGCCTGTCATCATAGATACCGCCAAATACTCTATCACGATAGTAAAGGATATATTCTCTCATCATCGCACGGAAGCTGACTTCATCAAGTCCAGACAGCTGCTCTAAGATAAAATCAAGCTACTCTTTCGTTGATACCATACCCCATCCTCCTCTCTTTTCTGCTATCCTCAATGCAGGCAGCAAGCAGATCCGTGGACTACCCATGTCCTTTGAAGGCCCCACAGTCACAGATCAAATATGCTCATCTGCAGATACTTCTCAGGAAATTCCTGCAGAAACCGAAAGCAAACATCCGGTGTCGACAGGATTCCATTATCTCTGCAGATATTTCGGAATATTCCCGACAATTCTTTCGCATTCGGACTCGGCAGCTCATATGCATTCCCATACCGTCTGATATACCGCTCTTTCATTCCCGGAAAATGCTTATCAAGTGCTGCATAATAGTATTCCCGATCACCTTCCCGAAGTGTAAGTCCCATGCCGAAATCGATAATACCCTTTACGCCGACTCTGACGCACTCATTCAGAATTGCCGTGATATTATCTTCTGTATCATTGATAAACGGCAGAATGGGAGTAATCCAGACAATCGTTGGAATGCCTCTGCTCTGCATTTCTGCCAGCACCTCGATCCGACGCTTTGTATTGCAGACATTCGGCTCTAAAATCCGGCATAGCTCATCGTCGTAGGTTGTGAGAGTCATCTCTACGACGCACTTTGCAGACCGGTTAATCTCTAACAGCAGGTCGATATCCCGAAGGATGCGGTCCGATTTTGTCTGAACCGCAGCCCCAAAGCCATTTTCCAGAATAATCTCCAGGCATCGTCTTGTCAGCCGCAGCTCTTCCTCGCAGTGCATATATGGATCCGACATCGCTCCTGTTCCGATCATGCACCTTTTTCTTTTCGACTTCAGCGCTTTTTCCAGAAGCTCCGGCGCATTCTTCTTCACCTCGATATCCTCAAAAGGATGCATGAACTGATAGCAGCTGCTCCTGCTGTCACAGTATATACAGCCATGGCTGCATCCCCGGTATATGTTCATTCCGAAGTATCCGCCGCTGCCATTCAGAATTCCTTTCGCTTCCGCAAAATGCATTTTCAGCTCCCCTTTATCTTAATCGGATGCCTTATCACGGTCTTTCGCTTCTCCGGAGCGACCTTTCTGGCATCACTGAGATAAATCTCATGATGCAGCCGTTTATCCGTAAGATCCAGCTCATAACCCTGCTGTTCCATGAACTCATGCATCCTCTTAACTGTAGCAGGCTCATCATCATAAGAACCGATATGCATGCACTGGACGCATAGGCCTTCTTCGACTGTCAAAAACTCTGCCCTGGAAAAATCCAGCTTTTTCTTTTTCGTCGCCTCCTTCACAGCCCAGCTGAAATCATCCTCTGTCACGAAATCCGGAAGGCGCATCACGGAAATCCAATGGAAGTTTTCCTTATGCGCATAGTCAATTCCAGCCGCGCTTTCCCGCCTGCCGGATCGGTCGGTTCGCAACATGGCATCCGCTGCCTGCCGCTCAGACTGCCACCAAAAACCTTCCAGCGGCGGTACGACATAATCGAAGTATCCCTCTATCCGATGCTCTCCCTTCCTGCTCATTTTGATCGTAAAGGAAATTCCATACAGCAATCCGATAGACTGCCTGTATTCCCCATCCTCCTGATTCGGATCTCCCGATCCGCGCACAGCGACATAATGCATGCTCGGCACTGTCACGATACCGGGCTTATCCTTTGGCATGTAAAGCTCTTTATATTCCTTCTTAAAATCAAATGCCACAGTATTCTACCTCCTTGCATCCTTCTCTTCAAAACGCCTATTCCATGAAGCAATCTCGATCAGTCTGTCTATCTTCATTCTGCTCATGCTCTGCAGGTATCCTATCACGCCAAACACGACAACAGTATGTCATGTCTATTATGCTTCAGCTACGTACTCTCCGTGGGGCTGGTGGATCAGGTACAGATCCATATCATCCGTTCCCAGCTTTTTAAGATTATAATTGGGTTTTTTCAAGTAAGGTCAACCCCTCCGCAGTCATCCTGTAAACTTTATCGCAGACTTCGGAGATGTATTTTCGATCGTGGGAAACGCTGATGATGGTCCCCGGGAACTGTTTCAGGATCTTACGTACTTCCGGCCCTGAGAGCGGCGAAAAGTTTCTGGTCGGTTCATCCAGGATCAGGACATTAGCCTCTGTCAGACTGATCTTCAGGAGAAAGAGTTTTGCTTTCTGGCCGCCTGAAAGCTCCCTGATCGGATGGAACATCTCATCCGACGTATATTTCATGGATCCGAGATATGTCCGTACCATCGTCACATCTTCTTTTCTTCCTGAAGGCGCCAGATATTCCACCGGCGTCAAATCGAACGGAAGTCTTTCCTCATAATTCTGAGGCATATAACAGGCTGTCAGATCCTGCCGCAAAAGAAGTTCTTCAGCAAGCTTCCGGATCAGCGTTGTCTTTCCCACGCCGTTATCCCCGATGATGCAGACTTTCTCAGGCCCTCTCACATTCAACACAATGTTTTCTGCAAGAATCCTTCCCTCCAGCGACTTCAGTTCAGTCAATAAAAATTCTATCACTGTTTTTCCGGCCGGCATGGCCTTCTGCCGCTCAAACTGTATCGTAATAGGGGCCTCCGTTTCCGGGACTTCGGTCATCTCTCCATGTTCCCTTTCGTAACGCTTCTCCAGGGATTTCACAGCCTTCATTTTTTTCTTCAGCCGCCGTCCTCCGCTCGGATCCCGCCTTGATATATTCCGAAGATCCGATTCCACCGTTTGTTCAATGCGGCGGAATCGTTCCATGGCTTTTTTCTCATCTCTGCGCTCGCTGTAAGCCTCCTGCGCCTGTTTATCGAACGCCCTCCGCCGTTCCTCCATGAAGGTCCGAAACGGCACGTTGGCCACAGTCAATCTGGAAGCTGTTTTTCGCCGCAGCTGCTCGATCAGGATCACCCGGTTTGCCGTCCGCTCTATCAATGTCTCGTCATGGGAAATGAAAAGGATCCCGCCTGGAAACCGGTTGATCATTTTCTCCAGCCACTGAAGGGTCTTCAGATCAATATCGTTTGACGGCTCATCCAGAAGAAGGAAATCCGGATGTGCAAGAAGTAAACCCGCCATCTGAACCTTGACCCTTTCTCCTCCCGAAAGCGTCTGCATTTCCTGATCGGAATAAAACAGGGAATCCATAAATCCCATTTCCACTGCTGTTTTCTTCAACTCAGAAGGATTTGCTTCCCGGAAGGCCGAAAGACCCGAAAGATACTCATAAACAGTTTTTCTTTTATCTTCATCCCGAAGCTCCTGCGAGAGATATCCCAAAAGCTCTCCCTGTATGGTTTTCACTCCATTCGCTTCAACATAGTCCTCTACCAGTGAAGGGTCATAGATCCACTTCAGCAAAGTAGACTTTCCATTCCCTTCTTCACCGACCAGGACAGCCTTGTCACCGGCTTTCAGCACAAGGTCAAAGTCCTGAAGGATCGTTCTGAAATCTTTGGTATGTATTATGGTAAGCGATTTGACCTGTAACAAAAAACACCCCTCTCTGACGCGCATAGACTGATTGATAGTCTGTCAGAGCGGGACGGTTTCTAAGTTTACGTAGAATGCTGCAGGAAAGGGCACAGAAGATATGCAGCCAGAATGCACACTGCGATCAAAAACCTTTCTCCAGATCCGCTCAAAAAACAGACAATCTTCCTTCAGTCTACGCAAACCGATTATGGGCATGACGCGCCCATCGAACATCCATCGTTTACCTATCCCGAAATCGATTATCTGTTAATCATTGCTTCACCATCACATGAAGGTCATGTGCCTTTCAAAAGAATCAAGAAATACATACCATATAAATGTCTTTTTTTCAATACTTGTTTCGGACCTTATGTCAAGAAACTATCCTGTTTTCAAGAAAAACGATGGGTTTATAGAAAGACGGCGACATCTTCGGAAAGATAGCGGCTCTATTGTCATTGGGTCGGTATACCGATATAATAAGGGCGTACAGAAATGGAGGTGCCATTATGGATTTACAGACACTGCTCGATCAGCGCCAGATCACAAAATATCATCTCTCCAAAGTCAGCGGCGTTCCCAAGACCACGATCATGGATATATGCGCAGGCCGCAGCGAGATTGAACGCTGCTCGGCAAAGACTGTCCAGCAGCTTGCAAAGGCGCTGGGCTGTACGATGGAGGATATGATGGAGCTGTCATCACCGTATGACAGCAAGACGGGGCTGCCAAAGGATCAGTCCTATTTTGAGTGCGACCTGCCGCCTTTTCTTGCGGCGTCCATCGAGGCCATGAAGGACGCGCAGGCAAAGCTGGACCGGGGCGAGGAATACTATGAATGGGACTGCGACTTCTGCGACCTGCAATCCAGCATCAACGTAGCGGAGGTGGAACAGATCATAAGCCCTGACCAGGCGTGGTATCTCAGGAAAAAATATTTGGGATTGGAAAGGGTGTAGCCGATGGAATACATTGATTTTACAAACTTGAAGCAGCGGAAAAAGACCTACGCAGGCGCGAATGGAAATAAGATTTCCGTCATCTATGAGGGCGAACAATACATGCTCAAATGCAATTAGTAGACCATGGCAGCTTGCTGGAACGGTTTTGGGACATGTTCATCGTGGACGCCCTGATTGGGAACTGGGACCGCCACAACGGGAATTGGGGCTTCCTGTACGATGACCGGTGCGATGAAATGATCCTTGCTCCGGCCTATGACTGTGGCAGCTGTCTGTACCCGCAGGCGGATGAAACCATCATGAAGCACGTCCTGACGGATCGGGCACAGCTCAATAAGCGGATTTACGACATTCCACTTTCAGCCATCAACGTGGACGGGAAGAAAATACGGTATTTTGATTTCATTTCCTCCTTGCAATATGAAGGCTGCAACGAGGCGCTAAAACACATCCTGCCACGGATCGACGTGGAAAAGATAGGGGCTGTCATTGAGCAGACACCGTTCATCAGTGATTTACAGAAGCAATTTTATATGACTATACTGACAGAACGAAAGGCGTGCATCCTTGATTTTAGCCTTGCGGCTTTGGAGAAGAAGGCAAAGGCATGATAGCCCTACGGGCGCAGCAAGGAAAGAGATGCTGTAATGAGAATAGAACTTGGAAATGATTTTCTGGAAGCTCCTTGTATCGAAGTATTGCCGAATTTCTGATATTCTTAATCACCGTGTTCTGAAATAATGGATATTCTTGCCTTTTCCTTCCCGCCTCAGGTCCCCATACTCCACCAGTTTCCGTAAGGCACCTTCCACAGAGCTTAAACTCAGGGAAGGACATAGCTCCCAGATATCCTGTTTGGTGAAACTCCCGATCTTTTGCCGAGAAGCCAGTCTCACTGTTTCCAGAGCAGAACGTTTTGTTTCTACTAAAACAAATCTGTCCTCAAAATCTCTGTAGGCTGCAAGAATCGTCCCAAGAAGGTATTTGATAAACGGAACAGGATCATCATTTCCTTCATGCCATCTATTCCGAGAAGCCCCAAGAGCTTCATAATAAAGATCTTTATTCTTCACAATCTTGGCTTCCAGAGAAATGTACCTGCCCACATAGAATCCGCTTCTATAGAGCAATAGAGTCGTCAGCAGTCTGCTCATGCGGCCATTCCCGTCATTGAAAGGATGAATACAGAGGAAATCGTGGATAAAAACCGGGATCGCGATCAGCGGCTCCAGTGCCATGTTTCCGATCACCCGGTTATATTCTTCGCAGATCCTATCCAGTGCCTCCGTCGTTTCATATGGAGCAAGCGGAGTAAACAAGACAGCTGTATGGCCATCCGGATACGTGGCACCGATATAGTTCTGCACGTTTTTTGTGTGACCGGCGATCGGATTATTCGCATGATTATAAAGGATCTTATGGAGTTGAAGGATATAGTTCTGCGTGATCGGGATGGCATCGAAACTTTCATGGATAATCGAGAGTACATCCCGGTAACCGGCGATCTCCTGTTCGCTGCGGTTTCTAGGGCTTGTCTTTTCTTCGACCAGCTGTCTTATACGAGTATCTGTCGTGACAATACCCTCAATCTCGTTAGACGCTTCTGTGCTTTGGATCTTAGCGATTTCAACCAGTTTTCCCAGTTCCTGCGGTCTCTGTTTTAAATACAGTTCCTGTTTTCCTGCTTCTTTATAGATTGCGGCGATCAGTCCAAGTACTTCGGAATCCCACTTCATTTCACTGATCTTTGTATAATTGAACTCCCGCATTCCCTTACCTCCGTTCATTTCCCTTATTTTATATCATTATTTAAGGGATGCGTCAATCAATTAAGGGGTTATTCCCTTAATATCTTTCAATTTTTAAGGGAATTATACACTATCGCCCATCTCTGCCTTCATAATGCGCAAGGATGTCAGACGGCACTTTATAATCTTTCTGAAGTTTTTTCTTGATGAGGGAATACTCAGCTTCCGTGATCAGGTTTGCATACCTGAGCGTTTGGCGTTGTATCATAAATCTTGACACTTGGGGGCGGATCGGAAAGCTGGAATGCAATTTCATTCTCTCGAAAGACAATTTCGATTATGCTTACGTTCAGGTATGTATGACGATCATGAACGACATCAATACAGAGGATCACCAGAACCGCACACGGCATTACAGCCCTTACACATTTCACCATAGCAATAGCAGGCACTGCAATCAGACTCACAGCAGCTGATACATTCGGTCAAATCATTCCTCTCCCAATATCTCCTTTTGTTTCTTCTTACTGAAGTTCCCAAGCACTATCTGATATGCCTTATCAAGCAGATCCTTCAGGATGTCATCTGGCACCTCTCCATCAGCCTTTACTGAATTCCAATGCTGCTTGTTCATATAGTAGCCGGGGATTATATCTTCATACTGTTTCCGCCAGAAATCCCCCTCCAGCGGCTCAAGCTTCAGCGTAATGTAATAAGGCTCATCATTATCATCCAGACATATCGCGGCAAACATCTTTCCACCGATCTGAAATCGAATCCAGTTCCATTCCGCCTGTAAATCTCTGGTCACAGCTGTTTTTTCCATCAGATACTCTTCAATCCAGGGATATTTCATGCCTTTTGTTCCTCCTGTAATTCTTTATCATAGCTTCTATCGTAGTTCTGACCTTCTCACGAACTTCCTCAGGTTCAATTACCTCCGCTTTATCTCCGAATGTCAAAATCCAAGTGATCAGATTCTCCATGTCCGTATAATCCGCTGTAAAGAGAAGCCTGCCATCCTCATTTTCCGTAAAACATGAAGTCCCGAACTCTTCTACCAACCGCCACTTCTGATCCGCTTCAAATAATGCCTTCACTTTGATCCCACCCGGAAAGATTTTTTCATTCGAGAGATCCGGCATAGTCGCGTCTCTGCATTCAAAATTCCTTTCCGTTATTTGAACACCATCCATACGGTTCAGTTTGAACAGCCTAAAGTCCTTGCTTTTCAAGCACCACGCCCAAAGATACCAGCTCGACCAGCGAAACACCAGATAATATGGTTCAACCGTTCGCTCACTCTCGCCGGATGGAGCATAATATCGGAACTTGATCAAACTCCTGTCTGCGATTGCATCCTGTATCATCTCTATTTTTGGAGCCAGCGAATCCCGGTACCATGATGACAGATCGATCAGAATGGAATCCCTGCCAGTGATAAACTCAGAGGAACCAGCCTGGATCTTTTCCATCAGCTGACCGTAATAACTGCTTCCGCTCACGCTGTCCAGACTCCGCAGCCCTGCAAGGATCATCTGCATATCCTTTGATGTCAGGATTATCCTGTCCATCCGATATCCGTCCATAATGCTGATTCCGCCGCCAGTGCCTTGTGCTGTACGGATAGGAATGCCCGCCCTGCAAAGATCTTCGATATCACGGTTTATTGTTCTTTTTGAAACCTCAAACCTCTCTGCCAGCTCCGGTGCCGTAGTTTTCTCTTTCTGCAGCAGCACTGACAGTATCCCGATCAGCCTGTCTATCTTCATTCTCATTATGCTCCGTATGTATCATATCAAGCAAAACACGACATCTGTATGTCATGTTTATTAAACTTGATATACAACTGAAAACAGCTGACAGAAGCTCTGTACAGTTTCTGTACAGTTTTTTCGATTAGACGTGATTTTTGTGCTATCACAAGCGTTATTTTAAGGCAATAAAAATAGCTTAAACACGTTGATTTTCTTAGGAATCTACGCATTTAAGCCATTTTCTTTTTCGTAGCGAGAGGGGGACTTGAACCCTCGACACCGCGGGTATGAACCGCGTGCTCTAGCCAGCTGAGCTATCTCGCCTTCTCAAACCATCCGACCCGAATCGCGATTAGCCGCGCCCCGGGCCGGACACTGGGGCCTACAGGGCTCGAACCTGTGACCCTCTGCTTGTAAGGCAGATGCTCTCCCAGCTGAGCTAAGACCCCTGTCCGCACTTTTCGCGACCTCCTTAGTCTACTAAACGGGCATTGCTTTGTCAATCCTTTTCTCAGTTGAAGCCATAGAACTTCTGACTCAGTTTATAGGCCATGATGGTGAGGCGGTTTCCGACCTTTCCGGGGAGGTTCACGCCCTGCCCGAGAAAGCCCATCCTGAGCCGCCACCAAAGCTTCAGGTCCTTCTTCCGGAAGTACTCCCAGAGCTTCCGCTTCTTCTCCATGTTTTCCTCTGTACCGGAGCGGATCGCGAGCACAGAGGAGATCGTTGTGATGATCTCCAGATAGTGAAACATATAGTTTCGGAGCTTGGGCGGCTGCACCGCCGCGAGATTGCAGCAATCCGCCATGAATTGATTGACCCGGATCTGCTGATCGATCCGTCCGATCATGACCTGCTCATTGACCGACTGATCTTCTCTTCCGATAAAATAGTGATAGAGATTTTCATCCATATAATAGATATTCTTCACGAAGGGGAGCGGCTGGTAGACAAAGATATTGTCCACGTAAAAGGTGTGCTTTGGGAGCTCCAGTCCGCAGTCCCGGAGCATCTCCGTGCGGTAGATGACGGAATGCATGAGGATGTATTGACCGAGCAGAAAGTGCTTCACCTCCTTCCAGCCGAAGATCCTGTCCTCGGGGAAGGCTGTCTTATAGCGCATGACCTTCTTTCGCTCCTGCCCGACCTTGTCGTAGACAAAATTTGCGACAAACATATCGACCGGAGTACCGGCGAGGACCTGCTCCCGAAGCTTATCGAGCACCCGGAGAAGGACCGCGCTGTCCAGCCAGTCATCGGAGTCCACCACCTTAAAGAAGAGTCCCTTTGCGTTCCGAAGTCCCGCATTGACCGCCTCACCGTGTCCCCCGTTCTCCTGATGGACCGCCCTGCAGATTCCCGGATACTTCGCCTCATACTCCTCCGCGATTTCCAGCGTATTGTCCTTTCCCGATCCGTCGTCAACGATGATGATCTCAAGCTCATCACCGCCGGGCAGGATACTCTCGATGCAGCGCCTCATATAGGCGGCGGAATTATAACAGGGAATCGCAAAACTGACTAATTTCATCTCGGTCCTTTCCATAGCGGAATGAATCCCTTCACGGCATTCAAAAATCGACATCCTCTCTCCCGGTGCTTCTGCAGTCTCCGCCGCTTCCAAAGTCCGGCCGGCAGATATAGAAAACGAGGAGCATCTCTGCTCCTCGCCGGGATCGGAATGACAGGACTTGAACCTGCGGCCTCTTGACCCCCAGTCAAGCGCGCTACCACCTGCGCTACATCCCGATGCCCGTTAATATTATCGCAAAATCCAGAGAAAAGCAAGAGATTTAGGGGAATTTACTTTTATTTTGCGGAAGATAAATCCGTCCCCCCCTGGAAGCCCTGCCACTGCTCTGTCCCGTTGACCGATGCCTCTCCGCTCTCCGCTCCGATCGGATAGGAGACCCCGAGAAGCTTCTTGTGCTTTAAAAATCCGACCATGGTCGGGATCGCCCCGAGCAGCGTAAAGAGATAGTAGAGCGCCAGATTTTGATAGTAGACCGCTGTACTCCCCGATTCCCTGACGACCATTCCCACTGCCGGAAATGCATCGAAGAGATTCACTTCATAGGCCCTCATGATGGAGATCGCCCAGTCCAGATTATTCCCAAGGTAAACCATGAGCGCCATGACAAGGACAGAGAGAATCATTCCGAGGATATCGAACTTCCCCGCGAGAAGCTCATATCCCTTGGTGACACAGACTCCCATGACGATCCCTGCCCAGAGAGAAACATAGCCGAGCTGTCCGATAAAGACCATCACCGCAATGCCGATAAAGCTCCCGAGCAGTGCCCCGACGATTCCCGCGATAAAATTCCCTCTCTTTCCATTGTTCTTCTCAAACTCCGACTGCGTGCGGTTCCTCTCCTGGGCATACTCCTCCTTTGTCAGAAAGCGAAGACTCCCCCCGACAAAATAACAACCGTTTTCGTCCGTGCGGCCGCTGAGCTCGCTGCAGTCCTGCAAACCATTTTGATGCAAAAATGTCGTGAGGTCCCGGATCCCCTCCGCGCATCTTTCGATCTGTGACTTCGCCGTAAGTCCGCTCTTCGCCAGAAAGCTCGCGCGGTGCCCCTGCAGCATCAGCTTCCCGAGCGTCTTTTTATACTCCTTCGGCGCCTGCTTCAGAACCTCCTTCTCCGGCTTCTGTCCTGCCCCCATCGAGACGGACACCACAATCTTTCGGACATTCGCATCCATGATCACCGCGACATGGTAGCCATTGAAATAGCCGGCGCTGATCCCGCTGTCCTTGTCAAAGCTAAGACCGGTCTGCTCCGCAATCTTCCGATTTACATCCTTTACCGTCATACTCTCCCCTTCTTTTGATACCGTGGTCCAGCCCCCTGCTGACCACCATCCACTAATCACTAATCATTGACCACTGAATGAGTATAAGCCAATCCGCCTGCGGCTTCAAGCTCCAGTATAGACATTTCCTCAAAATTTGCTCAGAAAAAGGCCGGGCAAACACCCGGCCCTTCTCAAGGTTTTCTCTGTCTTATTTCTTTTCTCCCCGCAGGAACTCATCAATCCCCTTCGCTGCCGCTTTTCCGGCTCCCATCGCCAGGATAACGGTCGCGGCGCCGGTCACGGCATCTCCTCCGGCATAGACCGCCTTCTTTGAGGTCTCTCCGTTCTCCTCCTTCGCGATGATACATCCGTGGCTGTTCGTATCCAGACCCTTCGTAGTAGCGCTGATCAGCGGGTTCGGAGAGGTGCCGAGGGACATGATCACGGAGTCACAGTCGATGACATATTCGGATCCCGGGATCTCCACCGGTCTTCTTCTGCCGGAGGCATCCGGCTCCCCGAGCTCCATCTTGATGACTTTGATGCCCTTCACCCAGTCATTTTCATCAATGAGGATCTCCACCGGATTTTGCAGGAGATCGAAGATGATCCCCTCCTCCTTCGCGTGGTGAACCTCCTCCTGTCTCGCGGGGAGCTCCGCCTCGGATCTCCGATAGACGACATGCACCTCCGCGCCGAGGCGAAGCGCGGTCCTCGCCGCGTCCATCGCCACATTTCCGCCGCCGACCACGACGACCTTCTTTCCGCACTTGATCGGCGTATCCGCATCCTCCCGATAGGCCTTCATCAGATTATTTCTCGTGAGGAACTCATTCGCGGAGTAGACGCCGTTCGCGGTCTCCCCCGGAATATTCATAAACTTCGGAAGTCCCGCCCCGGTCCCGAGGAAGACCGCATCGAAGCCCTCCTCATTCAGGAGCTCGTCCACCGTGATGGATCTTCCGACCAAGACATTGGTCTCGATCTTCACTCCGAGCTTCTTTACATTCTCGATCTCCGGGATAACTACCCTGTCCTTCGGAAGACGGAACTCCGGGATCCCATAGAGAAGCACGCCGCCCGGCTCATGGAAGGCCTCAAAGATCGTCACCTCGTAGCCGAGTTTCGCGAGATCTCCCGCGCAGGTCAGTCCGGAGGGACCCGCTCCGATGACGGCGACCTTCCTGCCGTTCGGCTCTCCGGGCTTCGCCGCGACATAGCCGTGCTCCCTCGCCCAGTCGGCCACATAGCGCTCGAGCTTTCCGATCGCGACAGGCTCTCCTTTGATCCCTCTCACGCACACGCCCTCGCACTGCGTCTCCTGCGGGCAGACTCTTCCGCAGACAGCGGGAAGGGCCGAGGAGCGGGCGATGACATCCGCCGCCTTCTCAATATTTCCCTCATTGATCTCATGGATGAACTCATTGATCTGAATGGAGACCGGGCAGCCGACTACACAGCGGGGGTTTTTGCAGTTCAGACAGCGGGAGGCCTCCTCCTTCGCCTGGGCATCGTCATAGCCGAGGCAGACCTCCTTGAAATTGGTGGCGCGCACCTTCGGATCCTGCTCCGGAACCGGAACCTTGTTCTTCATCATATTCACAGCCATTCTCTCACCTCCGATCATCCATTGCAGTTGCCGCAGCCGCCATGCGCCTTCTCCGCCTCGAGGAGCTCGAGCATCGCCCTGCCCTCCTCGGTCTTATAGGTCTGCTGGCGCTTCATGGCGAGATTGAAATCGACGAGATGGCCGTCGAATTCCGGTCCGTCCACACAGGCAAACTTTACTTTGTCACCGACAACGAGGCGGCAGGCGCCGCACATGCCGGTCCCGTCGATCATGATCGGGTTCATGGAGACAACGGTCGGGATGCCGAGCTCCTTTGTGGTCAGGCAGGCGAACTTCATCATGATCACCGGTCCGATCGCGATGCACTTCGTGTACTTCCTGCCCTCCTCCAGGACCAGCTTTTTCAGGACATCCGTCACGACACCCTTTGCGCCGTAGGAGCCGTCATCTGTCGTCACATAGACATTTTTCGAGACGGAGCGGAGCTCCTTCTCCATGATGAGAAGATCCTTATTTCTTGCGCCGAGGATG
This sequence comes from Oribacterium sp. oral taxon 078 str. F0263, assembly GCF_000469565.1. Lineage (NCBI taxonomy): Bacteria > Bacillati > Bacillota > Clostridia > Lachnospirales > Lachnospiraceae > Oribacterium > Oribacterium sp. oral taxon 078. Next base: position 17,120 of record NZ_KI273139.1, on the reverse strand, counting down.
ACATCCGCCTCAACGCCGTTCTCATGCAGCCACTTGACCTGCGGGTAAACGGGAGCAGCGCCCACGCCGCCCGCAATGAAAATGATGCTCTCCTTCTTCAGCTCCTCGATCGGGGTCTCAATGAGCTCAGAGGGTCTGCCGAGGGGGCCCACAATATCCGTAAAATACTCTCCCTCCTTCAGCTTGCTCATCTTCTCCGTGGAAGCTCCGACGACCTGAAAGACAATGGTGATCGTCCCGGCCTTTCTGTCATAATCCGCGATGGTGAAGGGAATCCTCTCCCCAAGCTCCCCCAGCTTCGCGATCATGAACTGTCCCGGCTCCGCGTTCCTTGCGACAAAGGGCGCCTCCACGACCATGAGCCAGTCCTTGTCTACCAGATGCTCAACTTTTGTGATTTTGTACATGTTCTCCTCCATGTCCACTGCTTTCGGCCTGATACCCCTGCTGTACAGACCCGTGCGACTTTCGTCATCTTATGATTCCAGTATCAAAAGTCCCCCATCCAGGATCTGCTCGCACAGGAGTGGATGAAAGACTCTATGATACGCCCTCTTCGGCTATGGAACGAAATAGCAGCCGGTATGCAGATAAGAGGCGGCATGGATGGGAGCCGCGAAACAGCGGAACCATGCGGAATCACTTTCGGCGTTTGATTTATTATAGCATATCCGCATGAAAACAGCATCATATAACAGGCGATTTTGCCCCATTTTCCGCCTTGCTTCGCAAATAATACATAAACTTTGCCGTAAAAGCCCCGTCCAATGCCCACGATCGGAGATGAGATGCGCTGCGGCATTGAACGGGGCTGAGCAGCATTGAGCATGCAGGCCCGAAAAGCCGGAATGCAGACGGCAGTAGCTGCCGCGCCCGGGCCATCGGCCTTTACAGACGAGGAGAAGCGGTAAATCATGAGCGCTCCCCGCGGACAGACAAGGCGCCGGAATTCACAGGTACTGGAATCCAACAGGCAAATAAGAGATCGGGATGCCTAGCTCTCTCCCCTCCGAAGGAAGGCCGCCGCTTCGTAGGGGCGAAGCCTTCCGTCCTCCCTTCCGTCCTCGGGATAATTCCCGATGAGGCGCTCCCATCCTTCTTCCCGGGAAGGAATCCCCTCGGCCCTCTCCTCCTCCGCGGAGAAGCTCCCGAAGACGAGGAGGCGCTCTTCCCCGAGGCTCCTCTCATAGCTCAGGACCTTCTCATTCCCGGAATCCGTAAAGTGAATCCGTCCCTCCGAGATGAGCGGGAGCTCCTTTCTGAGAAGGATCAGTTCCCGGTAGCAGTGCAGGACAGAGTCCTCGTCCGCCTCCTCTGAGGCGGCATTGATGAAGCTGTGGTTTTCCGGCACCGCTATCCATGGCTCCGCCTTTGAAAAGCCGGCATATTTCCCACCGTCCCACTGCATCGGCGTCCGGCTGTCATCTCTCGAGCGGGCCGCGAGAATCCGGAGGGCGTCCTCCCTGCTGTGCCCGTCCTTTCGGAGAATTCCATAGTAATTTATGCTCTCCACATCCCGATAATCCTCGATCCTCTGATAGCCCGGATTCGTCATGCCGAGCTCCTCTCCCTGGTAGACATAGGGCGTTCCCCGCATCAGATGGATAAAGATCGCAAGCATCTTCGCGGACTGCTTCCAGTATTTTCCCTCGTCGCCAAAGCGGGAAAGCACTCTCGGCTGGTCATGATTGCACCAGAAAAGCGCATTCCAGCCGCCTCCCTCCTGCATCTTTTCCTGCCACTCCGAGAAAAGCCTCCGGAGCTCCCGAAGATCCGGCGCCATCAGGGCCCATTTGTTTCCATCCTTGTAGTCCACCTTCAGATGGTGAAAGCTAAAGCACATGGAGAGCTCCTTCTCGGAGGGCCTTGTATAGAGAATGCAGTTCTCGATCGAGGTGGAAGACATCTCTCCGACCGTCACCATCCCATCGATTCCGGTCTTTTGCACGAGCTCCTTTAAGAAGCGGTGCACATGTCTCCCATCGGTATAGAACCTCCTGCCGTCCCCTTCCTCATCATCCAGAAATTCCTCCGGCTTTGAGATCAGATTTACGACATCGAAGCGAAAGCCCCGGAGCCCCTTTTCCTTCCAAAAGAGTATGATTTTCCGAAGCTCCTCCCGAAGCTCCGGGTTCTCCCAGTTGAGGTCCGCCTGCGTCCTGTCGAAAAGATGCAGATAATACTTCCCGAGCGAGGGGACATATTCCCAGGCGCTTCCGCCGAACTTCGACTGCCAGTTGCATGGCGCACCTCCGGATACGGGATCCCGGAAGATGTAATAATCCATATATCTTTTCTCACCGCGGAGCGCCCGCTGAAACCATTCGTGCTCCGTGGAGCTGTGATTAAAGACCATGTCAAACATCATCCCGATCCCGAGCTCCCCGGCCTCCCGGATCAGATTCACCGCATCCTCCATCGTCCCAAAGACGGGATTCACCGAGTAATAATCCGAAATGTCATAGCCGTTATCGCGCATCGGAGAGCGGAAAAAGGGCGTGACCCAGATATAATCAATGCCGAGTTCCTTCAGATAGGGAAGCTTTTCCCGGATGCCGTTCAGATCACCGATGCCGTCTCCATTGGAATCCGCGAAGGACTTGATGTAAATCTGGTAGATCGTGCTTTTCCTGAAATCGTTCATTCTGTCTTCCTTATACACTCCTCGCGATCTCGTCCTTTCCGGCCCTGACCTCCTTCCCGGTCTCAAAGGAGAGCTCCGGCCCCTCTGTGACGACGAGAACGGTAATGAGGGGATGGCCCGCGGCGCGGATCTTTTCCGGATCAAAGCGGATGAGCTCCTGACCCTCTCTGACCTTCTCCCCCATCTTCACGAAGCTCTGGAAGCCGTCCCCGTTCATTGCGACGGTGTCCAGCCCGATGTGGAGAAGGATTTCCGTCCCATTCGGAAGGCTCAGACCGACCGCATGATTGCTCTCCTCCATGACGACACTGACGCTGCCGTCCGCCGGAGCGAGAAGGACATTGTCCGTTGGCTCAATCGCCATCCCCTCTCCCAATGTTTTCTTAGAGAAAACCTCGTCCGGAACCTCTTCGATCGGGACCGTTTTCCCGCTCAGAAAGGCCTTTAAGTGAAGGGGAGCGCCGGAATCTTCCGCGGCGGGAGCCTCCTTTTCGGGAGCTTTGTTCTCCCTTTCCTCCTCCCGGTCAACTCCCTTTTTCCGTCCGATCCCATAGGTCAGGAGGAAGGGAAGCGCGACAGCGACCAGCATGCAGAGCGCAAACATCCCCATGCTCTCCGGCTTGATGGAGAGGATCCCCGGGAGTCCGCCGACTCCGATCGCGGAAGCATTGACGGAAAATGCCGTGCTCAGAACTCCAGCGACGCAGGACCCCGCCATGGCGGAGAAAAACGGAAAGACATATTTCAGGTTGATACCGAACATCGCCGGCTCTGTCACGCCGAGATAGCAGGAGATGCAGGACGGAATATTGATCTCCTGCGCCTTCGCGTTTCTCCTTTGCAGTACGATCATGCCGAGAACCGCGGAGCCCTGCGCGATATTGGAAAGCGCGATCATGGGCCAGAGCATGGTCCCTCCGAAATCGGAAATCAGCTGGAGGTCGATGGCATTGGACATGTGATGCAGTCCCGTGATGACAAGGGGCGCATAGAAGAAACCGAAGACCGCCCCGAAGATGACACGGTAGGGGCCGCTGATCCCCGCGTAAACCACCGCTGAGATCACGGAGCCGATGCGCCAGCCGATCGGGCCGAGCACAAAGTGCGCTGCCATCACGGAGAGGAGCAGGCTCATAAAGGGCGTCACAATCATGGACACCACCTTAGGCGTGACCCGTTTAAAGAAGCGCTCCAGATAGACCAGCGTAAAGGCGGCGAGAATCGCCGGGATGACCTGCGCCTGATAGCCGATCATATTGACCTTGACGAAGCCAAAATCCCATTTCGGAATATCCGCCGCCGCGGTCCCCGCGACAGCGTAGGCGTTGAGGAGCTGTCCCGAGACCAGGGTGAGACCGAGGATCAGACCCAGGATCTCCGTCCCCCCCATCTTTTTCATCACAGACCAGCAGATTCCCACCGGGATGCCGACATGGAAGACGGCCTCACCGAGCAGCCAGAGGAAGCTGTCCACTCCCGCCCAGAACTGACTCTGCGATACCAGGGTCGCCCCGTTAAAGATATTCAGGCTGTCAATCACATTTCGAAAGCCCAGGATCAGACCTCCGACGACGATCGCCGGGATGATCGGGGCAAAGATCTCCGCGATGGAGGTCATGACTCTCTGAAGCGGATTCTGGTTTCTCTTCGCCGCGCTCTTTACCTCGCTCTTCGAGACACCGGAGACGCCCGAAACCGCGACAAAGTCCTGATAGAAATCCGCCACCTCATTTCCGATGATAACTTGAAACTGCCCCGCCTGCGTAAAGGTTCCCTTCACGCAGGGGATCGACTCGATCTCCGGAATATTTGCGATCTTCGGATCATTGAGCACAAACCTCATCCTGGTGATGCAGTGAGAGACCGCGTGGATATTGTCTTTTCCGCCGATCGCCCGAAGCAAACGCTCCGACGACTCCGTAAATTTCCCCATAAGCCCTCCTTCGAAAATCCATGCCTTTCATTTACTTGTATAAACAAATTTCTCCTTTTCTACATCTTATCTTGTTTAAACAAATTGGTCAAGCAAATTTTCCTGTCTGATAAGGGAAAACTATGCTATAGTCATCTCAGCATAAAAACACCCCCGCGGACTTTCCCTTCCGCGGGGATGAAATGAGTCTCAGAAAGGAGATCTTATGTTCGAACAGCAAAAGCTCGGCTACAGCTACGATGCTCTGGAGCCCTTCCTCGACGCCCTCACGATGGAAACGCACTACAGCAAGCACCACGCGGCCTATACCAAAAATCTGAATGCCGCCCTGGAGAATGCCGGCATCCGTCCGGACTCCATCGAAAAGCTGCTCTCCTCCCTCGACGAAATATCCGACGAGGCCGTCCGGAAGGCGGTGCGGAACAACGGAGGAGGCTTTTACAACCACAATATCTACTTCCAGTCCCTGAGCCCCGAAAAGCACCGGGAGCCCGTCGGAAAGCTCGCGGACGCAATCCGGACACAGCTCGGCGGGACGGACAGCGTGAAGGAGAAGCTCAGCGCCCTCGCGGTCTCACTCTTTGGATCCGGCTGGGCCTGGCTCTCCGCAAATCCCGATGGAAAGCTTCAGCTTTCCTCAAGCCCCAATCAGGACAATCCCCTGATGGAGGGAAAGGGCTTCGTCCCGATCCTCGCGATCGATGTCTGGGAGCACGCCTATTACCTGAAGTATAAAAACCTCCGGGCCGACTATGTGAAGGCCTTCTGGGAGGTTCTCGACTGGGAAAAGGTCAGTGAAAGCTATGAAAAGCTCCTGAAATAGAAGACGCCCCGTATTTCAGCCGCTTTGCCTGCTCGTAAAAGGCAAAGCGGTCCGGGCGGTGCCGCGACTGCGTATACTCAAACATGACGCCATCCTTATTATAGGTATGGCTGGAGACCACGGCGAGGCAGTTATAGTCCTTCATATCCATATATTTCCCATCGATTTCCGTGATCCGTTCCACCGTGTACTTTCTTTTCGTGGTGACGATCGTCTCTCCGAGGACACCCTCCATATATTCATAGACGGAGCCCTCGGCGATTTCTTTCGTGAGATTCCTCACAATGCTCTTCAGAAAATAATTGTGATCCAAGATCAAAGCCTCTCCATCCAGGTAGCGAAGCCTCTGAAGATAATAGATCTCCGCCCCGATCGGGAAATCCGTGCGGCGCTGAATCCGCTCCTCTACTAAAAGCTCCGCAAAGAAGATCACCTTCGTCTTTAATTCCAGACGGTTCCTCGCGGCGGCCTCGCGGAGATTCTCGATTCCGCCGATCAGAAACTCCGCCTGCTCTTTTCTGCGGAACAGGACCACCGCTCCCTTCCCATGAATGATCTGGACATAGCCGTCCTCTGCAAGCTGCTGGAGAGCCCTGCGGACCGTATTTCGGGAGCAGCCGTAGTGCCGGATGAGCTGATGCTCTGAGGGAAGCATGCTCTGATAGTCATAACGCTGGTTCTCGATTTCCTCCCTCAGGTCCCTGTAAATCGCATCATACTTTGCTGCGGGCATGGCACTCTCCTCTTCAGCTGCTCCCCTCCGATTTCAAAAAAGAGAATAGCATCTTTTCCCCCGGCGGTCCACCGGATCCGCTGTCCTACTGGATTCCGACAAATTCGTATCCGGCCTCCTCCACCGCCTTTCTGAGTGTCTCCTCCGGGATCTCCTGCCCGAGGGTGAGAAGCGCGGTGCCGCTCCCGTGGGAGACCAGCGCGCTCTCCACTCCGGGGAGCTTTTCCAGGGCCTCCTTCACATGTCTCTCACAGTGCTCACACATCATTCCCTTAATCTTCAGCGTCTCTTTCATCTTTTCTTCCTTTCCGGAAAGCGGTCCTTCGCTTTCCCTCCTGTTTGGATCGTTTCCGCTCTCCTCCTCGGGGCAGGGGGCGGGCAGCGGCTTCTCTTCCGCTTTTTCCCTGCCCGGTCCCTCTGGCGCTGAGGATGCCTCAGCTCTAAGCTCTCCTCCCCGGCTCCTCCCCTTTCCCGTTCCATGGATCGGGAAGAGATTCAGGCGAAGCGCATTCATGCACACCGTGAAGCTGGACAGAGACATCGCCGCCGCCCCCAGCATGGGGCTGATCCTCAGCATCGGGAGGAGGCCGGCCGCGATCGGGATCAAAATCGCATTATAGGCAAAGGCCCAGAAGAGGTTCTCATGGATATTCCGAAGCGTCGCACGGCTTAAGCGTACCGCGGCGGAAACATCCGTGAGGCGTGAGTTCATGAGTACCAGGTCTGCGGAGTCGATCGCGACATCCGTCCCCGCGCCGATCGCGATCCCGATGTCCGCTCTCGCAAGAGCCGGGGCATCATTGATGCCGTCCCCCACCATCCCGGTCATGCCCTCCTTCTGGAGCTCCCGGATCACGGCCTCCTTTCCATCGGGCAGTACGCCCGCTATGATCCGATCCACTCCGGCCTCCCGGCCGATCGCCTTCGCCGTCCTCTCATTGTCCCCGGTCAGCATGACAAGGGAAATCCCCATCCGCCGAAGCTCCGCCGCGGCCTCCGCAGAATCCTCCTTGATGCGATCCGAGACAGCGATCATCCCAAGAATCTCTCCGTCCCTTTCAAAATAGAGTGCTGTCTTTCCCTCCGCTGAAAGGGCTGCGGCTCTCTCCGAGAGCTTTGGGGGGAGCTTCGCCAAGGTGGAGATAAAGCTCTCGGACCCCCCGTGCAGCACGCTGTCTCCAAGTCTCCCCGTGAGGCCGTTTCCGGCGAGGGCGCGAAAATCGCGGAGCTCTCCCGCATCGACATGCTCCTCCTCGGCTCTTCTCATAACGGCCCCGGCGAGCGGATGCTCACTCCTCTTCTCGAGGGAGGCGGCGAGGAAGAGAAGCTCCCTCTCCGAGACATTTTCCGCCGGGATCAGATCACTCACCTCCGGTCTCCCCTCAGTGATGGTCCCCGTCTTATCCAAGGCTATGATCCGAAGCTTCCCCGCATTTTCCAGGGCCTCCGAGGTCTTAAAAAGGATTCCGTTTCGGGCCCCCACTCCGTTTCCGACCATGATCGCGACCGGAGTCGCGAGGCCGAGCGCGCAGGGGCAGGAGATCACGAGCACACTGATCGCTCTCTCCAGGGAAAAGGCGAAGCTCTGTCCGGCGAAAAGCCAGCCCGCAAGCACAAGAAGCGCGATCAGCATGACCATAGGTACGAAGACTCCGGAGACCCGATCCGCCACTCTCGCGATCGGAGCCTTGGTCGCGGCCGCATCGCTGACCATCTTGATGATTTGGGAGAAGGTCGTATCCTCCCCGACCCTCGTCGCTCTCGCCCGGATAAATCCGGATCGGTTGATCGTCGCCGCGCTCACCCGATCCCCCTCCTTTTTATCCACGGGAACAGATTCCCCGGTCAGCGCGGACTCATCCACCGCTCCGCCGCCGTCCACGATCACGCCGTCCACCGGGATGGAATCCCCGGGTTTTACGAGAAAGATATCTCCCGCTCTCACCTCCTCGATCGGCGTCTCGACCTCCCTTCCGTCCCGCTCGAGAAGCGCGGTCTTCGGCGCCATTTTCATCAGATTCTTCAAGGCGTCCGTCGTCCTCCCCTTGGAGAGAGACTCCAGGGTCTTTCCGACCGTGATCAGAGCCGGGATCATGGCCGCGGATTCGAAGTAGAGCTGATTATGATAGAGCTCCATGAGCTCCTGACTCTGCGCCCCGTTGGAGACAAGCCAGCTCATCCGGTAAAGGATATAAAGAGACCAGAGAAAGGATATTCCGGAACCAAGCGCCACAAGGGTATCCATGTTCGGGCCCCCATGGCGAAGGGAGCGAAAGCCCGAGAGGAAAAAGGCCCGGTTAATCATCATCACGATGCCCGCGAGTAAAAGCTGTGTGAGCGAAAGCCCGATGGGATTATGCTGCAAAAAGCCCGGGATCGGCAGTCCCAGCATCTTATGCCCCATGCTGAGATACATAAGAAGAAGCAAAAAGACGAGAGAAAGCTTAAGTCTTTGAAAAAGCTTCGCTGTCTCTCGGTCCCGGAGCGCTTCCTCTCCTCTGTCCGCCTCCTCTCTCTTCCCCGCTCTCTCCTTCGGGACCGCCCTGTATCCCGCGTTCTCCACGGCTCTCTCGATCTCGGCATCTCCCGCAGTCCCCTCTACCGACATGGAATTCGTGAGGAGGGAGACGGAGACGGACTTCACCCCCGGAAGCCTGGAGACCGCCTTTTCCACATGCACCTGACAGGACGCACAGCTCATGCCGCTCACATTGTACTGCCTTATTTTCCCCCGCTCTTTTTCCATCCTTTTCCCTCCCCTTATCTCTCTCATTCTGCCATTTCCCTGAGTCTGCCCCGCAGAAAAACCCTCGGCGAAGCTTCGTTTTCCCGGCGGCCTGCCGCTCCGCTCCTCAGCGCATCAGCCTTTGGAGGAGGGCGCAGAGCTCATCGATGGCCTCGTCCTTTCCCTCCCGGATATCCTCCGCGACGCAGCTGTGGATGTGACAGGAGAGCAGGCTCTTATTGAAGCTGTTTAAAGCGCTTGTCGCAGCGGAGACCTGAACCAGAATGTCCGGACAGTAGGCATCCCTCTCCACCATCCTCTCTATCCCCCGGATCTGTCCCTCCACCCTCTTAAGCCGTAAAAGAAGGGCTCTTTGCTCCTCCTCGCTCCGCTTCTTCCGGCGGGATCCGCAGCAGGACTCCAGGGAAATGTCTCCCTCCGCCGACTCCGCATCGAAAAAATCCCTGTCCTCTGTCTCCTGCTTCCCCATCCTCACCTCCATAAGCCAAAAGCCATAGCGAAGCTTTGTACGGCTTCCTTTTCTCTGCAGTGCTTTTTCCGACAAGCGGCAGATCTTTTCCCCACAGTCCGAAGCTTCCGAAATCCACCGCTTTCAGGACGCGGCCGGGGCCTTCTCCGCCGCTCTTCAAAGCCGGGATGTATACCCCTCAGGGGTATCTCTTTTCAAAAGAATATTATACCCCCTATGGGTATTTGTCAAGTCCCGCTTCTCCGCTTTTTTCCATCTCCTCTTCTCCGCTTCGCGGGAGCTTTCGTCTTTTCAATTATTTATTATAGAAATTCTCAATATATTGTCGTTATTTATTTAACAAAAACTCCTTTTCAAGCTCCTCCCATGGTGCTATGCTTCCAAAGGGCGGTGCAGGGCCGCCCTTTGGGACCGGATTCTATCCGGGAAAGGAGAGAGCGTATGGCAAGATTTACTTTACCGCGGGATATCTATCATGGAAAGGGAGCTCTGGAGACACTGAAGAAGCTCGAGGGTAAGAGGGCGATGCTCCTTGTCGGCGGAGGCTCCATGAAGCGCTTCGGCTTCCTGGACAAGGCCGTCTCTTATCTGAAGGAAGCCGGTATGGAGGTCGAGCTCTATGAGGGGATCGAATCCGACCCTTCCGTAGATACGGTTATGAAGGGCGCAGAGGCGATGCAGCGCTTCCGCCCCGACTGGATCGTCGCGATGGGCGGAGGCTCTCCGATCGATGCGGCAAAGGCGATGTGGATCCGCTACGAATACCCCGACTGCAGCTTTGAGGATATGTGCAAGGTCTTCGGTCTTCCAAAGCTTCGGAGGAAGGCCCGCTTCTGCGCCATCTCCTCCACCTCCGGCACCGCCACGGAGGTCACTGCCTTCTCCATCATCACAGATTATAAAAAGGGAACAAAGTATCCGATCGCGGATTTTGAAATCACTCCGGATATCGCCATCGTCGACCCGGAGCTCGCGGAGACCATGCCGAAGAAGCTGGTCGCTCACACCGGTATGGATGCGCTGACACACGCGATTGAAGCTTATGTCTCGACAGCGCACTGTGATTTTACGGACCCCCTCGCCATCCACGCGATCGAGCTCGTTCAGAAGAATCTCATCCCCTCCTACCAGGAGGACATGAGTGCGAGGGATACGATGCACAACGCGCAGTGCCTCGCCGGCATGGCCTTCTCCAATGCCCTGCTCGGCATCGTCCACTCCATGGCGCACAAGACCGGCGCCGTATTTGCGGACTGCGGAGCGCATCTGATCCACGGCGCGGCAAACGCGATGTATCTTCCGAAGGTTATCGCCTTCAACGCAAAGAATGCGGAGGCGAAGAAGCGCTACGCTGTCATCGCAGATTACATGCACCTTGGCGGAAAAAATGAGGATGAAAAGCTGAGCCTTCTCATTGCAGAGCTCCGCCGCATGAATGATGCGCTCAATATCCCCCACTGCATCCGAAATTACGGCGCGGATTCCCTCCCGACGGAGCATGGCTTTGTTCCGGAGAAGATCTTCCTTGAGAGACTGCCCGGTATCGCGGAGCGCGCGATCGGAGACGCCTGCACCGGATCGAATCCCAGGATCCCGACGCAGGAGGAGATGGAAAAGCTCCTGAAGGCCTGCTACTACGATACGGAGGTCGACTTCTAGGAAGGCCGGGATAAAATTTCATGTTGGATCTTCCGAAAGCACTGTGAAATACTGCCCCCGGCGGGCGGCCGCGGCTTCGCCGCTCTGTCTGCGCGAGGGCGCCTTACGCCGCATAAAAAGCCCCCCGCGGATCCTTTGATCCACAGGGGGCTTATTCCCGAAAAAGCTTAGAGAATTACTTCAGCAGGAAACCGTACTTCACGGGATCATCCTCATCCAGAACAAGCTGATTGAAGCCGGTTATATAGGCGCTCCCGGAGATCTTCGGAATGACCGCATCGTAATCTCCGACCTTCGCCGTCCCCACGATCTCTCCCTCGAAGATCGTGCCGAGAATCGACTCATAATAAAATTTCTCATGCTCCTTCAGTTCCCCGCGGGCAAATAAAGTCGCAAGCTTCGCGCTGGTTCCCGTTCCGCAGGGGGAGCGGTCAATCTGCCCCTGTCCGAAGGCGACACAGTTTCTGAGACTGGCTCCCTTGGTCTCCGTCTCGGACCACCATTCGACGAGGTCGACACTGTGGATATGCGAAAGCAGAGGGTGCTGCACCGGGATCTCCCTGTTGATGATCTCCCTCAGCTGAATTCCAAGCTTACTCAAAAGCTCCGCGTTCTCCGGCTTGATCTCGAGGCCGACCTGGTCCGCCCTCACGATCGCGAAGAAGGAGCCGCCAAAGGAAAGGTCAAATCGAATCTTTCCATGGCCGGGAAGCTCCACCTCCTGGTCCTTCTTATAGAGAAAAGCCGGGACATTCTGGAAGCTCACGCGCTTCGCCCTGCCGTTCTCCACCTGAACCTCGCCGCGGATAATGCCGGCCGGCGCCTCCTGGATGATCTTTGTGACAGGCTCCGTCACGGGGACCATCCCCGTCTCCACCGCAGTCGTCATGGCACCGATCGTCCCATGTCCGCACATATTCAGGTATCCGCCGCCATCCATGAAAATGATGCCGTAATCCGCCTCCGGATCCGTCGGCTGAGTAAGGATCGCGCCGAACATATCATTGTGTCCCCTTGGCTCCAGCATGAGAGAGGTCCTCAGCTGGTCCATATTCTCCTCCAGCCACTGCCTCTTTTCCGGCATGGACTTCCCCTTGATATTCGGGACACCGCCGATCACAATTCTGGTGGCCTCACCCGCCGTGTGCGTGTCAACTGCCTGGATGCTTCTGAAAAGATTCATGCTTATCTTCCTCCATCTTCAAGTTCCTTATTCCTCCGCGGTCACTCCCGCGCCAAAAATCTCCTCTTCTACTATTATCTTCTAATGGGAAGCGCTGATTCGCTGTCTTGTCCGGGCTCAGACCTTCTTCTCTCCGCCCTCCGCTTCTGTCTCTCCGGCCTTTTTCTCCTTGTAGAGAGAATAGAACATCGAAAGTGCCGAGTAGGCCATGACGATGACGATGACGATGCTGAGCACCTCATGAGAGAGACCGAGCACGAGACGGCTCGCGATAAATACTCCGATAACGCTCGGGATCACGGCGAAAAGCGACATCTTCCGGTTATACATCCCCTCCTTGATAAAGCGGATGGACGCCACCGGCATGAGATAAGCGCAGGATCCCATCATGATCGGAAAAGCGACCTTCGGATCCATCCCCAGCAGCGAGACCAGAGCAAAGCAGGGGGCATAGAGTCCCACGCCGAGCGTCATGATCGCGCCGAGGAAGAAATTGATCACGACCGCAATGATGAGCTTCACCCCATGAAGACCGATCGCCTCTCCTTTTCCGGGAACCAAGCCTACCGTCTGGCAGACGATGACAACGCCGATCACCACAAGGGCGATACCCATAAAGAGCTGAACCTTCTGCTTTGAGAGCTTCGAGACCGCACCGGCACCGATCCATGCGCCGAGAGTCGCGGAAACAAGCATTGCGGCCAGCGTGAGCGGCTCTACCTGCACTGCCGAAATGAAGAAGCAGGCCTCCGCTATGACGGGAGGAACACAGGAGACATTCAGAGTCCCCGGGATCTTCCTGTCATCCACCTGATGAAGGCTCTTGTAGAGAGCGAGGCCAAGCGCGAAGGAACCAATGCCGAGCGTGTCCAAAAAATTGATTCCGAAACCGATCAACGCCGAGAGAAGACCGTTGGTCCCCTTCTCCAGTTCTCCGCGGTGGGCCAGGATATCTCTGACAAAATAGACTGCAAAAATCACAGCCAAAATCCCGAGTCCCCCCAATAAAAGATTGCTAACCATATTTTTTATCCTCCTCTGTCCTTCCCTTCCGTGAAATGATCCCGGATATCGCCAAAAACAACGACAAACCGCGAATCCCATCACTTCAGCTCTGCGGCCGATGCCGCATTCCCTGCGCTTCCCCCATTTTCCGGAAATTACACTTTGACGCTATCCCAAACGGAGACGTCTCTATTCTATGGCATTTCTGTTGGATTTTCAATCTATATTTTAATATAAATTAGTCACATTATCGAGGCTCTTCCCGTCCACCGCTCCACTGCTTTTTCCAAAAACTTCACGACAATTTCCCCGCTATTTTTCTCATTTTCCGTCTTTTTATTCTTATTTTTCTCATTTTCCACTTGCATTTCCGGAGAATTCGCGGTATATTGATTCCAGAAATTAGCAGCCACTCAGCTCTAATTTCAAATCAGGGACTCCTTCCATTGACGTGACTTCTCAGGAATGACATCGGAAGGAGTTCCATTTGTTTGTAAAAGTCCCGGACGGCGCCCTTTCGTCTGCCGTGCTGGCACGGGCAGACGAAAAGGCATCGGACGGGCTAAGCGTCATGAGCATGGAAGGCCGATAGGCCTGGAATGCGAATGGCGGCGACGATTGCGAAAGGGCGAAGCCCGAAGCAATCGACTTTTACAAAATATATGCACAGCATTACATCCGGCGCATATAGACAGC
>NZ_KI273139.1:0-3129 GCF_000469565.1 Oribacterium sp. oral taxon 078 str. F0263 | reverse complement strand
ATGGAAGGCCGATAGGCCTGGAATGCGAATGGCGACGGCGATTGCGAAAGGGCGAAGCCCGGAGCGATCGACTTTTACAAAATCCATGCACAGCATTACATCCGGCGCATATAGACAGCCCGCGGAGAAAGGCACAGGCACACGGGCAGACGACGATTCTCTATAAATCATTGTCATTTTAACCCCCCCTGCATCCACCGTGCTGGCACGGGGCAACCACAAGGGCATCGGACAGGCTAAGCGTCATGAGCATGGAAGGCCGAAGGGCATCTGACATTCACGCAAGAGGCAGCATTTACGAAAAAACAAGGCTTTTCAGAAGCTCCGGGAGCTCCCGGATATCACAGAGCCTTGCGGCGGGCTCCTCCGCCTCTCCGAAGCCATAGGCCGCATGGATAAAGGGGATCCCCGCGCTGCGGGCCGCTCTTTCATCCATGACGGTATCCCCCACATAGAAGGCTCCCTCCCGGCTGATCCGGTTTCTCTCCATCAGAGTCGCGATATTCTCTCCCTTCCCCTTTCCGGTATTTCCAAAGCACTCGATATCCTGAAAGTCACCCTCCTCTCCCAAAGAAAGCCCTCCGCAGTGAAGCAGTGTCTCAATATATCCCTTCTGGCAGTTTGAGACGATATAGAGCCGGATCCCTTCCTCCCGAAGTATCCGAAGCATTTTCACCGTCCCCGGGTAGAAGCTCCCACTGTGCAGTGCCAAATAGGCATTCTCGTGCTGCATGCACTCCTCCATGATCCGGCAGCGCTCTCCCTGGAGGAGTCCCGGAAGCATCATCCGTCCGATTTCTTCCATGGTATGCCCCATATAGCGGTACATATCCTCTCTCGTAAGCGGCGCCTTTCTGCAGCCCGGATATCGGGACAGCACCTCATTCCAGGACTCCGTGACCGCCTCGGAGGAGTCCCAAAGCGTTCCGTCCACATCAAAGATTACCGATTTTTCCATCTCTCTCCCCCCGGAAGACGAGTCTCACCGCTTCCCTTATAAATGCGCACGCTTTTCCGGCATTCATTTCCCGTTCACACTTTGTTTCCAATTTGTTTACACCGAAAACATAGTTTATTCACTTCTGAAAACTATATTATACCCAGGATAACAAAGAGCAGTTATCCAGCCAAAAAGATTTTTTTCATAATACTCGGGCAGGGATCAAAGGATCCCTGCCCTCCTCCCATTTCAGGGATAAATTTCTGCCCCGCCGACAGGCGGGACTTTTTTATATCCGGGCGACAGAGGGAGAACAGCCTTTTAAGATTAAAGGTCTGCCCTCCTCCGCAGGCCGGAGGGAAAAGTTCATTTCCACTCTGAGGGGGCTCAGCGGATTTACTCTTTCACAAAATTCCACTAATCCCACTAATTCCACTTAACAAGGCATAGCATTTCTGCAGCTTGCAGCCGCCGGAAAGGGGTGTTGGCACAAGCGAAACGAATGCCTTCTCTCAAGCTGAAGCTTGAGGAACACCGCGCATCATCCCGCTTTTTGGGAAAGCTTTACAAGCTCCGGCATAAGATACATAAGAAGCACCGCTATCCCATTATTCAGAAAATGAAGTCCCATCGAAGCCAGGATATTCCGCTTCTTTTCATAGAGCCGGCAGAGCATGAAGGAAAGCGGCAGGTATACCATAATCGCCAGCATATCCCGGGGCTTTCCGCTGAGGATCGCAGCAAGACCGTGTACCAGGGAAAAAAGAATCATAGATGCCGCATAAGCGATGAGGCGTCCTCTCTGGCGGAGTCTCGCAAAGATGATGCCCCGGAAAACGGTCTCCTCAACGACCGGCGCAAAGATCAGCGCGAGGAAAATGACAACGAACTGCCAGGCTCTGCTCTGTCCGAAGATGCCGAAGATCTCCATCTGGTTTTGGTTTGTGACACCGATCTTTTGCATAAGGAGAGCCAGCGGGACATTGATGAGATATACAAGAAGATTGCAGAGCAGGATATAAGCGAAATTCCGAAACGGCCTCCGGAAGGCTCTTCCGATGCCGTCGGAGAGCTCCTCCCGTTTTACAAGAAGCACCTTACAAAGCATCAGCACATTGCCAAGAAAATAAAGGAGAAGATAGGGAAGAGTCTCCATCTTCCAGGGAGTGAAGCTCGATATAAGAGCAAGCAAAATACTGAGAAGCAGAAGATATCCCAGGAAATACCAAAGCAGAATACCCCGGTCTTCCTTCCAGCTGTTCCAAAGTTTCATAATCAAGTCCTTTCTCTCTATCCCTTCCCTGCAGCGATCGGCCCTCCCCGTTTTCGCATCCGTCAAAGCTCTTCCTCCTCCTGCTCTTCCTCTCCCCTCTTAAGATCCCGAAGAGCAGCGGAGAGGGAAGAGTCTTCCGCGCAGTCTTCCCGAGGCTCATCGCCCTCCTTCCAATTTTCGAGGATGGGGCGAAGCTCCTCCCCTCTCTCCTCCTTCGGAATGAGGCGGGCAAAAATTTTCTCAAAAAAGGCAGAATTCAGCCAGGCGACAGCCGGATACCCGATCAGAAAGAGAAGGGGTGTGAGGATGGGGATCCAATAGATGCTGGACAGCGAAACGAGGATGAGCGCGCCGTCCAGAAGCAGCATCAGGATGGTAAAGCCCAGATTTCCGACGGCAAGCAAAAGAGCGTTTTTCAGCGTGCGCCACAGGCTGTTCTCAAAGCGGGCGAGCACCGGCCAAAGATAGAGGAAAACGATGAGCCAAAGCATCGTGAGCATAAGGATCACGGCGTGAAAAAGCGTCCCCCAAGGCCTCGGGCCCCGGAAGATCCGGAAAAAGAAAAAGTGGTCCGCAAGGAGAAGAAGCCCCACAAGAAACATAAGAAGAAAAAGGCAGACGGCCTGGCGGAAATTCTCCTTAAAGCTTTTGAAAAACATGCGGATGACCCCAT
This sequence comes from Oribacterium sp. oral taxon 078 str. F0263, assembly GCF_000469565.1. Lineage (NCBI taxonomy): Bacteria > Bacillati > Bacillota > Clostridia > Lachnospirales > Lachnospiraceae > Oribacterium > Oribacterium sp. oral taxon 078. The sequence continues at coordinate 243 of NZ_KI273139.1, read as the reverse complement.
TGTCTTCTTCCCGTACGATTTTCATGGTGCAGTAGTAAAGCGCAGTCGTGGAAGCCCCGATCGTGAAAACGGGGAGGCAGCACAAAAGCCAAAGGAGATTGAGAAGCATCATGTCCGCAAGCCGTCCGATAAATCTCCAGACCGGATTGTCATAATTGAATAGTCCCTGAAACATCTCTATCCCCCGCTCTTTTGCCGCTTGCTCTTTGGATTACTCGGATTGCTCCGCGCTTCCCGCTCCCG
>NZ_KI273138.1:0-853 GCF_000469565.1 Oribacterium sp. oral taxon 078 str. F0263 | reverse complement strand
TTACATTTGAGGAACGGGTAATTATCCAGACCCGTTTGAAGGACGGACGATCAAAGCGTTCTATTGCCCGGGAGATTGGATGCTCGCCAACTACCATATGCAATGAGATCAAGCGCGGGACCGTGACGCTCTATAACGGAAATATACACCGCTACAAAGCAAAGGTCGGCCAACAAACCTACGAGAGAAACCGCCAGCTATGCTGCAGACATTATGACTTTCTGGAAAAAGCCGCCTTCATTGCCTATGTGGAGCGGCATTTCAGAGAAGACGAATGGTCCGTCGATGCCTGTGTCGGCCGAGCTTTGAGAGATGGTGAGTTCCGCCGGGAGCAAATGGTCTGTACCAAGACGTTGTATGCTTATATTGACCTGGGGCTTCTCGGCATCAGGAACATCGATCTTCCGAATAAGCTTCGGCGTTCGCCTAAAAAAGTAACAGTCCGGAAGAACAAACGCGTCCTCGGAAGAAGCATTGAAGAGCGTCCGGCCTCCGTCGATAGCCGGGAAGAGTTTGGTCACTGGGAATGCGACCTTGTTATCGGTTCCAAATCCGGCGAAGACGACGCCCTGCTTACCATGATCGAACGCAAGACCCGGGAATACTGGATGATCCGCATTGCGGATCGGCATCCGGAGAACGTCATGGAAGCACTGATGAATGTGAAAGCTGAGTACAGCGAACATTTCAGCGAGATCTTCAAGACAATCACTACCGATAACGGTTCCGAGTTCGCTTCGTTGTCTGATCTGGAGAAGACCGCCGAGACTCTGGTTTACTACGCGCATCCCTACACTTCCTGTGAAAAGGGATCGGTAGAGAACCACAATGGCCTGATCCGGCGTTTTATCCC
>NZ_KI273137.1:37220-50088 GCF_000469565.1 Oribacterium sp. oral taxon 078 str. F0263 | reverse complement strand
AGCTATCCTATCCTACAAAAACTTTACGCTGGCCAAAGGTCGCAGGAACATTCCCGGATGGACAGTCAGCATGATCCATCATGCAACGATTCCGCTTGATAGAACTCTCCTGGCAGTCCCCTGTGTACTACTACACAGCCGGATCACATACGCAGGAGAAAGTCCGTCCGGCGTTTGTCCTTGACGCAGTGGGATGGGAGTGCTTCCCGTCAGGAACTTCATGAAATTTAAGCCATAAGTGTTACAAAAACGCTTAACCAGAACAACAAGACCTACTGGCACATAAGGCAGGAATATAACCGGGGCAGATTCCCTCGCAGGGAAAATGTTTCTACATGACCTTCATCCACAAAATGCAGAACCCGATTGCAGGTCATGGCAGCAAATTCATAATCATGGGTAATTATCAAAATGGTCTTCCCCTTTTCGGCAAGCGTTTTCAAGTGCTCAGATATTTTCATCATATTTTTGAGATCAAGACCGCTGGTAGGTTCATCCAAAATCAAAACCGGTGTATTTATCCAATCGGATACAGCGAGAGTGAGTCGCTGTTTTTGTCCCCCAGAAAGAGTCGCCGGATGCCGTTCTTTCCATTCAAGCAAGCCGTACAATTTTAGCATTTCTTCCCGTTGCTCCTGTGTACTGCCTTTTCCATTCAAAAACAGTTCTTCCTCCACACTGTCGCCAAATAACTGACAGTCTGTATTCTGCATGACGAAATAGGCAAAATCCTTCCGTTTTCTTTTAGAAACCTCTCTCCCATTATATAGGATTTGTCCAGCCTTTTCTTTTTGCATACCGCAAAGTATATTTGATAAGGTTGTTTTTCCTATTCCGTTGGGTCCTACAACAGCCATCAGATCACCGGCAAACGCCTGAAAGGATACATCATGAAAAACCTGATGTTTGTGATAGGAAAATGTCAGCCTCTTTACATCCAGTGTCACAACTCCTTCTTCTGCAGAAGGAATATCCTCTTCAATAATGCGTAAATCCGGCGCTCGTATCCCAATGACCTGTCTCTTTGTTTCTGACATGGAAAGCAGGTCCCAAGCAGTCCATTCTTCTTTTATACTCCCGTTTTCCATGTAGAGGAAGCGATCCGCAAGCTCTGTAAGATAATAAAGCCGATGCTCGGCAACAACTATCGTATGACCCTCTTCTTTTAATTCTCTCATCAGCTTTTTCAGCGCTTCAACGGAATACATATCCAAATTGGCTGACGGTTCATCAAACACATAAATTTCCGGATCAACAGCGTTGACGGAAGCGATTGCTATTTTCTGTTTTTCTCCACTGGACATAGGATAAATCTCTTTTCCGCGCAGCGTATCTCCATTGATACGCTTGATCGCATTGGATACTCTCTCATCCAGCTCCTCATACGAAATTCCATAATTTTCACATCCGAACGCAATTTCATCCTCCGTAATACTGGCAAAAAACTGACTTTTGGGATCTTGAAAAATCGAGCCGACCTTTTTCCCGATTTCATGCAGAGGATATTCCGATATGTCGTGTCCCAACAGTGTAATGCTTCCATCACACGTCCCTTCATAAAATTGTTCCGCTAATCCGTTAATCAATCGTGTTATTGTGGTCTTGCCACAGCCACTCCCGCCAGTCAGCACGAGGAATTCACCCGCTTTTACATCCATGTTGATATGGCATATACTTTCTGTTTTCGCTCCCGGATACTGAAAAGATACATTTTCAAACCGAATAACGGATCGCCTTGCTTTATCATTTTCCATTATGCAGCCGTCCTTTCCAGTACAAAATAGATTACTGTTACACCGACAGCAATCACGCACATGATCCAATCCCTTTTTTGAAATTTTATTTTCCTGCGACAGGTATGTTTCCCCGGATTTCCAATTCCCCTGCTTTCAGCAGAAGCGGCAAGTTCTTCTGCTATTCTGGACGAGCGGAAAATAACGGGCGTAACAATATACTCCATAGCATCCAGAGGATGTCTCCATGACAACAGTTTTCGTAATCGAAGGGAAGAAAATACATCGGAAAATTCACTTCGGACGGTTGGAAAGAAGCGAAGCATGAAGGTTACTGGCAACGCAATTCCATCGGGAGCATGAATTTTCTTAAAAACCGCAACGACCTCTCCTGGTGGCATGCCAATGACAGGCTGTGCTGCCATGATCATCACCATGATACGAAGCACCATGAACAGAAACATTTCCGGCATCAGAAAAGTAATGCCCCGTCCGCCTGAAAGCATCCGCAGCACAATAAAAACACCGCAGACAATCATATACTTTATTGTCTGTATGCCAAAGCCCTGAATCATTAAATATACGCTTAAAGCACCCAACAGTGTGTATATCAAAATGTCGCTTGTGAGCACCGCCACCAGCGACATCATAAGGACTATGACAAGCAATTTAGTTCGGAAATCAAATTCTATATTCATAGTTTATTTAATCACGCCACTCTTTCTGAAGTGCTTTACAAGCAGTTTGTTGCTGATCATGCAGCCCAAAATAGCTAGGACAGCGGTGACAGCCAGGCTCAAAAGGACATACTTTGGATCCGTATAATACTTTGTCTGCACTTGAATCTGCTGCTCACTGACACCAGTGGCGAGAAACGCTTTCTTAAAAAACCAGATCTCTGACATGCCATGTGCCGCACGAACCAATGCTGTAATCACCCATGAAACGGATACTCGCTTAATATCGTGATAGGCATCCTTTCCACACATAGAAAGTTCTGCAATAATACCGCCGCCCAAAAACCACGGAATCATAAATGGGCCCATCATCAGTCCCGCAACCACTGCCCACATGATATTGTAGACAAGGGCAGGACCATGCTTGCCGACTTTCATGCACATGTAAGCATAAAACGGTGCGAGAATCAGTGCTGCTCCGGCCGCATTGAAAATCATGGAGTAAAACAGAGATGCTCCTGTCAGAATAGAATAAGCCATAAATACAACAAACATGATTGCGCAGAAAATACCAATGATTGCTGCGTCTTTGACAGTATATTTATTTCCTGCCGATTTTTCGTTTTCCATTTGGAAATCCTCTTCGTCTTCCAGTAAGTTAGAATCCGCCAACCACATGTCCAAAAAACAAGTTAGCTCAAGCAATCTACCTGCTTTTATCGGACGAAGAATATTTTAATGCAGCTCATATCACCTCGCCACTCCATACGGACCCTTTTCTATCCGAACAGATCTCCTTCCTGAATTTTGTTGGAGAACTTCCATACTTTTCCTTAAAGGCGGAAGTAAATTTACTTGGATTTTCATATCCGATTTTACCTGCTATCTCTGTTACCGACAGATCTGTTTTTAGGACCATCTTTCTGGCAGCCTGAAGCCGATAAGTACGGAGATAGGAATAAACAGAGCTTCCATAAACACCCCTGAAATATTTTTTTAGCGTTGTCGTGGAAATCTCGAATTTTTGAGAAAGCCGTTCGATTGTGTGATGAGTCGTCAGATCCTCCGTGATATAAGACGCCACTGCCTTAACTAAGGCGACTTGATTTTGATTAAAATAATTCTCCTGTAACGCTTCTTCTTCCGTATTAAGATCACTTAAAAACAGAAGCAGTTCCAGTATTTTGACTTTCATATATCCCGGTTTTCTTTTCTCCCGGACATGATAGAGTTCTGAAAAAATATGTTCAATCGATGGATTGGCACGCATAATACAGCATCGGTTGCCATCGCATATATATTTTTGAATATGATAGAGATCCACATTCAGAAGTTCCATAATCTGTCGGATTTCCGGCAACAATTCCTTCAGATTGATGATAATGGAAATCCCCTGATAATGATTCAGAGGGAAACACGAATTTGACTTTTTCTTCCTCATGGCACTGATGGATAAATCACCATCTGCCATATAACAGCAATTGTTCTCACCAAAGCTGCACTCAAAACGTCCGATTCGACAATGGTTGATTTCTATCCCATTTCTTGTAGGAAGCTGATTCCGGCTACAATATCCCATGTGTATATCATTATAATAAAGCTCAACTCCCGGAAAAACCTGATAGACTGTAATTCTCCCGTGCCCCGTTTCATTTGACAGTTTGAAAATTCTACAATCCCGACGCATTTCATCTTTGACTTCTTCTGGAGTGCCATACAGCGCTGCTCCTTCAAATTGATCCGGCAATTCTGTTTGCAATAGGATTTCAATTACACTGGAGAGTGCTTTTCTTCCATAAGTCGGCATTGCCAATCCCCTCCCTTATTTGCCATGATTAACTTTTTATTATATATCTGAAGTATAATGGGAAGCCCGGAATAATCACATTATTCTATCTTTGTTCAGAATCTATTTTCTTCAATGTATCCGAAAGGATCTCTTCTCTAAGTGAAGTAAGCCATGAAGAAAATCTTACGGTATCAAATGCATAGGTTTTATTAAGCTCAAATTCATTCTCAGACCATGTATCGAGCGGCGATTCATTATGCTGAATCAATGCCTCTAGCTTATCCAATGCTTTATATATTTTTGCTTCAACTGTCTCTTGCTTATCCATCTCTGAATACAATTCCGTCATCATTCTTGAGATATCCTCGGGAAGTGTATTGACCCATTTCGATAACAACGAAGCTTCAACGTCACGATCATTGTCTGTCTTTATAAAGGTTGGAATATCTCCAGTAAAGCACTCTCCCAAATCGTGAATTAAACACATGCTTATCACTTTCTCCATATCTACATCAGGAAATTCCCCCTTCAAAAGAAACGCCATAAGAGAAATTCTCCAGCTATGTTCGGCTACGCTTTCAGTTCGCCCTTTGCTCGTTGTACAATGCCTTGGGGTGTCTTTCAATCTCTCCGCAACATGTAAGATCTCCAAATATTCTCCTGGATTCATCTTTAATCCTCCTCAACGATTAAAATACACACTCATTTTTTCTTACACCATATAGTCAGTCTATCGCCTGTATCACCATTATACGGAAACAAATAAGTATCCGCTCTCTTCTTTTTTCAGTCGACTCTTCCAACATCCTTCTGGGCTTATGATACTTAACGTACTGTTTAGCAGTATTTTGATCTTGTCGATTATCGCTTGCTGAACTGCGGTGCACGACAAGCGGCCTTGGGGCCGTACCGCTGACCGTTTCTCCATTGAAAAATCCTGATTTTATACGGCTTTTCGGGATTTCCGCCCTTCGGTTGTCCCCATCTTAAACCCACAATATTTTCAAGGACTCTATTAACAACTCCATGCAGTGTTTCTGGTTTATTGTATTTAACTTTCGCATAGATGTCCATAGTTACTTTACTGTTTTCATATCCGGCGCGGACACTTCTGTACATCGCTGACAATCATAATATTGTCTTATGTGACCGCAACATTGCGAAATTGCGGGATATACTGAAACGGAAAACTCCGAAGTTGCTGCCGGATGCGGAAGTCCTGCTTGCGGAAATGTCCTGATTGATGGATCTTCTGTCATGCGCCCTATCAAAGCGAAGGCGCTCTATAGGCTTTTCACCAACAGCGACAGCAATACTATATACATACCCTTGCCGCCGACCTTTGCCAAGGCGTACTTTTGGGCTAAAGGCATCTATTTCAGATGCAACATACTTTGAGCTGGTAACGATAATGCTGTGCGACTCTAACACAAATTGAAAATTAGCAATCCTCTGTAACAATACATTGCCGGTTCAAGACCTGAATTGAGGATCTGAGTGCCGTATAGGAGATCAGGAAGTTTGCAAGCCAGCCCGCCGGTACAGCAAGCCAGACAAAGGCAATCCCAAAACGCGGCGCACAGATCAAAGCAACGGACAAGCGAATTGCCAGATTCACCATATTTGCAATAAGGAACGGGCGCATGACCCCAAGCCCACGAAGGACCCCATCTGTTGCCATCTTGATCCCCATGAAGAGGAAAAAGTAGCCGAGCCATCTCATGTAATCACCGGACACCTGATAAGCCAAGGCCGTTCCATCTTTCCCCAGGAACAACGAGGAGATCTGCGTGTGCAGCGATTCAATAACGATGAAAGCAAGGACTGCGAAACAGAGGTCCAACACAAGTGCGGCTCGGTATCCTTTTTTGATACGCTCCGTTTTCTTTGCGCCAAGATTCTGGGAAACATACGGTGAAACTGCATTGCCGATGGATACAAAGATCAGAGAAAAAACATTCTCTATCCGCATCGTCGCCGAATACCCTGCAAGTGCTTGTGTGCCGAATGGATTTACGACTGCCTGTACGATCATCATACCGATGGACACCGTTGACTGCTGAAGAACCGATGGCACGGCAATGCGAAGCATGGATTGTAACTCCTGCTCATCAAACCAGTGGAAGCTGCTCTTATATCGCCGCATCCGATATAAAAAGATCAAAAGCGAAAACAAGGCGGAAATGCCTTGCGCGATCAGGGTTGCAAGAGCTGCACCGAACACACCGAGACCAAGCCCCGCGACCATCCAAAGATCCATAAAGATATTCAGGACAGAGGAAAAAATCAGAAGCCCCAACGGAATTTTTGATTCCCCAATCGAAGTGAACATGGTCGAGAGAATGTTGTACATAAACAAAAACGGAAAGCCTGCAAAATAGACTCGCAAATACAGCACTGCTTCCTCCAGTATATCGGCGGGGGTCTGTAATCCGCTCATCATCGAATGGGAAAAAACAAAGCCGAAGACGCCAAGGATGATGCTCAGGAGTAAAAAGCTGATCAGGGAAGTTGACACGATCGTTTTCATTTTACCATAGTCTTTGGCACCGAAATAGCGGCTCACGAGCACACCGGCACCGACACCAGCCCCCAGCGCCACACAAATGAAAACATTCGTCAATGCAGCACAGGCACCGACAGCCGCAAGTGCAGGGGAACCAACAAACTGCCCGACGATGATCGAATCCGCCATATTGTATACTTGCTGAAAAAAGCTGCCGAGAATCATTGGCATTGCGAAAACAGTCAATGCTTTCAGAGGTGTATCTGTGATCAAATATTCATCTTTCGACATTATCCTATCCCTCCATAGCTTTCAGTTTTCTATCCGAAGCTTCCTCATCTTTTTCCGGGAGTGCTTCCGCAGCACGCTTCATCTGAATCGTGACATAAATCGCAGCCAAAAATTCTGTAATGGGCATGGCAAGCCAGAGGGATTCTGCATGGAACAAAATTGGCAGGAGCAAAATCAGAAAGCCGCTGATGACCAACCCTCTTGCAACGGAAACAATAAAGGAGGCCACTGGCTGCAAAATAGCTTGAAAATAGTAGGTCGAAAAAATGTTAAAGGGCAAAAGCAGGAACGAAACCGCGTATATCCGAATGATAGCAGGCGCAATTGCAAGAATCGCCGGAGTGGGGCTCATAAAAATACGGATATAGAGGTTCGGACAAGCCAAACTGAGCGCAGTCCAGAAGATACCGAAAAAGACCATGCTGCCCAGTGCCAGATGCAGTGTTTCCCGGATGCGGCTGCCCTTTCCGGAACCGTAATTTGTTGAAATGATGGGTTGTGCTGCCTCCCCAACACTGTATGCACAGCACTGCACAAAGGTACTGACAATGATGATAGGGCCATAGATTGCAAGCGCATCCGATCCCGGATATTTCATAATCTGACGGTTGAACAGAATCGTCAGGATACCCATTGCCACATCAATAAAGAATGAAGAAAAGCCAATCCCGGAAATTTTAGAGAACTTGCGAAAGAATGAGGTGATTTTAACCAGACGGAGCGTATTGGTACGCTTAAAGAAATGTGTCAGTATAACACAGAATGACACTACGGAGCCGAGCGCTGTTGCCAGACCTGCGCCATACAACCCCATGTTGCAGGGAAACACGAAGAACCAATCGCCAAAGACATTGAAAACGCCTCCGGACAAGACAGCCGCGGTTGCGAGGGCAGGGTCGTTATCATTGCGAAGAAATGCCGCCAGCATCTGATTAAATAAAAACAGAGGGAATACCGATTTGACCGGCTTCAGATACTGTTGTGCCAGCGGCAGCAATGTTTGATTGGCACCAAAGAAAGTGAGCAATGGCGTTTCCAACAGCACCAGCACTGCCCATGCCAGACCTGCCCAAAAAACAGATCCGATGACTGCCACAGTGAAGTATTGGTTTTCGTTTCCGGTATGTTTGGCATTGCCGCCGCGTTCAATGCTGAAAATAACGCCGCCGCCAATGCCCATCAGCAAACCCAGACTGTAGATAAGATTCCAAACCGGAGCGACTACTGCAAGGGCAGCTGTGCCATCCGGCCCCTGATACTGTCCAACCATCGCCATATCCACAATCGAATAGATGGATGTGATTATGGCGCTGCCAAAGGCGGCGACAAGATACTTAAAGTAAATTTGTTTGATATTCCCGTGAAGAAAATCCATTGAAAATCCTCCTTATATACGCGAAAAAGCCGGACAAAGGACAGACATCTCAGTCTGCGCCTTATCCGGCTGTTGTTTCCATGAACAACTCGCCCTCCGAGCGAACGAAAAAAATATAGCATGAGCGAAAGCAAATGTCAATGTACTTTAAGCTTGCCACTCTTCTGCAAGCAGGGCTTTCGTGGCACGAAAGCCCTGCTTGTTGGGGAAATTCCCCAATCCCCTTAGAACGCTGCCTGCGGCATCGGGCTGCGCATCCGTTCCGGATGCTTTAATGGCAGTTCCTGCCAGAATTTCGGAAAACATGCTTTGCGAGTTTTCCTCATTGTCGCGGCATTCGCCAAGGTACCGGGCAAGCTCGAACTTTGGCTCATTGCTCGCGCAAAACGCCGGAGTGAATCATCACCCCGGCTTTGAAAAATATTTACTTGTGCTTGCGGCCTCCACGTTTTTTGTAGTCTTCGTCTATACGCTTTTTCCAGTCTGCGCTCAGCGGGGCACTGCACCGGACAGAGCTGATTGCTTCGCTGACCACCTCATAATTCAACGCGGTTCCTTCACTGTCGCACTGATAGTTGACTGCACGATCTGCACCGATTCCAAACTGGCTTGCGGTCTCTACCGCGTCAATATTGGCACCAAGGAACAAAAACTCCCAACCGTATTTTGCTTTCTGCCGCTCGATCATCTGCTTCACTTTTTCGCTGTTATACCGGCGGCTGGCATTTTCCATTCCGTCCGTAGTGATTACGAACATTGTATGTTCCGGTACGTCCTCCGGTCTTGCGTACTTATGAACATTTCCAATGTGATGAATCGCACCGCCGATGGCATCTAAGAGTGCCGTGCATCCGCGAACTGTGTAATCCCGGTCGGTCATCGGTCGGATGTCCTTTACATTTACACGGCCGTGCAGGACTTCGCTCTCATTGTCAAACAGCACTGTTGAGATCAATGCCTCGCCCCCTGCTTTTTTCTGCTGCTCAATCATGGAATTGAATCCGCCGATGGTATCCCGTTCCAGTCCGCTCATGGAACCGCTGCGATCTAAGATAAAAATGATCTCTGTTAAATTCTTTCTCATATGCTTGTCCTCCCAGAAGATCTCGCCCTTACGGGCTCGCTGTCGCGGCATTCGCCAAGGTTTCGAGCAAGCTCAAACCTTGGCTCATTACTCACGCAAAATGGCTGCTCGGTTTCGTACCTTACAGCCATAGTATAGCGATTTTCTTTCGCGGAGTGGTCGCATGGAAAGCGACATTTCTTCGTCCTTATGCTCCGATCAAGTTCTGGTCAAAGGCAAATAATGCCTCGTTGATTTCATACACATTGTAGTTCCCCCGTTCGACAAAATATTCTACAATGATGTCAAATTTACTCGAATGGGAAAGGGCAAACCCTGCCTTGCCGAGCATTTCCTGCATCTGGACAAGCGGCAGCTCCAAAGCGAGGGCAAATGCCAGCACCGTAGGTTTGGATGGCTTATAGAATTTATCAGATCGGATTTTGGAAAAGAGCTTCCGGTCAATGTTTGCTTTCTTGTAGCACTGCGAGTCCGTCATGCTGCTTTCGTCAATCTTCCGCAGCAGCATTTCCGAAAAGCTCTCATCCATCTGTCCCAGTGCCTCCTCCAGAGATTGACTACTGCAAGATTTACAGATTGCTTCAGGCGGCAGCGGGGCAGGGGCAGCTTCAAAGCAGGCTTCCTCTGACAACGCTTCGAGCCGCCGTCTCTGTTCTGCTCGGCTTTCGGTATGTTCCTCCACATACCGGTCATCTATGTACGCTGCGATATCAGCAAACAGTTTTCCGCTAATCTGATATGCCTTCCTATCAAAGATAACGATGTAGACCATCATCTCATTTTCCAACAGGAACGTGCTGATGGTATCGACTGCAACCTTCAGAGCCTGGTCTTTGGGATAGCCGTAAATGCCGGAGGAAATCAGCGGAAAAGCCACCGACTGACAGCCATTTTCTTTCGCCAGATTCAGAGATGTCCGATAGCAGGATTCCAGAAACCGCTGCTCCTGATGCTTGCCATCCCGCCAGCGCGGGCCGACTACATGGATCACATATTTGCAGGGCAGGCGGTATCCCTTTGTGATTTTTGCGCTGCCGGTCTCGCAGCCATGCAGTGTCCGACATTCTGCAAGCAGTTCCGGCCCGGCCGCACGATGAATGCAGCCGTCCACACCACCGCCGCCCAAAAGAGAAGTGTTGGCAGCATTGACGATTGCGTCAACACCCATTTTTGTAATATCGTTTCTGATAATCTGCAACGGCATGAAGCATACCTCCCATTCGTCAGATCAATACCCATGTCTGTTCAAATATCTATTAAAGTGTCTCATACATTGCTTTCAATTCTTCCAGAATCTTCTCCTTTGTTCTGCCAACCAATCCCAACTGTTTAATATCCACGTTTTCATTTTTCATACGCTGGACAAACTCTTGAATATCGGCATAAACTCCTTGGGGAGCCACTATCTTGGCGGTGGGATCAATCAACTCCGTCAGACGAAAAACATCATTCTTATGTTTCTTGATATTTTTGCTATCAACGTGTTCTCCTGCGGCCTTACGATCTGTCAAATCCATCCACGCTTTTGCCTTAAATGGAATCAAATATGCCGCATCCAAGACAGTCACTCCATCAACAGTGACTTTCCCCTGCTTTAAAAATTCGTAGTAATCATCGTCCAAAAGAATAGCAGACAGACTTGAAATATCTTTGTCCATCGGCAACGGTGTTAGCACTGCATCTTCTGGAAATTGAATGGCATCCAGCTTTCGCGTGAAAAGTTCAATCATCGCAGGATACTGATTCGAGATTGGGTGACTAAAGCGATAAAACTGCGGCACACCCGAACTTTTATTGCAATGTTCATATCCAGCCTGTTTTACATATTCCCAGAATTTCTTTCCGAAATTCGCGTCAACTGCTTCTATAATCAGAACAAGGTCAATGTCCTTTGTTGCTCGGAAGTCCAATCCTTCTTCCGTCATCAGAATGTCACACGCCGTTCCTCCAATGATGGCATATTGTTCTTCACTGCCCTTGAACCATTCCTTAAAGCTGTCAATTCCTGTAACCATCTATTTTCCTCCACAGTCCATTCAGCATTTCTTCCACTGCTTCCTCCACTCGTTCATCTGCATCTTCTCTCAATGCCAATGCCAACGAAAGTTCGTCTACAACATTTCGCATAGACAATTTTCGGGGATTGTATCTCCACATCTCTACGGCCACTTGCACCTGCGAATTCTGCAAGCTATTGGTCATAACATCTTTCCATTGAGAAATTCTTTCTGCCGCGTAACATCTGACATTCGGTGCGTTCAACATGGAATACTCTGCCAATGCCGAATATCCGCTTTCCAGCAAGTCTGTTCTCACGAATTCTTTCGGAATATAAACCGTTCGTTTTATTGGGTTCAGTAACTTATCTCCTGCTTTTTGGAACAGTATTTTCGGAGAATCCTCAGATCGCATGATCCTCTGCACACCTACTTTCTTAATATGCAGCAATCCCATTTCTTCAAGTTGTCTCGATGCCCTTGATATAGAAGTAGGGGTCAGTTCCAAGTCCTTCGCAGCTTGACTTGTGGATAGTTCTTGTGCGCCTCCATAAATGAAATGCAGTAGAAGCATCTGCGCCGATGGAAGTATTTCTTCCCGTGGCTTTTTTTCGGCGTTGCACCGTTCCTGCAAACACACCGCCATAAAGGGCAAATAAATTTGCTTCCCATCTACAATAAAAGGAATCTTCTCACGAATCAAATATTCTTTCTGGCGATGGCTAAGTTCTTTTAACACCAGCACAACAGGCAAATTATTATTTTTCTGTATCCGGGCAATATGCTTTTTCAGTACTTCAATCTGCTCCAGTTCTGTCTTAGGATAAAGAAAAACCATCTTCTGCTCATTCATAGACACCATCTGTAAGCGATACCTTGTGGCTATAAAATTGGGTAAGTGCTTAAAGTCCACATCCTCACAGGCAACCTTGACTCCAAGAACTTTATTGAGATATTCCATGTCATCACCTTCGATCTTAACTCTTTTTCTGTATTATAACTCTTTTTAAGTTAAGATACAATATTTGAGTTAAGAGTAGTTAAAAAGCGTGCTCCAGGTTTCTCGGCAAGGATTCTATTACTTCTTAAAGCACCGGAATACCCCCTGGAAAAACGAGAATCTTGCAGATAAGATGCGCGCTTTCGCAGCAGAGGACGAATGGAACGATACCTACGGCCGCAGCCGGAGGCATGATGCCCTGAAACTAAAGGATCCGGAAGCAGACATCCCCGGCGAGAGGACCGTCTGCAGGATCATGGAGGGGATCGGACTACGCCGCAGACCACAGCGGAAACCAAACGGGATCACGAAGATGGATAAAAATGCCCGGAAGTCCGATGATCTTCTAAAACGCGGCTTTCGTTCTGAGAAGCCGCAGCTAATATCCCAAGATCCTTCTGAGCCACCATTCTTAT
>NZ_KI273137.1:0-37120 GCF_000469565.1 Oribacterium sp. oral taxon 078 str. F0263 | reverse complement strand
CAATACAATGGCTGCTGCGATGGGGATGAAAAGGTTTATGTATCTGATATCCCTGAGTCCTCATTGCCGATGTGGGCATATCGCGCAGATGTCGACTGGCAGGACTGGGATGACGTATCCGTTGCAAGGACACTGAATTCAGATGTCAACCTGATTGCCCTGAAGGTCAACACCATGTCCAGAGCCGAATATACTCTGCGTATACCGGAACATCGGAATGATTTCCTGAAATAAATACCATCGCCATCCGCTCCTGCAAGTGGCTTATTTTTTGCCGCGTTTCTTCGGTGCCGTCAGCGCATAACTCAGTGCCAGCAGATCTTTTATAGAATCGTCCAACTCCGCTTTGCCCAGCAGGACGCTGATCCACTTTTCCTTGTTCATATGATAGGCTGGGAAATACCTGTCCTGCCCACGGAGGGAGCCGATCAGCATCGGATCACTTTTCACATTCAGCACCTCCACGATGTCATCCCCGGTAAATCCCAGTTTTTCACCGGATACCTCCAGCACAACACCGTACCATTTATCATTGTCTTTCCGGCGCAGCACCGCATTCCGATCGTGCCAGGGATATTCCGGCTCCGTACCGTATTGCTGCTGCCCCCAGTCAAATAATTCTTGTCGTGTCATAATCTTTCCTTACATATTCGCAAATATGGAAAACACTATACGCACAGGCCCCGCAACAGGGAACCAAAAGCAGGTGCATAAGCCATCTGCCGGAACAGGGCCAGTAACCCTCCGCTGTCGTAGATGGTCCGGATGCCCTGTTCCAGCCAATATGTTGTTGAATTTCTGATTGTGCCGAGCAGTGATGCGTCTAATCTCAGTCCGTTCCCGTCATAATCTGCCGGCTCATAGGCTGCCGTGCGGAGATACCCTTCAATCCGTTCTATGTTGATACAAATATCCTGTTCTCCGCATTGGTCTTTCCACGCTCCAAACCGGCGCAGGCACTTCTGTACATCGCTGACAATCACGATATTGTCTTATGTGACCGCAACATTGCGAAATTGCGGGATATACTGAAACGGAAAGCTCCGAAGTTGCTGCCGGATGCGGAAATCCTGCTTGCGGAAATGCCCTATGAACTGATTCCGGCAGTAGACCATGCAGAAAAACTGATACGAGATGCAAATGACCAGCCGATCTTAAATGCGTCGATTGTATCTGATGTGGATATTATTCTCACGGGAGATAAGGATTTTTAAGCCTTGAAATTCCCAGCGCTTCATGGCGCCGAGGTACCTTTCCACCCATTTTTCCGTGATGCGATCTCGGTTCATACGACCCTGTTCCTCGTTCGGAGCGTTATAGATGGTCTTTAGATCCTTTGCGAACTCCTTGCGGTCTTTTTCTGAGACGTATTTTAATGTGTTTCGCACCTGATGGACGATGCAGCGCTGATATTCCGCATTCGGAAAGGCTGCCTGTATGGCCTCCCGGATACCGGAGAGTCCGTCAGCGCAGATGATCAGGATATCCTTTACTCCGCGGTTTTTTAGATTGTTCAGGACAGAAAGCCAGTATTTCGAGTTCTCGTTTTCACCGACTTCGATTGTCAGGACTTCTTTTCTGCCATCGCAGTTACTGCCAGGAATAATATAGGCGGCGAGCTTCCTGATGACTCCGTTGTCCCGGACGGAGTAGTGGATGGCTTCAATGTAAAGCACCGGATATACGTCATCTGATCGCTGGGACTTCTCATAGCCAGGATGGTCATCCATCTCAGCTTCCATCATTTCTTTGATGGTGCCGCCGAGAAGGTCTTTTAGCGCCCCATGAATGTCTTGAGCAGTTTCAATGTCGTACTCCTTTAGGAACTGCTGAATGATCTGCCGTTCCCCTCAGTCATGACTACCTTGTGAACGGATTGCTTTTCTTTCCTTGTCATAAAAATCCTCCTATGAATTAAGGATATATCACAGGAGACTCTAGAGGGAATCTATCAATCTGTTTTTACAGAAAGACTTTCATACTCTCAAAGAGACGGCTTTCGCCGTCTCTCTCGGTTAATATTCTGTGCTCATTAGAAAATCTACAATATGCCTACTCCTAATGCCTTCACGACTTCATCCGGCGGCTTGCATCGGACGAGTTCTATCAGTTCTATACTGCGAGCGTCTCTCCAATAAATATCCCCAACAAGCTCCTCCCGCCTGTTTCGGGTTTCTCAGGCACTCTAAAACTGTCGATTTCAATCCCCATCAGGGATATCAACTGCCCAGTGAATACAGAGATCCGGATACCCTTCGATCGGTTCCCAGCCTTTTATCTTATTTCCGAGCCTTTGTACCTGTGCTTTCCCATCCTGAAACATCTTCATCATTTTACAGCCCCGGTGCGTCTCCGGCGCTCCGACCTTGGCACAGATAACCCCCTCCGTGAATCCGGCGTTTCGAGCTATCATATTGGCAGCAATCACCTCATGCCTGTTGCTGATCAGTCTGGCAAGACCGGGAAAGGAATCCCACATCAGGTGAAAGCGGCCGATAATCTCATTCATTACATTCTTCCTCCATTCATTCTGACCAAGAGATGATTCGATCCTCGATTTCCAGAATCTCTTCCTTTTCCGTTTTCACCTGCACCGATTCATTACTGATCAGGCTCAACGTCATCTGTTTCTCTTTATTTTTATTATACCTCATTGGGAAGTGTTGTGCTTGTTTTTTCTTTGTGCAGTATTTTCCATTCCTTCTCCCTCCACGCTGCTTTCAAGCCGCCGCAAATCCCGCGATAAATAGTGTCTGCTGAACAAGGCCTTATTCGGCAGACACTATCTATCACATCTGAACTGAATGGTTGCTCACCGGTGTTTTTTAATTATTGCTCCTTTATTCCGAGTAAAGTGCCATTCCCAAACTCATCTTTTTTTTCATAATCTCGAATGGTAGAAATATCCATCTTTCCTTCTCCTCGTGGATTTGAGATTTGCCTGATCGTTCCCTTGAACTTTCCGCTTGATAAAGATTCTCCGTTAGACTGCATAACGTCAATAAATTCTCTGACTAATTTTCCTTTATAATAAAAGCAATCTTTATTTTTATCGTAGTTCAAACCAAAAGAGCTATAAACAGAGTATAACTTTTCCAATTCATCAGGAGTAAGAGCATTCCCCTGTTCATAAGACTGTTCTCCAACCGTTAATACTTCACCTTTCCTCCGACTTTGATTTTCAGAAGTTAATGAATCGGAATAATTCTCTATATTGCTCTGATTTTCAGAAGAAACAGACGAATACCTTGATAGAATTTCTTCATATTCACTTTGTTTCATATTTCCGTCATTTACCTGTTTTTCACAAAAAGGTTTTACAACCTCAAGCATTTCATCTACTGTTTCGAAAGGTCCGAATTCTTTTTCTTCCCCATCTTGAAGTTTTATCGAAAGCGATAATAATGGACTCTTGGTTTGACCTGATGTAGCGAGTGCCATAATTACACCTACAACAAGAAATCCCGCGAGTACCGACGAGAATATCGTCACTTTTTTCATTTTCATAATTGCACCTATCCTTTCTTCAATCGAATTTTTGCTAAAATTATTACAAAGAGGCATAAGCCCCGACTTTTGTATTTCCATATCTATCAGAATATGGGCATACGATTTTTTGTTTTTTTCTCCAAATAGCTTAACCACTGTTTCATCACATACTAACTCAATATCTCTGTTAAGAAGTAAATACATAACCCAAACCATCGGATTGAACCAATGAATACTTAATGCGAGTATCATCAGCATTTTGATTAAAATATCAAAATGTTTAATATGAACATACTCATGAGTCATAATATACTTCAAAACTTCTGTATTCTCAAAATCTAAAGTGCTCGGAAGTAGGATAACGGGTTTGAATATTCCATAACTTAGTGGCGAAAAAACTTGATCGGAGCTCTGAATAAGGAGAGTTCTTTTCAAAGGGTGTTTTTCTTTCCACTCCTTGATAAATGTCATTTCCAATGGCAGAGCATTTTTGAATTTCTTGATTCCTCTGTGATATGCAATTAGGAAATATAAAACGCATAACGAGAAACCTACCATCCATAAGACTGTCCACCATGAAATAGATCCATTGTAAATTCCTTGAACGTCCACATTGTTTGTAATGTTCTCACTAACCATATCCGAAGCAACAAAAAACCTTGACAAGGCATTTATCGGCGCAGATACATATGATGTATTGCTTTGCGGTATCCAAGAGTAGACACTGAATTCAGCCGGAATGGAAATCGGAATAAGCAGTCGAAATAAAGCAAGTCCCCATAAAAGCATTAAAGTCTTTTTGGGTAATTTGTGTATGAATATGGTACGCAGTATGGTAATGATGATGATTAAGATTGTGGCGGAGATACTCATTTGTAGCAGAGTCATTCTTCTCACCTCACTCTAAGTTCTCTATAAGATTTTTCAATTTTTCAATTTGCTTTTCTGAAAGCTGCTTATTTCCAATCAGTGCGGCAAACATTTTATCAATGGAACCGTCAAACATTTTGTCAATAAACTCATTGGTTTCTGCTATCTGTACTTTCTCTTTTGGAATAAGAGCATGACACATAAAGTTCGGTTCGGAGCGTTCAATCGCACCCTTGTTGATGCACCTCTTTATTAAAGTATAGGTTGTATTCATATTCCAACCAATCTCTTCTTTCAATACATTTGAGATATGCTTGGCAGTGCAGTCTCCTTCACCCCAAAGAACATTCATCACTTTAAGTTCTGAATCAAATAATTTTACAATCATTTTTACAATCCCCTCACAGAAGACTGGAGTAGTTTCGACTATATCCTACCATGGTCTTTTATGAAGGTCAATACTACTGCGGTAGTTTTTTATACCCTAATTGCTGCAAACTGTTTATAAACGATAACAAGCTTATTGAGAACGCATTCTCTGGACAGTCCTGCCTGAAAACATTCCAAGATCAGCATCTCGAAGAGCTTCCAGTCGTCATGCGCCGGAACACCCCATTCCTCATCGTGATAACAGATGTACCGCTCATTCTTCGGATTTGCCCAGCAACAACGTATTTTCCCGTCAGCCCATTCCATTCGTATCCCGCCTTTCTGTTTTTTTCCGTGTTTTAATGCAAGAAGTTGATCGCCCTATCAATCCCGCATAATCAAATCGACAAGTACGTCGATGTGTACCTGCATCACATCAATGTACGGCACCGACAGCTCCACACCATCAAAAATCAGCGGCAGCTCCGTGCAGCCCAACACAACAGCCTGCACCTGCTCCTCCCGAATGATGCGCTCCACAATTTCTTTGAATTTCTGCTGAGTATCCGGCAAAACTTTACCAAATTCCAGCTCTGTTTCGATTTTCGTCCCAATGTAGTTCTTTTCCTTTGCGTTGGGCGTTACTACATCAATGCCGCGCTTTGCAAAGGAATTCTGAAAGAAGACTCCCTCCATGGTGGGCAGCGTTCCCAGCAGGCAGATTTTCCCGTAACCGTGCGCCACTGCGAAGTCCCGGGCAGTGTCTACCATACTGATAAGCGGTACAGGTGATGCCTTTGCCAGCTCATCAAACACAATATGAGGCGTGATACCCGTCAAGGCTCCATACTGCGCCCCGGCCGCTGCCAGATTGCTGATACCTTTCAGCAGATAAGCCGTCAATCCCGCATGGTCCTGCCTCTCGCAAAAGCCCAGAATATCAAACACGCTCAGGCTCTCGATGGCCAAATTCGGAAAAAAGCTGCGCCCTGACTTCTGCTGTACACCGTACTCAATACCCTTGTAATACACAATGGTCGATTCCGGGCCGGTACCGCCAATTAAACCGAGTTTATTCATTTCCATACCTCACATTCCAGATAGGCCTGCTCCTTCTCAAGATGGCTTGCAATAGTCCGCACCGGCATCGGATACATCAACGGCTTTGCTCCAAAATCAATTCTGCTCATTTCTTATTTTTTCCCAATTCTGCATTATTTTTCATCACCCAGGCAAATCCCTTTGCCGTCCGGACTCTGGCATTCTGGAAATGATTTCCCGGATTCCATTCCAGAATCGTCCGGATCCATCCACATCTGAGCAGCTCATACCCTTCCCGGATACAGTCACCTACTGTAGCCATCACCGGATTTCTAGTTTTTTCCTCGCGATCTCCCAGGCTCAGATACACTGAATCCGTTCTAATATCATGTCCCTTCATGTATTGCAGAAAATCCGGAAACCAGGTTGAGGGGGATGCTGCTGCAACACCTGTAAACACATCTGTCCGATAAGCCGCCCACAGAGAAAATAAGCCTGCCAGGGAATATCCACCGATGGGGTACAATTCAATTTGGATACAAGAAAACCCCGGAAAGTTTTGGTTTTCCGGGGTTTTTCGATTTGTAAAATCGCAACCGATTATCTCTTGGAGAACTGCGGTGCGCGGCGAGCGGCCTTGAGACCGTACTTCTTTCTCTCCTTCATCCTGGAATCTCTCGTCAGGAAGCCGGCCTTTTTCAGAACCGGTCTGAACTCCACATCCATCTCGCAGAGCGCGCGGGAGATCCCGTGGCGAATCGCTCCGGCCTGCCCGGTGTAACCGCCTCCTCTTACGTTGACGAGGATGTCCAGCTTGCCCTCGTTCTGCGTCAGGACAAGAGGCTGCTTCACGATGGTCTTCAGGGTCTCCAGACCGAAGTACTCATCGAGAGTTCTCTTGTTGATCGTGACCTTTCCGCTGCCCGGCATGATATAAACTCTGGCTACAGAACTCTTCCTTCTGCCCGTGCCGTAATTTCTGTTAGTCGCCATTTAGATATCCCCCCTTAAATAGAAAGCGCAACCGGCTGCTGCGCCTGATGCTTGTGCTCCGGTCCGGCATAAACGAACAGCTTCTTGTACATCTGTCTGCCCAGCGGTCCCTTGGGAAGCATACCCTTGACTGCCAGCTCAATCACCTGCTCCGGCTTCTTCGCCTTCATATCCCGAAGTGTGGTCTCCTTCATGGAACCGACATAGCGGGAATGTGTGCGGTAGAGCTTCTGATCCAGCTTCTTTCCTGTCACATGGATCTTCTCCGCATTGATGACGATGACATAGTCGCCGCAGTCAAGAAACGGGGTGAACGTCGGCTTCTTCTTTCCGCGAAGAACGGAAGCGATCTCTGATGCAAGACGCCCAAGCGTCTTGCCGTCTGCATCTACCAGATACCACTTCCTCTCAATAGTAGAAGCTTTTGCTACATAAGAATTCATAACAACCTCCTGTATGCAGGCTACTTACTCTGGTCCAGCCCTTGGACTGATTTCAGTATTTAATGTAGCCCGGGCTCTCGCCCTGCTTGCGGTATAAGTCCCCTCTTCCCCGGCCGAGTTCACCATAGGGCGCTCCCATTCCGACTGCCGCGTACAGGCGATCTGTCGAAAGAATCCTTCGGAGCAGCTGCGACTGCCTCCCGGAGAGAAGCTCCTCCCAAAAGGGATTTCGGCTGCTGCCTTCCGGGCGGTTTGGGCCCTGATTACAGCGGAAAGCGGAAAATCACAAGGGACTTATATTCATGATGATGCCAGAATATGGCATGGGCGTTTGCTGTCTGCAGGCAGACAGCTTTATTATTATACGTAATGCCCTCTTCTCTGTCAACAGGACTTTCCGGCATAAGTCCCTCTCTGCGGCAGAACGGGCGCCATTATTTCCGCTTTGCTACGAGGGAGATTCCCTTCCGGCAAAGGGGAATCTCCCTCGTAGCAAAGCGCCAGGAGGCAGAGCCCCTTTGCGGGAGCGGTGAAGCCGGCCCGCCTGCGGTCCCCCGCCGCGAGGATCTCCGGAATCTCCGCTGCCCTTCTCCTTCCGGAGCCGATCTCAAGAAGCGTTCCCGTCAGAATGCGGATCATGTGGTAGAGAAAGCCGTTTCCCTCGAAGTGGAGGATCAATTCCTCCCCCTCCTCCCGAAGGGAAAGCTCGTAGATCGTTCGGACAGCCTCCCCCCCGTGCATAAGGACCTGGGAGTCGGGATTGGCAAAGCTCCGAAAGTCATGCTCTCCGACAAGCTTCTCCGCGGCGAGTCGCATTTCCGAGAGAGAGAGCGGAAAGGAAAAGGGAAAGCAGTAGAGCCTTTTCAGGGGATCCGGAATCCGGGATCGGTCGATCCGGTACTCATAGACCTTTTTATGCGGGTTGAAGCGGGGATGGAAGTCTTCCTCTGCCTCCATAGAGCGGAGGACGCGGATGTCCTCCGGGAGACGGCAGTTCAGCGCCATCGAGAAATTCACCCCCGGGATACGGCTCTTTGTATCAAAGCAGGCGGTATTTTGTCTTGCGTGGACACCGGCATCCGTGCGGCTTGCACCCGTAAGACCGACTTCCTCCCCCGGGAGGAGTTCAGAGAGCGCGCGGCGAAGCTCTCCCTCTATCGTGCTCTGCCCCTCCTGATACTGCCAGCCGTGGTAATTCGTGCCGTCATAGGCGATATCCAGACGAATCCTTCGCATTGCAGCCTCTCCTTCTCCGAAATGAGCGGGGCAGATCCTGCGCCCTACGGAAGCGGCAGAAAGCGGCTTCCGACGCAGAGCAGCAGATAGAAGAGCATAAAGCCATAGGCCAGAAAATCTCTTTTTTCGTAGCGGAGAGGCTTCATCTTCGTTCTCCCCTCTCCCCCGCGGTAGCACCGGGCCTCCATCGCCGTTGCGAGCTCATTTGCCCTGCGAAAGGCGCTCACAAAGAGCGGGACCAGGATCGGAACCATGGCCTTCGCTCTCTGGAACATCCCTCCGCTCTCAAAGTCCGCCCCTCTCGCCATCTGCGCCTTCATGATCTTATCCGTCTCCTCTACGAGGATGGGAATGAAGCGGAGGGCGATCGACATCATCATCGCGATCTCATGGACCGGGATATGCAGGAGCTTCAGGATGGACAGCCCCTTCTCCAGTCCGTCCGTGAGCTGATTCGGTGTCGTCGTGAGCGTCATGAGAGAGCTCCCGAGCACAAGGAGGATGAGTCGGGCCGCCATCATGGACGCGATCCGAACTCCCTCTCTCGTGAGCTTCAGAAAGTAAAAATGCCAGATCACCTCTCCCGGTGTTAAAAAGAGGTTGAAGCTCACAGAAAGGAGGAGAAGGAACAGCATGCCGCGAAGTCCCTTCGTCATAAAGCGAAAGGGGACCTTGGACAGGCGGATCAGCGCCGCGAGGAGCAGCACGGCGAGGAGATAAGCGCTCCAGCTTTTAACGAGAAAGAGGGAGAGCATATACAGGAGAGTGGAGAGAAGCTTTACCCTGGGGTCCAGCCGGTGGATGACGGAATCCACGGGATAATACTGTCCTAGCGTCACTTCTCTAAGCATTTCGCTCTCCCTCCCGATAAGCGGAAAGTATCGCCTCCGCCGCTTCCTCTACGGTATCCGGCCTTCCGGGGAGCGCATAGCCTGCCCTCCTCATGTCGCGGATCAAATAGCTCATCTGCGGTGCGCCGAGCCCCATCTCCTCCAGCGCCTCGATATGAGAAAAGATCTCCTCCGGGCTTCCGCTCATTTTGAGCTCTCCTTTGGAGAGAACAAGCACCTGCTCCGCGTAGCGGGCGACATCGTCCATGGAATGGGAGACGAGAAGGATCGTCATCCCCTCCACTCTGTGGAGCTCGTCGATCTGTCGGAAGAGATCTTCCCGCCCCGCGGGGTCCAGCCCCGCCGTCGGTTCATCCAGGATCAGGACCTCGGGGCGCATGGCGAGAACACCGGCGATCGCAGCTCTTCTCTTTTGTCCGCCGGAGATCTCAAAGGGCGACTTCTCCCAGATTTCTTCGGGAAGCCCCACTCTCCGGAGCGCCTCCTTCGCCATTTCCTCCGCCTCTTCGTCGGAAAAGCCCTCATTTTTCGGCCCGAACATGACATCCCGAAGGACATCCGTCTCAAAGAGCTGGTATTCCGGATACTGAAAGACAAGCCCTACCTTGAAGCGGAGGGCCTTCCGATCGAAGCCCTCCGTCTCAATGCTGATCTCCTCCCCCTCCGGTCTCTTTCTCTCTCTCCGGAGGCGGAAAAAGAGGAAGCGCTTCTCCTCGGGAAGAAGAGGAAGCTTCTCCCGGAAGTTCACGAAGATCTCCCCCTCTGTGGCCTCGAGCAGGCCATTGAGATGCTGCACAAACGTCGATTTCCCGGAGCCCGTATGTCCGATAATCGCCGTGATCGATCCTCTCTGAATCTCGCAGTTCAGGTCTCGAAGCGCGTAGCTCTCCATCGCGGTTCCCTTTTGGTAGATGTGGGAGAGATGGGAGATTCGGAGGATCGGGTCTGTGATCTCCCGGTGCTCCGGGAGCGGGGGCTCCTCAACCTTCCCGGCGGGAAGGCAGTGTTTCAGCTCGCGGAGCAGCTCCTCCCTCGTCAGGATTCCATCCGGGAGAGGCATCCCTCCCCTCTTCAGCCGCCAGGCGAGCTCTGTGAGCTCCGGCACATCCATCCGGTAGCTTTTCAGACGTTCAATCTCCCGGAAGACCTCCCGGGGGTTTCCGTCCATGACGAGTCTGCCCTCGTCGATCACGAGGATGCGGTCCGCATTTACGGTCTCTTCCATATAATGGGTAATCAGGATAATACTGACCTTTTCCCTGCGGTTTAGGTCCTGTATCGTCCTGAGGACCTCCGCCCTTCCGCTTGGGTCCAGCATCGCCGTCGGTTCGTCCAGGACGATGCAGCGGGGGAGCATGGCCATGGTGCCCGCGATCGCCACTCTTTGCTTCTGCCCTCCCGAGAGCCGGTTGGGAGACTTCAGGCGATAGGCCGTCATCTGCACTGTCTCCAGCGCCCTGTCCACCCTTTTCCAGATCTCCGGGGTCGGAACTCCGATATTCTCCGGTCCGAAACCGACATCCTCCTCTACGACGGAGGCGATGATCTGGTTATCCGGATTCTGGAAGACCATTCCGGTCTCCTTCCGGATCTCCCAGAGAGCCTCCTCCTCCCTGGTATCACGCCCACTGACGAGGACCGTCCCCTCCGCCGGGAGCTCCAGACCGTCCAGAAGCTTCGCAAAGGTGGACTTCCCCGATCCATTGTGGCCGAGGATGCACACGAAGCTCCCCTCCTCAATCGTCAGATTGAGGTCGGAAAGGGCGCGGCTTTTCTCCACAACCTTGTCATTTTCATCCCGGCGCACATAATCATAGGACAGATTTCTTACGTCTATGATCTTCATTCTCTGCTCCACTTTCCCTCGCTGTTCAAAAGAAAGCCATCGATCCTCGTGTTCCTCGCCATCCTGCCGTCCGCATAGAAGTAGGAATAGACAGTCTGTCCGGAGCTGTCCCTCCACTCCTGCCAGCCGGTCCTCATGCGTCCGCTCGGATCAAAGAAATAGCTGCTTCCCCCGATCTTACGAAGCGTATCCCGGAGCATCGCCCCCTGGCTCTCCCCCTCCGCGGGCTCAAGATAATACCACTGCCCGTCGGACTGCAGCCAGCCGGTCAGCATTTTTCCGTCCCCGGGATCCAGGTAGAACCAGTATCCCGCGCTGTTTTTGAACCAGCCGCTCAGCATCTCCCCCTTTTCGTTGAAGCGGTACCATTTCCCGTTCCAGCGAAGCCAGGAGGAGACGGCCGGCTGAGAATTCGGATAGCGGAAGTACCACCTTCCCCCGCTTTGGTACCAGCCGACCCGGCTGCTCAGATCCTCCTGCTTCTCTCTCCCGCTCTCCCCCTGTACCTGCATCGTCCCATACTTTCCGCTTCCATTCGATACACTGGCCTCCGTTATGCTCAGGGAGGGGGATTCTGCGGCACCCGAACTTTTTCCGATTCTCTTCTGCTCCTCCGTATAGGGAATCGTCACGACACGGAAACGATATTCCCCCGCCTCCGTCATCCAGGGGTAAAGATTCTGCTTTCTCCTGTCCGTTGTAATTGTCACAAGCTCTCTTCCGTCCTTCAGCAGTGTCAGTTCATAGTAAGAGGAGTCATTTTTCGGAGCGTTCCAGGCCGCAAGCCCCATCACATCCCCGCTCCAGGCAAGCCCCTCCGCCTCTCCATATTTTCCGGAGACCGGCCGAAGCCTGAGGCAGAGCTCCAGGCGATCCGAGCTCAGCGCCCTGACACTGACAAATTCCGCATTCTTCACATGGACATTGGATGAGCTGTAGGAACCGCCGAAGCGATAGATCAGCTCATAGCCGTCCTGCTTCTCCCTCGTCTGTGCGGACAGCGTGAGTATAAGCTCCGGGGCGCTCCCCACAGAAAGAGGAGCGGAGGCAATATTTCCATCCTGCCACCTCACGGCGGCCACACTGTATCTTCCGCTGTCTCCCGGCGTAAAATCCGACTCCCGAAGCTCCGGCAGCTTTTCCCCCGGACTCAGGTTCCCAAGCTCCGAATTCACGTCGATGCGGATCGTTCCGATGGTACTGTAACGGTCCGCCGCAAGAAGCATGGTCCCTCCCATCAGGAAAAGAAGGAGAAAAAGCAGGATCCCAAAACACTTTTTCATATTCCGCCTCCTCTTACGGTAAACAGCCATGCAGGTCCAGCGCGAAGGATAATGACACTCCTACAGTATAGCCCAAATGGAAGCCGAAATATAGGGCTTTCTCGAAGCGCCGATATTTCATGAAAAACGGACAGGATCCGTCTTTTGACAAATCTTGTCCGTTCACTTCACAGAGGACGCTCCCGCTTTCCATAAATGACGAGGCATCCGCTTCGGCCCGATCGGCCCTTTCTTTTATCCTTTATCCTTCAGTGCTCCCGCTCCGATCCGGAGGGGAAGCGGCCTTGATGCATCAGACCAGCTCCAGCAGGACCTCCATCGCGGCATCTCCCTTCCGGAGTCCGACCTTTACGATTCTGGTATAGCCGCCCTTCCTGTCCGCGTACTTCGGGCCGTATTCTTCAAAGAGCTTCTTTGGAAGATCCACCTTCTTCGCGTCCTTTTTCCTCCGGCCCTCGATCACCACAGGGACATAGGTCTCCGCAAGGATCTTCCTCCGGGCAGCCAGACGGGAGGGCTTATCCTTCTTGATCGTCTTCTCTACGGTGTCGTAGACCGTGCGCCTCTTTCCGTCCACAAGCTCCTTGACTCTCTTCCCGGACGCGTCCTTCCTCGGAACCTTCGCCTGGATGCTGACCTCTTCGAAATTATCTCTCTCCCGGATGCCAAGGGTAATCAGCCTTTCAATCTTCCTCCGGACCTCCTTCGCTCTCGCCTCGGTCGTGAAAATCCGGCCGTGCTCAAGAACCGCGGTGGTCTGTGCGCGGAGAAGAGCCTTTCTCTGGCTGCTGTTCCTCCCTAACTTTCTGTACATTCCCATACTGTTTCTTTCCTTCCGTGCTTTTTAGTCTTATCGGTTTTATTGCTGCTCTTCCTTCTCCGTCAGGCTCAGGTTCAGCTCCTTCAGCTTCGCGAGAACCTCCTCCAGAGATTTCCTCCCCAGATTTCTGACCTTCATCATATCCTCGGGAGTCTTGGAGCAAAGCTCCTGCACCGTATTGATGCCGGCCCGCTTCAGGCAGTTGTAGGAGCGGACACTGAGCTCGAGCTCATCGATATTCATTTCCAGGGCCTTGCCCTTCTCATCGTCCGTCTTCTCCACCATCACCTCGGCTGTCGCCGCATTCGCGGAAAGGTCCACGAAGAGGCAGAGCTCCGTGGAGAGAAGTCTCGCGGAGAGGGAGAGAGCATCATCCGGAGGCAGGGTCCCGTCTGTAAACACATCCACAGTGAGCTTATCGTAGTCTGTCATATTTCCGACACGGGTATTCTCGACGGACATATTGACCCGCTCCACCGGCGTATAGCTGGAGTCCAGGGCGAACATCCCCTCGGGAAGCTCCTCCTGCTCCTCCGCACTGACATATCCCCTGCCCCGGCTGAGCAAAAGCTCGATCCGGAGCGCTTCTTCCCCTGTGAGAGTCGCGATCGGCTGCTCCTCGTTGGCGATCACAAATTCCGTGTCCGCCGTTTCCGCCTGAATGGAGGAGGCCCTTACAACCCCGCTTCCCTCCGCCGTCAGGATCAGCCGCTTTGCATCCTCAGAATCCGACAGATCCCGGATGGCGAGGCTCTTTAGGTTCATGATGAGCTCTGAGAGGCTTTCCTTTACGCCGGGGACACTGCCGCTTTGGAAATCTGCACCCTCGATTTTCGCCGCGGAGAGCGCGGAGCCCGGGAGCGCGGAGAGCATGATCCTCTTCAGGGAGTTTCCGAGGGTCGTTCCGTAGCCTCTCTCCAGAGGCTCGCAGACGAATCTGCCGAATCTCTCGTCCTCCGATATCTCCACCACCCTTATGTTTGGTTTTTCAAAATCAAACATGAATGACGCCTCCTTTATGCGGCTTCGCTTTCTAACCTGTCAGCGGCACGAAAGCTGCGACCGCAGCAAAGTGACGCGCAGGACTTATACTTCTTGTCATAATGCCGGTCATTTCGGCATGGATCCTTACTTGGAGTAGAGCTCGACGATCAGCATCTCGTTGACCGGGACATCGATCTCCTCTCTGTGCGGGAGCTGCTTCACCGTCGCGCTGAGCTTCTCCTGATCGACCTCGAGCCAGGCCGGAACCATCCTGCCCGCCGTCACCTCGAGGATATCCTTATAGCGCTGCGCGCTCTTCATGGACTCCTTGATCGCGATGACATCTCCCGCGGAAACCAGGTAGGACGGGATATTCACAAGCTTCCCGTTCACCGTGACATGCCTGTGGCCGACCACCTGCCTCGCCTCTCTTCTCGTGCGGGCAAGTCCCATGCGAAAGATAACGCTGTCCAGCCTGGACTCCAGGAGAATCATCAGATTCTCACCGGTCTGGCCGCTCATACGCTCCGCCTTCGCATAATAGTTCCGGAAGGGCTTCTCCAGAACGCCGTAGATGAACTTCGCCTTCTGCTTCTCGCGGAGCTGAAGTCCGTACTCGCTCATCTTTCTCCTCTGGTTCCGAAGCTGCCTTGTGGACTTTTTGTCCACACCGAGAAATACCGGATCCAGTCCCAGCGACCTGCATCTTTTAAGTACAGGAACCTTATCTACTGCCATATTTTCCTCCTGAATATCATAGTTCGTGATACGCCCTTTACGCAATTTTGCTTCATCGGGCGGACCCGGAGAACCGGGTCGTCAATCTGCCGGGTATAAAGAAAAAAGCCTTATACCCTTCTCCGCTTCGGCGGACGGCATCCGTTGTGGGGGACGGGCGTCACATCCTTGATGGAAGTGACCTCAAGTCCGTTGGCCTGCAGAGCACGGATCGCCGCCTCTCTCCCGGATCCGGGACCCTTGACCATGACATCCACATACTTAAGGCCGTGCACCAAAGCTGCCTTTACAGCAGTTTCAGCAGCCATCTGCGCTGCATACGGAGTAGATTTCCTTGAACCTCTGAATCCGAGCCCACCGGCACTCGCCCAGGAAAGAGCATTCCCCTGCGCATCCGTCAGCGTCACAATCGTATTGTTGAAGGACGACTGGATATGTGCCTGCCCGCGTTCAACGTTTTTCTTTACGCGCTTTTTTGTCACTCTCTTCGTAGTTGACTTCGCCATTAAACTAACCTACTTTCCTTTTCTCTTCCTGTAATTAAAACATGAAGATCACCGCATTTAAACCAAATTACTTCTTCTTGTTCGCCACGGTCTTCCTCGGACCCTTTCTGGTTCTGGCATTGGTCTTTGTCTTCTGACCTCTGACCGGAAGTCCCTTTCTGTGGCGAATCCCCCGATAGCAGCCGATCTCCTGCAGCCTCTTGATATTGAGAGCTGTCTCTCTCCTGAGATCTCCCTCTACCATCTGGTTCTCCGCGATATAGTTCGCGATCGCCTTGACCTCATCGTCCGTGAGGTCCTTGACACGGGTGTCCGGATTGACCTTGCTCTCCCGGAGAATCTTGTCCGCAGAGGATCTGCCGATCCCATAGATATAGGTCAGACCGATCTCGATGCGCTTCTCTCTGGGTAAGTCAACACCTGCAATACGAGCCATCTTTCTTCCTCCTGATTATCAACCTTGTCTCTGCTTGTGCTTAGGGTTCTCGCAGATGATCCTGACCGAACCTTTCCGCTTAATCACCTTGCATTTCTCGCAGATCGGCTTTACCGATGATCTCACCTTCATGAGCCATCCCCCTTTCTTTTTTCATTTTTGAACAGAGTCGCCGTATAATTTTAGCAGACGCCCCCCTCAAAGTAAAGGAATTTTATTTATCTCTCCAGATGATCCTTCCCTTGGAGAGATCATAGGGAGAAAGCTCAATCGTGACCCTGTCCCCCGGGAGGATCCGGATATAATTCATCCGAAGCTTACCGGAGATATGGGCCAGCACCTGATGCCCGTTTTCAAGCTCCACCTGAAACATGGCATTCGGAAGCTTTTCAATGACCTTTCCCGTAATCTCGATCACATCCGATTTTGACATCCCTTCTCCTTATCCTTTTCTCAGACTCAGGACCTCCGGCCCGTTGTCCGTGATCAATATCGTATTCTCATAATGCGCGGAGAGCTTCCCGTCCAGAGTCACCACGGTCCAGTCATTGTCCAAAACCCTGACCTCCTTTGTTCCCTCTGTAATCATGGGCTCTACGGCGAGTGTCATCCCCGCCTGGAGCCGCGGTCCCTTTCTCTTCATGCGGAAGTTCGGGACCTCCGGATCCATGTGGACCTCATGCCCGATTCCATGTCCCACATAATCCTCGAGAACGCCGAAGCCCATGGAATTTGCATAGTCGCCGATCGCCCCGCAGATATCGTTTAGATGATTGCCGGGAACTGCATTCTCTATCCCCTTCCAGAAGCTCTCCTCACAGACCCTGAGAAGCCTCTTCGCCTCCTCCGTGCACTGCCCCACCGGCCAGGTGCGGGCAGCATCGGAGTGGTAGCCATGATAGCAGGTCCCGATGTCGAAGGATACGATGTCTCCCTCCTTCAGGATCCGGTGTCTGTCCGGAATTCCGTGGATGACCTCCTCGTTGACGGAAATGCAGCAGGCCGCGGGAAAATCGTAGAGATGCAGAAAGCTGGGCGTACAGCCTGCCTTTCGGATGATGCCCTCCGCATAATCGTTGAGCTCCCCCGTGCTCAGCCCCGGCGCCACCTTCTCTCCCAGCTTCTCATGAACCTCGGCGAGGACCTTTCCGGCCTCCCGCATGAGCTCGATCTCTCTCTTTGATTTAATTTCGATCATTTCCCTGCCCTTTCTCTCCGCTGTATTCCGGAGAGCGGCAGCCTCGCCGCCGCTCCCTCTTCCATCGACGACAGCCCGGGGCATCCTCCCTATACTTCAGAGAGAAGTGCCTCCAGCGCCGAAAATACCTCGTCCGGTGTCTTCGTGCCGTCGATCTCGCGGAGTATTCCCTCCTCCCGGTAATAGGAGATCAGGGGATAGGTCTGGCGGTGATAGACATCCAGTCTTCCCTGTACCGTCTCTGCCTTGTCATCCGAGCGGGTGATGAGCTCCGATCCGCAGCGGTCGCAGAGGCCCTCTTTCTCCGGCGGCGCGAACTCCAGATGATAGGTCGCACCGCACTTCGGGCAGGCGCGCCTCCCGCCCATACGGCGCACGATATGGCTGTCCGGGACCTCGATATCCAGAGCGAGGTCGATCCTCTCCCCTCTCTTCTCCAGCGCCTCCTTCAGACTTTCCGCCTGCGGTATGGTGCGGGGGAAGCCGTCCAGGACATAGCCCCCCTCACAGTCAGGCTGAGAGATGCGGTCCAGAAGCATCCCGATCGTCAGTTCATCCGGCACCAGCTGTCCCTTGTCGATATAGTCCTTCGCTTTTTTCCCAAGCTCTGTGCCGCCCTTTATGTTCGAGCGGAAGATGTCCCCTGTAGAGACATGCGGAATCCGATAGCGCTCCGCGATGCGGATGGCCTGCGTTCCCTTTCCGGCCCCCGGCGCCCCCAGCATGATAATTTTCATAGCTTTCCCCACTTTGCAAGTCCAGCCCCCCGGAGACCCGGGAGGCTGCAATAATCAGCTGTCCAGAAATCCCTTGTAGTTTCTCACGACCATCTGGGAATCGATTGCCTTCAGCGTCTCCAGGACGACACCCACGATGATGATGAGGGAGGTACCGGAAAAGGAGATCCGGCTGACGTTCAGCATGCCGGAGGCAAAGATCGGGATGATCGCCACAATAGTGAGACCCGTTGCGCCGATGAATATGATATAAGTCAGGATATTTTCCAGATAATCGCTGGTCGGCTTTCCCGGGCGGACCGCCGGGATCGTGCCTCCCTGCTTCTTCATATTGTTCGCCACCTCCAGAGGATTAAAGGAAATCGAGGTGTAGAAGTAGGCGAAGAAATAGAGAAGAAGGATATAGATGACGAGGCCGATGGAATAGATCGGGGCCTCCGGCTTGCACCAGCTCCCCGAGTTCAGGGTCATCAGGACCTTTCCGAGCGGCGTGCCGTAATCCACCTTCAGGATCTGTCCGAGGATGACCGGCATGGTCATCAGAGAGGAGGCGAAGATAACCGGCATGACATTCGCCGTATTGACCTTCAGGGGGATCATGGACTGCTGTCCCCCCGCCGTCGCCCTTCCCTGTATCCTTCTCGAATACTGCACCGGGATGCGGCGCTCCGCGTCCTGCAGTACCACCGCGAAGGCCACCATGGCGAGAAGCACCGCCGCGATGAGGATCACGGCGACCACCTTCGTCGCCGTATTCTTCCCCTGGATAAAGCGCTCATAGAGCGTGATGAAATCCTGGGGCACGGAGGAGAGGATATTGAAAAGCAGAACCAGGGAGATTCCGTTTCCGATCCCCTTGTCCGTGATCTGCTCTCCGATCCACATAAGAAGCGCGGAGCCCGCCGTCATGGCAATCACGCAGAGGGCAACGCCCGCCACCTTCCTCGCGAGGCTCGCCGAGACGAAGCCGATCAGAAGACCGCTGCCGCCGAAGCCGACCGCCATAGCGGTGGACTCAAGCAGAGAGAGACCGATCGTGACATAACGGGTATACTCCGTCAGCTTCTTCCTGCCCTCCTCTCCGTCCTTCTGCAGCTCCTCCAGGGAAGGGATCGCCACTGTGAGAAGCTGGATGATGATGGAGCTTGTGATATAGGGCGTAATGGAGAGGGCAAAGATGCTCAGCTGTTCAAAGGAACCACCGGTCATGGTATTGAACCAGCTGAAGGCATCGTTGTTCGACATCTTCGAGAAAAGCTCCCGGAAATATGCCGGATTGACCCCCGGTATCGGGAGATTCGAGCCGAAACGGATGACTACGAGCATCAGGAAGATGAAGAGAAGGCGCTTTCTCAGATCTTTTACCGTAAATACGTTTCGTATCGTCTGAAGCATCAGATCACCTCACAGGTTCCGCCCGCGGCCTCAATCTTTTCCTTCGCTGACTGGGAGAAGGCGCTCACCCTGATGTTCAGCTTCTTTGTGAGCTCTCCGTTTCCGAGAATCTTCACGCCGTCCTCGAGCTTCCGCACGATGCGCTTTGCGAGGAGAATCTCCTCATTGACTTCGTCTCCGCTCTCAAACTTCTCTTCCAGCACACTGAGATTGATTCCGACGATCTTCTTCGAGTTGGGATCGGTGAAGCCCCTCTTCGGGATGCGCCGGAAAAGAGGCATCTGACCGCCCTCAAAGCCGAGTCTCGGTGCGCCGGAACGCGCCTTCTGACCCTTGTGCCCCTTACCCGCCGTCTTTCCGTTTCCGGAGCCGTGTCCGCGGCCCCGGCGGAAGTTGTCGGAATGTCTGGAACCCTTCGCGGGCTTTAAATTCGTTAAGTCCATTCTATGCCTCCTTAAATCTCTTCCACCTTCACGAGGTGGTTGACTCTCTGAATCATGCCCTTTGTGGCGCCGTTGTTCGGGAGCTCCACGGACTGACGGATCTTCCGAAGGCCCAGAGCCTTGACCGTAGCGCGCTGCTTCGGGATCGCACCGATCGGAGACTTCACCAATGTAATCTTTAACTTATCTGCCATATTCTGCCTCCTTCTCAGCCCGTGATCTCAGCCACAGTCTTGCCGCGGAGAGCGGCAAACTGCTCCGGAGTCTTCATGGATGTCAGCCCCTGAAGGGTCGCAAGAACCACATTGGTCTTGTTGTTGGAGCCCAGAGACTTGGTACGGATGTTGCGGATCCCCGCGAGCTCGCAGACCATGCGGGCCGGACCTCCGGCGATGATTCCGGTTCCCTCCGGAGCCTTCTTCAGAAGGACGGTGGAGGCGCCGAACTTTCCGGTGTAGTCGTGCGGCACGGATTTCTCATCATTGACCGGGATCTCGACGAGGCTCTTCACAGCGGCCTCTCTGGCCTTCCGGATCGCCTCGGGCACCTCCGTCGCCTTTCCCTTTCCGCAGCCGACATGTCCGTTTCCGTCCCCCACCACTACGAGAGCAGAAAATCTCATGGTGCGGCCGCCCTTGACGGTCTTGGCGACGCGCTTGATGGCGACGACATTATCGTTTAATTCCAACTGATTCGCATCAATTTTCTCACGCTTCATCTTGCTGTCTTCTCCTCTCGCTTAGAATACCAGTCCGGCCTCTCTTGCGGCATCCGCAAGCGCCTGAACCTTTCCGTGATACAGGAAGCCTCCGCGGTCAAAGACCACCTCGCTGATTCCCTTTGACTTTGCCTTTTCGGCGATCGCCTTGCCCACATATTTTGCGGCTTCGACATTGTCGGTCTTCGCAAGCTTCGCATCCTTGTCCAGCGTAGAGGCGGCGCAGAGGGTATTGCCCGCGGCATCATCGATGATCTGCGCGTACATGTGCTTATCCGAGCGGAAAACCGCAAGACGGGGTCTCTCAGGAGTACCGGAGAAACGGTTTCTGATCCTTGCGTGCTTCTTCCGCCGAAGCTCAGCTTTATTCTTCTTGCTAACCATTCTACTTTCCTCCTGTGATTATTTCTTTCCAGTCTTTCCGACCTTGCGGCGAATCGTCTCCTCAGCATACTTGATGCCCTTGCCCTTATAGGGCTCCGGCGCTCTCTTAGAGCGGATCTCCGCGGCGTACTGTCCGACCTTTTCCTTGTCGATGCCCCGGACGTATACGATGTTGCTCCCCTCAAGGGCAGTCTCGATCCCCTCCGGATCCTCCATCGTCACCGGGTGGGAATAGCCGAGCGTGAGGGTCAGAACCTTCCCCTGCTTTGCGGCCCTGTAGCCGACGCCGTTGATCTCAAGCTTCTTCTCATAGCCCTTGTGCACTCCCTCAACCATGTTGAAGAGCAGGGCACGGCTCAGGCCGTGGAGAGACTTCTCCTTTTTATTGTCATTCGGACGGCTCACCACGAGGTGCCCGTCCTCTTCCTTTATGCCGATCTCCGGGGCGAATGTCCGCTCCAGCGTCCCCTTCGGCCCCTTCACCTTTACATAATTGTCCTTGATCTCAACAGTGACGCCTGCCGGGATCGCTACCGGTAATTTTCCGATACGTGACATATCCTGTCTCCTCTCTTAAATTC
Source organism: Oribacterium sp. oral taxon 078 str. F0263 (assembly GCF_000469565.1). Lineage (NCBI taxonomy): Bacteria > Bacillati > Bacillota > Clostridia > Lachnospirales > Lachnospiraceae > Oribacterium > Oribacterium sp. oral taxon 078. The sequence continues at coordinate 15,759 of NZ_KI273137.1, read as the reverse complement.
TCAGTTCGCAAACTGTTTTCAGAAATCCGCAGCCCGGGACCGGCGAAAGACAGCGCTTCCGCGAAATCCCCGGCCGCGGGACTCCCCCGAAGATCCGGGGGTGAGATCGTCGCTTACCAGACAAATGCCAGTACTTCCCCGCCGACGCCCCTCTTTCTGGCTTCTCTATCAGTCATCACGCCCTGATTCGTAGAGACGATGGCGATGCCAAGTCCTCCGAGCACCCTGGGCATGTTCTCCTTCCCGGCATAGACCCGAAGACCCGGCTTGGAGATCTTCTTGATCCCGCCGATGATCTTCTCATTCTTGTTGGCGCCGTACTTCAGGCTGATTTTGATGTCCTGAAATTTTCCGTTCGCCACCAGCTCATAGTCCCGGATATATCCCTCATTCTTCAGGATCTCTGCGATGGAAAGCTTCATCCTGGAGGAGGGGATATTGACGGTATCATGCTTCGCGGTATTTGCATTGCGGATTCTTGTAAGCATATCTGCGATTGGATCACTCATACTCATGATTACGGATATCCTTTCTCTTTCTCTGACTTAGTCTCTCTGATTCGATCTTTTTCGGACTCCCGAAATATAAGCGGGCGTCCCGTTCCCCCTGTTCCTGTCCCTCTTCCGTATTACCAGGAGGCCTTCCTCACGCCGGGGATCTCTCCCTTATAGGCCAGCTCGCGGAAGCAGACACGGCAAATCCCGTACTTTCTCAGCACGGAATGCGGTCTTCCGCAGATCTTGCATCTGCTGTACTCCCGGGAAGAAAACTTAGCCGGTCTCTGCTGCTTTAACTTCATGGATAATTTCGCCATATTCCCCTCCGATTACTTCGCAAACGGCATATTGAACAGTGTCAGGAGCTCTCTGGCCTCCTCGTCGGATCTTGCGCTTGTGACGAAGATGACATCCATTCCTCTCACCTTGTCCACCTTATCGAACTCGATCTCCGGAAAGATGATCTGCTCCTTGATCCCGAGGGCGTAATTCCCTCTGCCGTCGAAGGCGTTCGGATTGACACCGCGGAAGTCTCTGACGCGGGGAAGAGCGAGATTGATCAGGCGGTCCGCAAACTCATACATCCTCTCACCGCGGAGAGTGACCTTGCATCCGATGGCCTGCCCCTCTCTGATCTTGAAGTTCGCGACGGACTTCTTCGCCTTCGTGGTGACGGCGTGCTGTCCGGTGATGATCTCCAGATCTCTCACCGCGCTGTCCAGGACCTTGGAGTTCTCCTTCGCCTCTCCGACGCCCATATTGATGACGATCTTCTCGAGCTTCGGGATTTCATTCACGTTTTCGTAGTTGAACTTCTTCCTGAGAGCTTCTTTGATCTCTGTATTGTAAATCTCTTTTAATCTGGACACGCTTTCCTTCCTCCTTCCCCTTAGTCTATGACCTTCCCGGTCCGCTTCGCCACTCTGACCTTCCGGCCGTCCTCGATGCGGAAGCCCACTCTGGTCGGCTGCCCGTCCACAAGGAGCATGACGTTCGAAGCGTCCAGAGCGGCTTCCTTCTTCACGATACCGCCCTGCGCATTGTTTGCGCCCGGCTTCTGGTGCTTTGTCACCATGTTGCAGCCCTCTACCACTACCTTATTGGACTCCGGATCGAAGGAGAGCACCTTGCCCTGCCTGCCGCTGTCCTTTCCGGCGATGATCTTTACCATATCGTCTTTTCTGATTCTTCGCATCCGGCGACCTCCTTATAATACTTCCGGAGCGAGGGAGACGATCTTCATGTAGCCGTGATCGCGAAGCTCTCTTGCCACCGGTCCAAAGATACGGGTTCCCTTCGGTGTGTTGTCCTCCTTCAGGATGACCGCCGCATTCTCATCGAAGCGGATATAGCTGCCGTCCTTCCTGCGGATGGCGTCCACGGTGCGGACAACCACAGCCTTCACGACATCGCCTCTCTTCACCTGTCCTCCGGGGATCGCATCCTTTACGGAAGCGACTACGGTATCTCCGACAGCGGCGTATCTTCTGGTCGATCCGCCCATGACGCGAATGCAGAGAAGCTCTCTGGCACCTGTGTTGTCAGCAACCCTGAGTCTTGTTTCCTGCTGAATCATATCTGCTCCCTCCCTGCTCCTTACTTCGCTTTCTCAAGCACAGAGACCAGTCTCCATCTCTTGGTCTTGGAAAGGGGTCTTGTGGCCATAACCTTCACCGTATCTCCCTCTCCGGCCTCGTTCTTCTCGTCGTGGGCGTAGATCTTCACGGTCCGCTTCACGATCTTTCCGATCAGGGGGTGCTTCATGTGATCTTCGATGGCGATGACAATGGTCTTGTCCATCCTGGCACTGACAACCTTGCCGGTGCGGGTCTTTCTCAGATTTCTCTCCATTCTTTCGCTCTCCCTTCTCACGCTTTCGCCTTCTCGGTGATAACGGTCTGGATTCTTGCGATGTTTCTGCGAACCTCCGTGATCTTTGCCGTATCGCTGAGCTGATTCGTGGCGTTCTGGAATCTCAGCTTAAAAAGCTCCTTCTTGGCAGACACAAGCTCCGCATTCAGCTGCTCGGCGCTCTTTGCCTTCAGCTCCTCTAAGTATGTATTCTTCTTCATTCCTTATCACCGCCTTCCAGATCTGCCTTCGCAACGATCTTGCAGTTGCAGGGAAGCTTGTGGGATGCGAGCCTCAGAGCCTCTCTCGCCTGATCTTCCGGGACTCCGGCGATCTCGAAGAGGACTCTGCCCGGCTTCACGACCGCCACCCAGAATTCCACCGCGCCCTTTCCGGATCCCATACGGACTCCCAGGGGCTTCGCGGAGATCGGCTTGTCCGGGAAGATGTCGATCCAGACCTGTCCGCCTCTTTTGATATATCTGGTCAGCGCCACACGGGCCGCCTCGATCTGATTTGCTTTGATCCAGCAGGGCTCCAGAGCGACAATACCAAACTCACCGTGGCTGACTTTATTTCCTCTTGTAGCCTTTCCGGTCATTCTGCCGCGCATCTGCTTACGGAATTTCGTTCTCTTAGGCATTAACATAGTTATCTCTCGCTCCCTTCCTTATTTTTTTTGGCAGGAAGTACCTCGCCCTTGTAAATCCAAACCTTGACGCCCAGTCTGCCATAGGTGGTAGCCGCCTCAGCGAAGCCGTAATCGATGTCCGCTCTCAGCGTCTGGAGCGGGATCGTGCCCTCACTGTAGAACTCCCTTCTCGCGATATCCGCTCCGCCGAGCCTTCCGCCCACAGCGGCCTTGATGCCGAGCGCGCCGGACTTCATGGTCCGGGACATCGCCTGCTTTAAAGCTCTCCGGAAGGAGATCCGGTTCTCCAGGGACTGCGCGATGGACTCCGCCACAAGCTGCGCGTCGCGGTCCGGCCTCTTGATCTCCTTGATATCGATATAGATGCTCTTGCCCGTGAGCTTCTGAACATCCTTTCTCAGCTTCTCGATCTCCGCGCCGCCCTTTCCGATGACGAAGCCGGGCTTTGCGGTATAGATGATCACACGCACCTTGTCCTCAGCCGCTCTCTCGATATCGATCCTGGAGACATTGGCGGAGTAGAGTCTCTTCTTCAGGAAGCTTCTGATCCGATGATCCTCGATGAGAATGGTGGAAAAGCTCTTCTTGTCAGCGTACCACTTGGAATTCCAGTCCTTGATGACGCCGACTCTCATGCCGTGCGGATTAACTTTCTGTCCCATTCAACGCCTCCTTACTTTTTCTCGTCCAAAATGACGGTGATGTGCGAGCTTCTCTTTAAGATCCGGTAAGCTCTGCCCTGCGCTCTCGGGTGAATCCGCTTCATCGTGGGAGCGGTATTCGCGAAGCATTCCGCGACATAGAGGGAATCCCTCTGCAGCTCGCAGTTGTTCTCCGCGTTTGCCGCTGCGGACTCCAGAAGCTTCTTCACGAGAGTGGAAGCGTATCTCGGGTTATAGCTGACGATGCCGATCGCCTGAGCGAGGTCCTTGCCCCGGATGGCGTCGAGCACAAAGCATGCCTTCTGAACGGACACTCTTGCGTAGGAAAGAGTTGCGGAAGGTCTTTTATCTTTCTTATCGTTTCTCTCTCTCTTTATCTGAGATCTGTGACCCTTTGACATCTGTGTCTCCTCCTTTCAAGCCCATCAGGCCTTTCGCTCGTCGCCGTTTCCGTGGTGTCCGCGGTAGGTTCTGGTGACGACGAATTCGCCGAGCTTATGTCCGACCATATCCTCCGTGATGTACACCGGGACATGCTTTCTCCCATCGTGAACCGCGATGGTGTGGCCGACAAAGGACGGGAAGATCGTGGAGCGGCGGGACCAGGTCTTGATGACGGTCTTCTGATTCTGCGCATTCAACGCGTCCACTGCCTTCAGGAGGCTCTTGTCCGCGAAGGGTCCTTTTTTAATGGAACGTGCCATATTCTCTGTCTCCTCCTCAATTACTTGATAGCTCTGCCGTCACGTCTTCTTACGATCAGCTTGTTGGAAGCCTTCTTCCGGTTCCTGGTCTTAAGGCCAAGAGCAGGCTTGCCCCAGGGAGTGCAGGGGCCCGGTCTTCCGATGGGCGCTCTTCCCTCTCCGCCTCCGTGCGGGTGATCGTTCGGGTTCATGACGGAGCCGCGGACGGTGGGACGGATGCCCATATGCCGTTTTCTTCCGGCCTTTCCGAGGTGGATGAGATTATGGTCTCCGTTCCCCACGGCGCCGATGGTCGCCCGGCACTCGATGGGAACCATCCTCATCTCTCCGGAGGGAAGACGGAGCGTCGCATACTTGCCCTCTCTCGCCATGAGCTGCGCGGCATTGCCCGCGGAGCGGACCAGCTGCGCTCCCCTTCCCGGGATAAGCTCAATCGCGTGGATCTCGGCTCCGACGGGGACAGCGGAAAGCGGGAGACAGTTTCCGACCTTCGCCTCTGCCTGCGGACCGGACATGACCTTCATCCCGTCTGTGAGGCCGTTCGGCGCGAGAATATAGGCCTTCGTCCCGTCCTCATAGGACAAAAGCGCGATATTCGCGGAGCGGTTCGGATCATACTCGATCCCGATGACAGTCGCGACGGCGCCGTCCTTTTTATTCCGCTTGAAATCGATGATTCTGTATTTCTGCCGGTTTCCGCCCCCGTGGTGACGGACCGTGATCTTGCCCTGATTGTTTCTTCCGGCGTTTTTCTTCTTCTTGGAGAGAAGAGACCTCTCCGGACTCTTCTTCGTGATCTCCGAGAAATCAGAACCGGTCATGTTCCTTCTGGACGGTGTATAAGCTTTATAGGTCTTGATACCCATGACTTTTCTCCTTTGATTCTGTGCCGCGTATAGCTGAGAAATTTTTTCACGCGACTCTCAATGTATCAGCGATCCCCGCTCTCCGGCGGACGCTTACAGTCCAGTGAAGACCTCGATCTCCTTGGAGTCCTTCGTCAGCGTGACAATCGCCTTCTTCTTCGCGGAGGTTCTTCCGATGACCATGCCTCTTCTCTTCTTCTTGCCCTTCAGGTTCATCGTGTTGACGGCCTTTACCTTTACGCCGTCGAACATCTTCTCCACCGCTTCCTTAACCTGCGTCTTATTCGCGTCCGGATTGACATAGAAGGCATACTTCTTATCCGCCATCTCAGACATGGACTTCTCCGTCACGAGCGGGCGAAGGATTACGTCGTAATATTTCAGATCTGCCATTATGCGTATACCTCCTCAAGCTTTTCCAGCGCGGCTTTCGTCGCGAGGACCGTGCCGTACTTCATGACATCGTAGACATTGATCTCATTGACCTGCGCTGTCTTCACATCCTCGATATTTCTCGCGGAGAGAATCGTCTTCTCATCATTCTGATCTAAAAGCACGAAAGCCTTTTTGAGCTTCAGGGCATCCAGCATGGCCTGGAACTTCTTCGTCTTGATCTCATCGAAATGGATGGAGTCCACGACGACCAGCTTCTGATCCGCGACGGCATTGGAGAGAGCCGCCTTGAGAGCCGCCCTCTTCTCTTTCTTGTTCAAGTCCTTCCTGTAGTCCCTCGGAGTCGGGGCGAAGACAACTCCGCCGCCCTTCCACTGCGGAGCGCGGATGGATCCCTGTCTCGCGTGGCCCGTTCCCTTCTGCCTCCAGGGCTTTCTTCCGCCTCCGGAAACCTCGGCCCGGGTCAGTGCCTTCTTGGTCCCCTGACGGCGGTTGGCCAGCTGTGCCACCACTGCCAGATGAAGAAGGTGCTCATTGATGGGGGCGGCAAAGACGGCGTCATTTAACTCCATCTTCCCGACTTCATTCCCCTGCATATCAAAAACCGATACGATAGCCATTTATCTCTTCCTCCTTCCGTCTCAGGCCTTTACCGCTTCTTTTACGGTAACAAGCGCCTTCTTCGGTCCCGGAACCGCTCCCTTTATCAGGATCAGCCCGTTCTCGGCATCCACTCTCACCACGCTGAGGTTCTGCGTCGTCACTCTGACCGCGCCCATGTGAGAGGGCATCCCCTTCCCCGGAAGGACTCTCGACGGTGTCGCGGAGGTTCCGTTGGAGCCCTGGTGGCGATGGAACTTGGAGCCGTGCGCCATCGGTCCTCTGTGCTGGCCGTACTTTCTGATCGCGGACTGGAAGCCCTTTCCCTTGGAGACCGCCGTCACATCGACCTTGTCTCCCGCGGCGAAGATATCCGCCTTGATCTCGTCCTTTGGCTTATATTCCTCGGAATTCTCGAAGCGGAACTCGCGGACAAATCTCTTGCAGGGCACGCCCGCCTTGTCGAACTGCCCCTTCTCCGGCCGGTTTACAAGCCTCTCTCTCTTGTCCTGGAATCCCACCTGAACCGCCTTATAGCCGTCATTCTCAAGCGTCTTCACCTGCGTCACCACGCAGGGTCCTGCCTGGAGCACCGTCACGGGGATCAGAATACCGTTCTCATCCCAGATCTGTGTCATGCCCACCTTAATTGCGAGGATCGCTTTCTTCATCTTTTCTCCTTTCTACAGCGGAACCCCGAAGGGTTCATACTAGAATCATTTTGCCTTCATCTTGATGTTGACAAATACGCCGGCCGGCATCTCCAGTCTCTGAAGCGCATCCATGGTCTTCTGGTTCGGGCTGATGACATCGATCAGCCTCTTATGCGTCCTCTGCTCAAACTGCTCTCTGGAGTCCTTGTACTTGTGCACCGCGCGGAGGATCGTCACGACCTCCTTCCTCGTGGGAAGGGGTACCGGTCCGGAGACCTGTGCTCCGGTCTTCCTGCAGCTCTCCACAATCTTTGCCGCCGACTCGTCCACAAGGCTGTGCTCATACGCCTTGAGGGTGATTCTCATTACCTGACCTGCCATAAAAAAAGTCGCCTCCTATCGAAATTTTGACGATAAGTCGGTGACTGTACACGTGTCCGTGCGTGTCATAGTTCAGACACACAGCTCCGCCTGCTGTAGGGCGGATTGAATTGTAGTACAGTGACCTGCCGTCAGTTTTCTAACTTGACATTCGCTCCACGGAGTTCTCTTCCACGGCTTATACCATGCGGATTTCGCCGGAAAGCAATCTCTCGTTTCAACGCTATCCTGTCACAGCGCATATTACGATACCATAGAGAAAGCTCGATTTCAAGCGCTTTCTCGCCCTGATTGCACTTTTTTTTGAACAATTTACACGAAATCGGGCGTGTCTGTCCCGGCAGCTCCCTTTTCCCGGGAAAAGGGCGGAGCCAAAAGGCTCCGCCCCCGATCTTTCCTCTTTCTTTTCCCTTCCCGTTCTTTCCCGCTCCGAAGGAGCGGTCCGCGGAGATCTTTCAGCCACAGAATCCCGGATATTCCGCCTGCCCATCCGCCTCGGGCCTGCGGCCTCTCTTTCTCTTATCTTAGTCCCTCTCTCGGGGAGGCTCCCCTGCTTCTCGCAAAGCGGCGTTTCTCCCATTTAAACTTAAACCGGCATGCCCTTCTCTAAGGAATCCGCGTTTTCAGCTTAGATCCGTGATTTCCGGAGAGCTCAGCTCAAGCGCCTCAAGCCCCTCATCCTGAACCAGCTTTCCCGAGGCGTCACTCGTCCACTTGATGCCGTTTCCGTCCTTATAATTTTTCCGGTTCTTCATGATTCGCCCGTTCTCATTGACCACATAGGTGGTCCCATTGGGGAGCGTGGCCTTCTGGTAGCGGATGTCCTTCTCGGCCTTCTGGAGCTTACCGTTATAATAGAGAGAATTATCCCTGACTCCGGTAAGCCCCTTTCCGCTGCTCTCGAAGTAGCAGGAGATTCTCTCCCCATTGTCCTGCGTGAGCGTCATCTTTCCGGTCTTTACGGAACAGTCGTTTTTGGAGCTTCCGCAGTAATAATAGCTGTCCGGGCCATCCTCCGCGCTCTTCCCCCTCTGAATGCCGTAGACGGGATTTCCCTTATCGTTGAAGAGGTAGCGCTTCCCGTTGATCCTCTGTACATCGTAGATATCCGCGCTTCCCGCCGCCGGATGTCCGTTGCTCTTCAGGTAGAACCACTCTACATTTCCGCTCCCGTCCTCCTTATTCGGACCCACCGCGGCATACCAGGTGCCGGCGATGCGCTGCCCGAGCTTGAGGGAGCCCGTCGCCTTCTCCGAAAAGTACATATATCCGGCGATATCCGGAGACGTACTCTCCGTCTCCGCCCAGCCCGTGACCATCACTCCGTTCTCATCAAAGCCGTAGACCGCGCCGTCGATCGTCTTTGTCACCGTCTCGCTACTTCCCGCGTGGAACTTCTCGCCGTCCTTCGTGCTGAAGTAAAACCAGTAGCTCCCCCCCTTCGCCTTGCCATCGGCCGTCAGGGCATCCGGAAGCGGGAGCTCTCTCCAGCCGGTTTTCATCGCCCCGCTCTGCGGATCGCAGTAATACATATAATTATCTACCCATCCTGTCTGCATCTTCCCGCTGGCATCGAAATAGTAGTAATCCTCCCCCACTCTCTGCCAGCCGTCTTTTCGAAGCGTCCCATCGGCTCCCGCATAGTACCAGATCGTCGCTCCGTCGCTGTCCGCCTTGATCCAGGAATTGGTCACTGTGCTTCCATTGTCATTGACATAGATCTGCTGCCCCGTGCTGTTCGTCGACCACTGCGCCGCAGACGCGGAGAATGACGCCGCGGAAGCCAATGCCGCCGCCAAAATCAGAAAATCCGCCCATCTCTTTCTCATATTTGCCTCCAACTGTCCGAACGCCCGGAATCCTCGAAAAGCCTCGAAATTCCCGCCCCGGCCTCCGCATTTCCCTCTGCTCCGCATGCCCTCCGGACAGAAACTGCCGCCCGCACTGCCCCTATACTATACAATACCTCTCGAAACGATACAAGACGACGATTCCCTTACGGAGAGCCCTCCGCATCCCGGTACCAAAGCGCCCGGCAGCCGCAGGGGAGAGAGAGCCCGCTCCTTGTGACGGGAAGTCCGATCTCATCGGCCTCCGCCCTCCCCCCAAGCTTCCTTTTCAGAAGAAGAGAGAGCATATACTGCATGACCGCGGGCTGAAGCCCCGTGGTATAGCTGTTTAAGAGAAAGAAATCGGAGCGGGAATCCAGAAGCTTCGCGCAGAGCGCGATGAGAGGGTAGATCGCCTCCTCCAGCTTCCAGATCTCCCCCTTCGGTCCTCTCCCGTAGGAGGGGGGATCCATGATGATGCCGTCGTAGCGCTTGCCCCGTCGGATCTCCCGCTCGACAAATTTCCGACAGTCATCGACGAGCCAGCGGATGCCCGCGTCCTTAAGGCCGGAGCAGTCCGCATTCTCCTTCGCCCAGAGAACCATGCCCTTTGCGGCGTCGACATGCGTAACGCGCGCGCCCGCCTTTGCAGCGGCAAGTGTCGCTCCCCCGGTATAGGCGAAGAGGTTCAGGACCTCCAGCTCTCTCCCGTCCCCTCTTTTCTCCCGCCTTTCTCTCTCCCGGAGGATCCGCTCGGAAAACCATTCCCAGTTTGCCGCCTGCTCCGGAAAAAGCCCGGTATGCTTAAAGGCAAAGGGCTTAAGCTGAAAAGAGAGTTTCCTCTCCTCCTCGGAAAGAGCAAGAAGCGCCTTCCCGCCGTGTGTGCCGGAGCCAAGTGTATAGGAAATCCTCCACTGCTTCGGAAGATCAAAAAACTCCCAGTCCCCTCCGCCCCTTGAGGATCTTCGGTAGCGGGCGTTTGGCTTCCTCCATCTCTCATCCTCTCTCTCTGTCTGCCAGATGACCTGCGGGTCCGGGCGCCGGAGAAGATAGCGCCCCCAGCGCTCAAGCTTCTCCCCCGATCCGCAGTCGATCAGCTCATAGTCCTTCCATCCATCCGAAAGAAACATCCCATCCATCCCCCATCCTATGATTCGATTCCACCGTCAGAATATAGCCCCATCTCAGGCTCTTAGGGAAATACTGATTTATCCATGACTCATGTGACTCAAAAGACACTCTCGTTCGAGGCTCCGCGCAGCGGTACCAAATTCACACTTCTTTGCACTTATGTTCATTAAGTGCCGGCGTTCCGCACGCTTTTGCGGCATCACGCCCGTTGGCACGTGATTTTTCTGATTGAATCCGTGTTTCCCTGGATAAATTCAGAGAAAGCTTATCTCCCCCCGGAGAAAATCTCCCAGACCCGCGGAAGCCTCCTCCGGAGAAAACGGGTCAAGGCCATGGCCAGAAGGAGACAGAGCGGCGGGAGCAGAAAGAAGAGGAGGAGAAGGATCCAATCCCCCGAGATCCCGAGCCGCCGGATCAAAGCCGCATAGAGTCTTGCCGCCGGATAGTGAAAGGCATAGAGAAAAAATCCGAGCCCTCTGTGCTCTGCTCCTCCCTCCCCCGGCGAGGGAAGGCAGAACCAAAGGGAAAGCGGGAGAGCGGCCCGAAACAAAACCGTAAAGAGCAGGATCTCCGGGAGAGAACCCGCCTCGCTGCTTCTCCTTACGAGAATCCGAAGGACGACGGCAAAAAGCAAAAGGAAGGCGGCGAGAAGCCTCTGCCTCCCCCTCTCCCCTCCCTCAAAAAGGGAGGGGAGATTCCGGGAAAGAGCTCCGCCGAGCAGGTAGTAAAAGAGCGCATCTTCATTTAAAAGAGGAAGGTCAATGCCCCGGAAAATCAAAAAGAGCGGAAGCAGCAAAAAAAGGCCGGAGAGGAGGCGCTTTCTCAGAAAGAGAAAGAAAAGGGGCGCCAGCGCCGTGAGCAGGATGAGCTGATAGAGATACCAAAAGACCGGCTCATAGCGGTAGTTCACCGCCGCATCGCTGAGAGCTCGGAGGCTTACGGGCGCCCTTCCGATCAGGGCATAGAACAGGTAGAGGAGGGTATTCCAGGCGCCGTAGGGTATGATGAGTGAGCGGAAGCGCCGCCTCCACTTATCGAAGATCCCGGAAAAGCTCTGGAGCTTTCGGTAGAAAAGATAGCCGCTTAGGATAAAAAAGGCGGGAACCGCGGTCTGCCCGATCTCCCCGCTGAAGAACTGCTCGATCGAGACCGGGGAAAGGGGCGGCGCCGAGCGGGAGAGCGCCGCGAGCTCCTGCGCGCTCCCCGCGAGATTCACCGCATGGATCAGGATCACAAGGAGAGAGAGAAGGAGACCAAAGCGCTCCGTCTTCCTAAAGAAAAGCTTTTCTCTCTCCTCCAAGCTCCGCCCCCTCCCTTTCCTCTCTCTTCTCCCCGTCTCTCCTACTCGAGCTCCATGCTGATCTGTTCGTTCTCCATGGCCCGCTTCTTTCTGTAAGCCTGAAGCCTTTCGTTGATCCTCTCTACCGGATCCAAAATCGCGGAGATCGACATATCATGGTTCATATTATCGATCAGGAGCGCGACATACTTCGCCATGCCGACTCCGATATACCACTTCCTGCTGAGGAGCTCCGGCGTCTGATAGATCAGATCCGTCGTGAGCACGCCGTCCAGCGTGCGGGCCGCACAGGCCTCATCGAACTTATTCAGACCGTTTGTGAAAAGCCCGAAGGTACAGCAGGCATAGACCCTCTTCGCCCTCCGCTCCTTCAAGGCCTTCGCGGTGTCGATGAGAGACTCCCCGGAGGAGATCATATCGTCGATGATGATGACATCCTTCCCCGCGACATCGCTCCCCAGGAACTCATGGGCGACGATCGGATTTCTCCCGTTCACAACCTGGGTATAGTCTCTCCTCTTATAGAACATACCCATATCCAGCCCCAGCACATTGGCATAGTAGATGGCGCGCTTCATCCCTCCCTCGTCCGGCGAAATGATCATCATATGGTCCTTGTCGATATCCAGGTCGGGGACATTCTGGAGGAGGGCCTTGATAAACTGGTAGCTGCAGGAGACATTGTCAAAGGAATCCCTCGGAATCGCGTTCATGACCCTCGGATCATGCGCGTCGAAGGTGATGAAATTCTCCACTCCCATGCTGTGGAGCTCCTGCAGCATCATCGCGCAGTCCAGGGACTCCCTGCCGGATCTTTTGTGCTGGCGGGACTCATACATAAAGGGCATGATGACATTGATCCGCTTCGCCTTCCCGGTGGTCGCCGCGATCAGCCTCTTCAGATCCGCGTAATGATCGTCCGGAGACATATGATTCACATGGCCGAAGATCGAATAGGTGATGGAGTAATTCATGACATCCACAAGGAAATAGATGTCCACGCCGCGCACAGTCTCCAGAATCTCCCCCTTCGCCTCCCCCGTGCCGAAGCGGCTGATCTTCGTCGGAACAATGTAATTGTCCTTCTGATAGCCATTAAAGGCGATCGTGTGCTTGTGCTCACTCTCCCGCTCCGCTCTCCACGCGGCGAGGTAGCGGTTGACTCTCTCTCCCAGGGTCTCTATGGACTGAAGCGGCATCAAAGCCAGCGGACCGACCGGAATCCTCTCGATGAACTCGGACGTTCTGGAATCAGACATCTTTTTTCTCCTCTCAAAGCAATGGCAGGCAGTGGTGAAAATTCATGAATACCATCCCATGGAAGGGCTGCTCTCCCCCTCCTTCGGACTTTCAGGAGGGAATGCGCTGATCCCTCCCGTAGAGCGGGATAATATCATAGTCCTCCGACATGAGGCGGGAGACCACGCGGTCCGAATACGTATCCCGGATCGCCCCGAAGTTCAGATTGGTGGAGAGGATCGTGGAGCGCTTCATGACCATCCTTTGGTTAATCACATAAAAAAGCTTCGAAGCGGTGAAGCTGTTCGAAAGCTCCGTCCCGAGATCATCGATCAGGAGGAGGTCCGCCTCCAGCGCCGCCTCCCCCTGCCCCTGCTCCTCCTCATTCTCTTCCTTCCTCCGGTAGGAAAGACTCTCGAAGAGATCCGTGCTGGAGAGATAAATGACACTGAAGCCCTGATCCAGGATCTCCTTTGTGATGCAGTTCATGAGAAAGGTCTTCCCCGTCCCGGTCTTTCCCATCAGGATCAGATTTCCTCTCTCCTCCCGGAATTTCCTGCACCAGTCCCTGCTGAAGCGAAGTACGGAGCCCATGTACTCGCGGCTCGTCCTCCCGTTTGCCTCCGGGATCGGCTCCCGGTCGTCAAAGACAGAGAGATCGAAGTGTCTGAAGTTCTCTCTCCCGACGATCTCCTCCACATTGGACTGGCGATAGAGGAGGCGGCGCTGCAGAGAAAGAAAGCAGTGGCATTTTTTCCCCCGGATAAAGCCCGTGTCACGGCAGTCCGGACAGATGTACTGAAGCTCCAGCATATCCTCCGGAAAGCCGTTCTCCAGAAGGACCCTCTTCCTCTCCTCTCCGATCTCGGAAATCCTGCGGCGGAGCTCCCGCTTTTTCGTCCGATCCCCGGCGAGCATCGCCTCTGCCGCCCTCACGGACTCCTCCCCTACCGCCCGGTCCAGCTCCTGAAGCCGCGGGGCCCTTCGGTAGGCCCTCTCCTGGCGCTCGGAGAGCTCCCGGTAGCTCTTTAGCTGCCTCTCCCCGTAGACCCGCATGATTTTACTGTATTGAGAATTGGCAAGCCCCATCCTAGAACCGTCCCATCAGCTTTTTCTTCGCCAGACTGTCATAGTCCACCTCGGACTGCGGAAAATTCAGGAACGGATTCGGCTTTCCCGCCTTCCCCGTCTTTCTCCCCCGTTTTCTCTCGGAGAACTCCTTCACAAGCTGCTGCGCCTGCCGCATCGTCTGAATCCCCTGCTCATGCCAGTTGATCGCGACCGTCTCCATATAGCGCGCAGAGGTCTTGCCAAGTCCCGCGCAGTACTCCAGCAAAAACTCGATGAGCTCCGCCTTCATCGAAAGCTCCCGGTACATAAACTCCAGGGTTTCCACCTGCTTCGGACTGGGAAGCGCGGGAAGCACATGCTTTGCGACAAAGAGGATGCCGGCAAACTCCTCGTCATCCTTCACATGGTCCACTGTGCCGGAGAGGCTCTCCTCCCGACTCCTCCTCTCGGACTCCTCCGATCTTCTGAGCACCTCCTCAGAGCAGGCGATGTCCTCCTCCGTCCGGATCTCCTTCTCCACCCGGAGAGAAGAGCCGTCCGAGTAGATGCCCTGCTTCTCCCAGTAGTTCACCGCCCTCTTGATATCATTGTCCGTCAGGTTCAGGGCGTCCGCCGCCTCCTTCACACTGAATCCCTCTCCCCCATGCCGGAGCAGATACAGGTAGACCTTCACATAATCTCCGTTCGCCTCCGCCATGAAGCGATCCAGAAAATCATTGGACACGCAGGTCGCGCGAATCTCCAGACGGTCTCTGATCTCTCTCTTCATCTTCTTCACCTGCCCTCCCCTTCCTCACATAAGCCGATGATAGCACAGCAGGGCGCCGCGGGCAATCGAACTGCTCCACAACTTTATCCACCGGATTTATCCACATCCCTGTGGATAACGTGGACAAATCCTATGTCAAGCCTTTCTCATTTTTTCTTTTTCGGGAAATCCTTTCCACGCGCTTAGAATATGGCTTTTTCGCGTCTTTTTCATTTCTTCGCAAAAAGTCAGGATTGTATTTTAAAAATACAATCCTGACTTATCCACATTTTTCCAGTGGACGGCAATCCACAGCGGGGGCTCAAAAAATTTCCGCCCCCCGCTGCTCTTTGCCTCTAAAACAAATCACTGTGTGTACCCGTTCTGGTCAAATATAAAATCAACTCGTTTCCCTCAATCTCATAGATCAAAAGCCAGTCCGGAGTGATATGGCATTCTCTGCACCCAGTATAGCTCCCGGATAAACCGTGATCGTTATATTTCTTATGTAAGACTTCTCCCGCGGCAAGTGCATCAACCACTGAAGCAATCAGTCTCAGGTCATAACCTCTCTTTTTTGCCGTTTTCAGATCCCTTTTAAAATGTGTGGTTTGGACGATTCTATATAAGCTCATTCGTCCATATCCTCTAAAATCTCCGAAAAGCTTCCATAGCTCTTTTTGTTCGGATCCCTCTTCAAAGCCTGAACCTCTGCGATTGCTTCCAGCGTCTCCGAATTGGGTATGCCGTAGCGAATGACGGTTTGCATATGTCTCACGAGATTTCCCTTCACATTCTCTCCATGATTGGAAACAATCCTCTTATACTGATTATAAATATCCCTGTCCAGACTGAAGTTCACACTCACGGTACCCGCCATAATAAATCCTCCTTCTTCGATTGATTAGTTAGTACACTTACTATGCTTGCGAACTTTAGTATACTCTAATACAGTAGAAAATGCAAGTGTTTTTGGCGCCGTATCTGCCGACCGGCCGATCCAACGCAGGACGCTCTCGCTCCGACTGCCGCGGCCAGCGGCGCATAAGCGATCTTGAGAAACCAGATCGCTAAACGCCGGGGCGGCAGACGGCCTGTTTATGGATCGACCGGTCGGCAGGGCGGCAAGCCGGAATGCGAATGTTTTTTAAGCGCAGAAGTCTGCCATCAGGCAGACTCGGA
>NZ_KI273136.1:0-7236 GCF_000469565.1 Oribacterium sp. oral taxon 078 str. F0263 | reverse complement strand
GCGGAGGTCGTCGGTTCGATTCCGATCCGGGTCGCTTATGAGTTTTCTCATAATATATGGATGGGTTCCCGAGTGGCCAAAGGGGGCAGACTGTAAATCTGTTGTCACTGACTTCGGTGGTTCGAATCCACCCCCATCCATCACTTACAGCGCGGGATGGAGCAGTCTGGTAGCTCGTCGGGCTCATAACCCGAAGGTCGTAGGTTCAAATCCTACTCCCGCAACGATAGATCTCCCATAGCCTGGGAGATCTTTTTTTGAGGAAAAATCCTTGTGATGCGGCTGCTCACACTTTTTTCTTCTTTCTTCCTGTTTTAAAGTTTCAGCCTGTGGAAAAGCGGCCCGTCGTTAAAGCCGGATGCATGGAAATGCCTCCGGCTGTTTCATCCTGTGCTCTGGATGAGAGAGCTTCAGATCGCTTCAGAGAGCTTCCTTTCACACAGTAAATCCAAATTAAAGCTTTCATGTTCGGAGTCAATGGAGAATGCCTTACGAGCTCTGAGAAGAGAATGGCGGCAGGGAGCCGGAGGACAACGATATTGCAAGCTCGATAGCAAAACGCTATAATCAAGCTGTTATCCTGTTGGCGGGGGAGCGGCTGAGCGAGGCTCGGAAAGGAAGGGTTTTAGATGAGAGTGGGACTTTTGACCAGCGGCGGGGATTGCCAGGCTTTGAACGCTACGATGCGGGGAGTCGCGAAGTCTCTCTACGGAATTTATGAGGATCTGGAAATCTATGGTTTTCTGGATGGCTACCGGGGCCTGATCTATGACGAGTATCGGAAGATGGAAAAGTCGGATTTTTCCGGCATTCTGACCCGCGGAGGCACCATACTTGGGACAAGCCGCACTCCCTTTAAGCTGATCCGTGAGCCGGATGAGAATGGTCTCGACAAGGTGGAGGCCATGAAGCACAGCTATCGGAAGCTCCGTCTGGACTGCCTCGTGGTCCTCGGGGGGAACGGCTCCCTGAAGACCGCGAATCTCCTCTCAGAGGAGGGGCTCAATATTGTAGGCTGTCCGAAGACGATTGACAATGATCTCTATGGGACGGATATGACCTTCGGCTTTTATTCCGCCGTCCAGGTCGCGACGAATGCGATCGACTGCATCCATACGACGGCGGCAAGTCACGGAAGAGTTTTTATCGTCGAGATCATGGGCCATAAGGTGGGTTTTCTCACGCTCTATTCCGCAATGGCCGGGGGAGCCGATATCATTCTCATCCCCGAGATCCCCTATGATCTGGAGTCTGTCTGCAAGAAGATCGCGGAGCGCCACAGGAGCGGCTCCCGCTTCTCCATCGTCGCGATCGCCGAGGGGGCGATCTCAAAGTCGGAGGCAAAGCTCACGAAGAAGGAGTTAAAGAAGAAGCTCGCCGAGGATCTCAGACTCTATCCCTCCGTCTCCTACAAGCTCGCAAAGCAGATCGAGCAGAGGACGGGGGCAGAGGTGAGGGTGACGGTGCCGGGGCACACGCAGAGGGGTGGTCAGCCGGTACCCTATGACCGCGTATTTGCGACGAGGGTCGGCGCGGCCGCGGCGAAGCTCATTCAGAAGGGAAAGTACGGAAAGATGGTCGCGCTGGTCAATAATGAACTGGTTTCCGTCCCTCTCTCGGAGATCGCCGGGAAGCTGAAGACGGTGGACCCGAAATCCAGTATCGTAGCGGAGGCGAGGATGCTGGGGATCTCCTTCGGGGACGAGATCTGAGAGCCGGAGGAAGAGTTTGTATACAGCACTTTATCGGAAATGGAGGTCCCGCGATTTCGAGGAGCTGAAGGGACAGGGAGCGGTCACGGAAGCGCTCAGAAATCAGGTGCGGAGCGGAAAGATCGGACACGCCTACCTTTTCTGCGGCACCCGCGGCACGGGGAAGACCTCTGCCGCAAAGATCTTTGCGAGGGCGGTGAACTGCGAAAATCCGCAGGATGGGAATCCGTGCAATCTTTGCAGAAGCTGTAAAGAGATCCTCAGCGGATCCAGCATGAATGTACTCGAGATGGACGCCGCGAGCAATAATGGCGTTGAGGATATCCGAAAGATCAGAGAGCAGGTCGAATACCCGCCGGTCTCCGGGAGGTACCGGGTTTACATCATTGACGAGGTCCATATGCTGAGCGCGGCTGCCTTCAATGCTTTTTTGAAAACGCTGGAGGAGCCCCCGGAATACGTGGTATTTATTCTGGCGACGACAGAACCGAATCGCCTCCCGATCACCATACTCTCCCGCTGCCAGCGCTATGACTTTCGGAGGATTTCCTCGGAGGTCATCGCGGAGCGCCTCGGGGAGATCGCGGGAGCGGAGGGAATTCCTGTTTCCCCGAAGGCGCTCTCCTATATCGCAAGAGTAGGGGACGGCTCGATGAGGGATGCGGTGAGTCTTTTGGATCAGTGTTCTGCCTTTCAGTTCGACCGGGAGATCAGCTATGAGGATGCGCTTAAGATTTTGGGGGCGGTGGACAGCTCCGTTTTTTCCGAGCTGATCCGCGCTCTTTCCGCGAGGGAAATCCGCTCGGCACTCTCTCTCCTTTCCGAGCTCATCGAGCAGGGAAGGGAGCTCTCACAGTTTCTCTCGGACTTCCTTTATTATGTGAGAAATCTTTTGCTCGCAAAGACGGTGGAGGATTTGAGCGGTCTTGTGGATCTCTCAAAGGAGAATTTTCAGAGGCTCCTGGAGGATAAGGAGCTCTTCAGTACGGATGAGCTTCTCCGCTATATCAGAAGGCTCTCCGAGCTCATCAATCAGCTTCGCTATTCCCCGGAGAAGAGGGTATTGATCGAGATCGAGCTCATAAAGCTCGCCTATCCGGAGACCGATATTTCCCCGGAGGGGATCAATGCGAGGATCGCCGATCTGACACGCCAAATCAGTCTCTGCCCGCCGACCAGGAGGGAAGAGAGGAAGCCGGAAGGCCCTGCCGGGGCAGAAATTTCCGATGGGGAGGAGAAGGAGCCAAAGACAGTTTCGCTTCCGCGGGCGCAGTATGAGGACCTCATGCTTTTAAAACGCGAGTGGGGGAATCTTTCCCGGGAGCTCTCCGGGGGGCCGCTTCGAAACGCCGCTCTGAATTCCCGGGTCTACCCCGCAAGGGGAAAGTCCGGAATGGTCATTGCGACAAAAAGTAAAGCAAGCTATAATATCATCTCAGAGCCGGAGGCGATTTCCGAGATCGAGGCTCTCGTCGCCGGGAGATATCAGAGGGAGATTCATTTCCAGGTTGAGAATTCTTCTGACGGGAGCAAAGAGAGCACGGTCTATGTGATGGAATCGGATCTTGAGCGGATTCATTTTCCGGTGGAGACGGTAGAGGAAGCCGCGGACGGAAGCTTTGAGGAGAAAGAGAGAGAGGAAGGAAATCAGGACCATGGCCAGATACGGGAATTTCTCCGGGGGAATGCCGGGGATGAATATGAATAATCTGATGAAGCAGTATCAGAAGATGCAGAAAAAGCTGGAGGAGACCCGGGAGGAGCTCGCGAAGACCGAGTACAGCGCGCAGGTCGGAGGAGGAGCGGTGAAGGTCACGGTCTCCGGAGAGAAGCGCATCACCAAGCTCTCGATCGACAAGGACGCACTGGATCCGGAGGATGTGGAGACCCTGCAGGACATGATTATCACAGCCTGCAATCAGGCGCTCTCGGAGATGGAGGAAGATTCCCAGAAGAAGATCGGAGATATCGGCGGAGGTCTGGGCATTTAGGATGGAATATTTCTCGAAGGATATCGCAAGACTCGTGACAGAGCTCTCCCGTCTTCCCGGTGTGGGAGTGAAGAGCGCGCAGAGGCTGGCCTTCTACATCATCAACGGTCCGCTGGAGCAGGCAGAGGCGCTTTCGGAATCCATCCTCTCCGCGAAGAAGAATATCCGCTACTGCAGGGAATGCTTTACGATCACGGATTCGGAGCTCTGTCCGGTCTGTGCCTCGGAGGAGCGGAACCACAGACAGATCATGGTTGTGGAAAATCCGAGAGATATGGGAGCCTACGAGAGGACGGGAAGATACCGCGGTGTCTACCATGTGCTGCACGGCGCGATCTCGCCGATGCTTGGGATCGGGCCGGAGGATATCCGCTTAAAGGAGCTCATGCAGCGCCTGCAAAAGCCGGTGGATGAGGTCATCATCGCCACCAATTCCTCGCTGGAGGGAGAGACGACGGCGACCTATCTGACGAAGCTGATTAAGCCGAGCGGGATCAGGCTGAGCCGAATCGCCTCCGGGGTTCCGGTCGGAGGTGATATTGAGAATATAGATGAGGTGACATTGCTCCGCGCGCTGGATGGGAGAGTGATACTCTAGGGATATCCGTCCGGGCGGAGCCGTCCGTTTTCCCGGGACGGGGACGGACATGCAGGAGAGGAGGAAGAGCCGCGGGCGGCAGTACGGACCCGATGCGGAGAACGCTTTTCTCAGCGCCTCCCAAGGGCAGCGCTCCCGGAGCCAGGGAGGGAAAGGACAAGGGCCGAAAGAGATTTATGGACAAGAATGAGTTTAATATCAGAGCAGAGCGGATCAGAAAACTGACAGAGGAGGGAGATTACAGGACGGCGATGCAGATCGCGGACAGCATCGACTGGAATCGGGTGCGGAACGCAAACCTCCTCTCCTCTATCGCGGATATCTACGAGCGGAATGGTGAATACCAGGAAGCGAGGGACATTCTCATGCTTGCCTATGACAGAGCGCCCGTCGGGAAGCGCTTTCTCTTCCGTCTCTCGGAGATCTCCGTAAAGGAAGGGGATCTGGATGCCGCGATGGAGTTCTATCGGGACTTCTGCGAGCTGAGCCCGGAGGATCCCCGCCAGTATCTTCTCCGCTATATGATCCTGAAGAAAAAGGGCGCGAAGCCGGAGCAGCTTATCGGTTCCCTGGAGCAGTACAGCTCCGAGGAGGTCGATGAAAAATGGCTCTATGAGCTCGCAAAGCTCTACGCGGACGCGGAAAAGGAAGCGGAATGCATCCGGACCTGCGACAAGATCATGCTTCTCTTCGGGCTCGGGAAATATGTGGACAAGGCGATGGAGCTGAAGCGCCGCTATCAGCCTCTCACAAAGGAACAGCTGGATCTGGAGGAGAACCGAGAAAAGTACGAGGATAAGCTTCGCCAGGTCTCCATGAAGTATGAGCCCAATGAGGACTATGATCTGGAAGGCGCGGACTTCCTGGGAAATAATGCCGTTCCGGAGGCGGCGGAGCCGGTCTCCGAGGAAGAGGCAAAGAAGGAGATGGCGGCAGCCTTTCGAAGGCCCAATGAGCAAAGGGAGAAGGAGGAGCCTTCGGAAGAGGAGGCAGTGATAGAGGAAAAGGAAGGGGAGGACGGGAGCGGCGCGCCCTCTGAGGACGAAAAAGAAGAGGAAGAGGCAGAGAGCGCAGAGAAGGAGGAGGATAGCCCGAAGAAGCAGCCCTCCGAAGGGGAGACGGAGGAAGAGGAAGAGAGGGAGGAGCCTTCCGCCCCGCTCTCTTCCGCCAGGGAGCCGGAGAAAAGCGCGGGAGAAACGGAGGAGAAGACCGAGGAGGAAATCGAGGAGATTGATTCCGGAGAACCCGAGGAAGAGAAGCACAACTATCATATGATTATCGAGGCCGCCTCTCCCGAGGACGGCTTCCGCATCGCGGTGGATGAGATCCGTTTCTTCCACAAAAAGTACGGGCTGGATTATAAGGTGGCGAAGACCACGGCGGAGAAGCTGAATGAGAAGGGCTTTAAAACCTTTCTTCCCCGCCTTCGCGGGAGGGATCTCATCATTGAGCACGCGGGGGAGCTGAAATACTCTGTGGTGGATGAGATCTCCGAATACCTGGATCAGCTCTCGGATTCCGCCTCCGTGGTCCTGGTGGATCTGCTGGATGCCTTTGACCGGATGGCGGAGGACCGGCCGCTCTTTATCCGAAAATTTGATCTTGTCTCCGATAAAAAGGCGGAGGAAGAGGAAGAAGAAAAGGAGGAGCTCCTCGAGGATGTCGATCTGAACGCAGAGCCAAAGGAAGAAAAGGAGCCTGAGAAGCCCGCGGAGGAGGAGAAGCGTCCGACGAGGCCGTATGACAGAGCGGAAGAAAAACGGGAGATCGAGGTCTTCCCGCAGCGCGCGGAGAGGAGCGTCCAACGGGAAAAGCCCGCGGAGGAGGAACGCCCCAGAGTCCCTCTGGAGGAGATCGCGGCAGAGAATGAGAATACCAGGCGGATCGAGAAGCCGGAGGAGAGCGGAGCGAGAGAGCGGAGAACTCCGGAGCAGTACAGGGAGCTCAGCATCGATGAGTTTGCGGAATATGCACAGGAATATGCGCGCTCCATTGACTGCGTCATGCCCGGAAAGACGGTAATCGCCCTGTATGAGCGGATTGAGCTCATGCAGGAGGATGGAATCCCGCTCAACAAGCAGAGCGCGGAGGAGCTCATCGAGGAGGCAGCGGACCGCGCGGAGAAGCCCTCCATCGGAAAGAAGCTCAGCGGCATGTTCCACCCGAAGTATGATAAGAATGACAAGCTGATCCTGAGAGAGGAGAATTTTATCAGTTGATGGATCTTGCAAAGATTATTCTGGAAAATTGGGTACAGCTGGCAGTGGCTGCCGAAATGGCAGCCATGTTTTATTATGGCTGGAAGAGCGGTCTGATCCGGATGCTCTTTTCCTTCCTGCCGACCGTCACAAGCTTTCTGATATGCAGGGCGCTTTTCCCCAGGGTGAAGGAGCTCCTCGCAGAAAACAGCGCGGCAAATGCCTTTCTGGAGGAAAGGATCCGCCCTCTCCTCCCGCAGCTTGGCGGAGCGGAAGCCGGAGATCCCAATGCGGAGATTCTCTATCGGATGATAGGACTGGACAAGCTGAGCTCGTATCTTGCGGAGCAGCTCTCCAATCTCCTGATCTCAGCACTTCTTTTTCTGATCCTTTTGCTTTTGGTGAAGGTCTTTATGGGGATATCCTTTCGCTTCCTGAATCTCCTCGCGGAGGCTCCCGGGCTGAGTCTGATCAACCGAAGTCTGGGAGCTCTGCTCTCTCTTTTGCAGGGGCTGTTTTATCTCTGGCTTTTGCTGATCCTCCTCTCCTTCCTCCCGGAAAACCCTGTGAGTATCTCTGTCGCGGAGCAATTCAGCCGCCCCGGAAGCTGGCTGAACTATATCCGGGAGGCAAATCTCATCACCCGCATCTTTTCTGCGGCAGCCGGACTTCCCTGGAAGATATAGAGAGGGAAAAGAAAAGTTAAAGAAAAGCATTGACAGAAGAGGGGAGAGGAT
>NZ_KI273135.1:0-2670 GCF_000469565.1 Oribacterium sp. oral taxon 078 str. F0263 | reverse complement strand
AGAACCACAATGGCCTGATCCGGCGTTTTATCCCTGATTATTCCGGGGCGGCAGAGCCGCCTGTCCGGTGTGGCGGGAGCCGCCTGTCCGGTGTGGCGGGAGCCACCTGTCCGGACTTTCGGAGCCACCCCGGTGAATTATAGTTTACAGGTTACCTTGCTTTGGCCGGATCCAGTCCATAGACTTTTCTCATGGAGATGTCTTTGGAGGGATCAGCGCTCTCGATGTCGATCTTGTATGAATCGTAAGTGATTCGATCCATGATCGCATCGGCGAGAGTGCTCTCACCGCCGCAGATCTGTTGATACCACTCGCTCTCTCGGAACTGGGAGCAAAAGATTGTCGAGGATCTTTTGCGACGCTTGTGGATCAGCTCGAAGAGATTTTTCGCCTCGTCCTCCTTAAGACGGAGAAGGAGCCATTCATCGAGGATCAGTAGCAGCGGGTTGGTGTACTTCTTCAGCACAGTTTTAAAGGTTCCATCATCACGGGCTGTCTGGATATCCAGAAGCAGGTCGGGCAGGCGGACATACTTGACAGTATAGTACCTCTTACAGGCTTCCATGCCGAAGGCACAGGCCATGTAGGTCTTGCCGCTACCAGTTGCACCAGTGATGAAGATGTTGCGATACTCTGTGATGTATTCGCAGGTTGCCAGCCGTTCGATAAGGTCTTTGTTGAGCTTGCGACCGGAACGGTAGTCGATAGCGGCGATACTGGCATCGGGCTGTTCGAATTCGGCTCTTTTGATCAGCCTCTTCAGGCGGTTGTTTTTGCGGCTCGTATATTCCGCATCGACCAGCATGCCGAAGCGGTCATCGAACGGCACGTCCTTCATAGAGACGTCATCCTTCTGGATACGGAAGGAATCGGCCATGGTCGTAAGGCGCATTTCAATCAGCTTGTTGATGGTGCTCTCGTTGGTCATGATCTTTTACCTCCGTAGTATCTGGCGCCGCGGGTAATGCCGCGCGGTTTGGTCTATTCCTCCTGTTCCGGAGCAGCAAACGCTTCCGGATCCGCCTTCATGGCAGCAAGGAGATTTTTGATACTTTTGTAGCTGGGCCGGCCGCTGTAGGAAAGAGCACGTTCGCAAGCGGCTTCAAGGCGCTGCGGTGTATGCTTTTCCGCCAGCCTCAGCAGTCCCATACAGCTTCTGTAGGACTGCTGTTCGACCCTGCCGGAGGTAAGGACCGCGTCTACGACCTTACGTGTATTTGTTCCAATCTGATCCGCCCATCTGCGGAAACGGTCACCGTTCCACTCCAGATATTTCTGGTGGTCTTCGGGCATGTGCGCTGTGACTGTGGAATACTGACCGGCCCTGCCGTATAAACGGCGATGGGAAGCGATTCGGTCGTGGTTATAGAAAACTTCAATCGTGCTGTCTGTTGCACGCACATCGACCTTGTCTTTGATATACTGATAAGGCACGGAGTAGTACATACCGTCTACTGAGATGTGATAGTTGAACTGAACGGTGGCTTGCTTCCATTCGGCCAGTTCAAAGGGTGCGGCAGGCAAAGATGCCAGTAGTGGCTGTTCTTCCCCAAGAAACAGACTGAGCCTGCTGCATTCCTTTTTCTGGAACTGCCTGGCATTGTAGGCGGCGAGTTTCTTCCGGATGGCCTCGTTGAGTTCAGCCAGTGAGAAGAACTGCTCGTTCCGCAGTGCCGCGGTGATCCAGGTGGATATCTTGCCTACGGAACCCTCTACATTCGGTTTGTCCTTGGGACGGCGGACACGCGCCGGCAGAATCGCAGTATTATAATGCTCCGCCAGTTCGTGATACGTCGTATTGAGCACCGGTGTATACCAGTCGCTCTTTTTGTGATCGACAGCGGTGGTGCAGTTATCCGCCACCAGCATCGGGGTTACGCCGCCAAAGAATTCGAACATGTGGACGTGGGCTTTGATCCAGTTCCCTGTCCTCTCATTCATGAAAGCTTCGACGAAAGTATACTGGCTGTAGGTGAGAACACCTACAAACAGCCAGCAGTCTGTGATCTCGCCGGTATCCGGATCGATGATGTGAGCAGGATCGCCTGCCCAGTCCACTTCAATCTGTTCACCGGGTTTTCTGGGGATGTGCATAGTAGCACGCCGTTTCTGCTCATCCTTGCGGATGTATTCGCAGAACTGGGAATACATAAGCGGCTCGTCTCCGGACTGGCGGCAGAGCTCACAGTATTCGATCCACAGAAGCTTCTTGGTTACACCGTTTCGTAGAAGTTCTTTGCGGACGTAATCATAGTCAGGCAGACGCCGGTCTGTTGCTGACTTTTCCCGAGGGAACAGGAGTTCCTCGAGAGCGCTGTCAGTCATACCGTGATCGAGCGGCCATGAGATATTTAACTCAGACGCCCGATTCGTGACTTTGCTGACAGTGTTGCGAGAGACACCGCAGGAATGTGCGATGTTCCGCTCACTGAATCCCAGGCTCTTAAGCCGAAGGATCTCGCGATACTTAGGTCTCATATGGTGACCTCCTTTGAATGTAGTCACGCAAAAGCGTGCACATCCATTATAAAGGTCATCAAAAGCGGCTCTGAAAATCCGGAATCAGTGGCTCCCATTCTCCGGAATGGTGGCTCTCAAAGTCCGGACAGGTGGCTCAAAAGGGGCCGGGATAATCATTATCCCGAAGGGAAAGCGGATCGACAGCTATAG
>NZ_KI273134.1:0-40201 GCF_000469565.1 Oribacterium sp. oral taxon 078 str. F0263 | reverse complement strand
GCATCCACGCTCTTTCGCGCAAGCGCTGAGAGCGAGGATGCGCTTAGGCGCTTGTAATCACATTGTACCCCGTCTGTCAAGTCTATGCAAGGAACGTCCCTTTTGTATTTTTTGCGGTATCATGTATTTTTGTCCCGGCTTCCGGAGGAAATGCGTCCTCTTCTGGATGGAGCAGGCGGGAGAGCGGCAGAAGGGCAAGGGCAGTGCCGCGCTGTCTCAGGCCTCTCCGTAGACCCTCTCCCAGTTCACGATGAGCTCTTCGATCTCTTTTTCAGAGGGGGAGTCCTCCATCCGCCCGCTTTTCTCTATCTCTTCGAGAATCCTGCTTCTCTCTTTTCCGCTTCCTTCCTCCCCGCTGTTTTGGGATGCGGAGAGCTCTGCCTGATAGCTTCTCACATCCTTCCAGAAGCTCAGAGAGATCAGGAGGATCACGAAGCCGATCGGGAAGGCCGCGATGATGGAGACAGACTGCAGGTTCGCCATCGAGCTCTCCGAGAATACGAGGGCCAGGGGCAGGAGGATGAGGAGAAAAGCCCAGAGACCTTTGACGGAATTCGCCGGCTCCTCCCCATCCGGAAGCCTGCGATAGCTGTATTGGGAAGCTACCAGCGCGATAGAGTCAAAGGAGGTCGCATAAAAGGCGATCATTGTGAGAATCAGGATCACGAGGAGCAGCGGGGCAAAGGGGAGATTCCGTAAAGCGACGATGATCGTCTCGTAGAGAGAAGCGCTCTTTTCATAGAAGGAGAGGAGGTTCTGCTTCCCAAGCTCCTGCAGGCCCAGAGAGTAGTTCCCGAGGATAATAAAGCTGATCCAGGTGCTCCCCACACCGAAGAGATAGCCTCCCAGTATCGTCTGGCGTATCGTCCGCCCCCGGGAGATCGAGCCGATGAAGAAGGGGGCCGCTACGCACCAGACCATCCAATAGGCCCAGTAAAAGATCGTCCAGTTCTGCGGAAAGCCCGTACGCCTCGTCGGATCGGAATCGGTAGAGAGAACGAGAAAGTTCTGAAGGAGTCTTCCGATTGCGGAAAATCCGGTCTCCAGAATATAGCGGCACTCTCCTCCGAAGAGAAGGACATAGAGAAGAATCCCGTAAAAGAGGAAGGTGCAGGTCTTCGCGAGGAAGGAGATCCCCTGCATACCCCGCATCACCGAATAGGTATAGACGATACAGGTCAAAATCAGGATGAGAATCGTGATCTCTCTCTGAGGGAGCGCAGTGCCCGTGAGACTTCGGACAGCCTCCGACATGAGCGGCGTCGCGACGGAAAAGGTCGTGGCCGTCCCCGCGAGAAGGGCGAATACCGCGAGGAGATCGATCAGCCGTCCCGCCATTCCGTCGGTATGCTTCCCAAGGAGCGGGCGGCAGGCCTCGGAATACCTCTGCCTTTCCCTCCGTCTGACATGAAGCATGAAGCCAAAGGCCGCGGCCAGCACAAGGTAAAAGGCCCAGGGAGTCAGCCCCCAGTGAAAGAGCGTAAAGGTGGAGGCCCAGTCCTGCACAGTCCCGAGCTCCGCGATATGCGGATCCTTCGCATACAGGATCCATTCACAGAGGGAATAAAATAGGATATCCGCCGCAAGCCCCGCCGTAAACATCATGGAGCCCCAGGCAAAAAAGCTGTATTTCGGCTTCTCACCCACCTCTCCGAGCACCAGCTTCCCGATATCGGAGAAGGCCAGCCAGAGGGAGAAGAGAAAGATCCCAAGCCCGAGCGCCAGATAGAGGACGCCGAACTCCTCCCCAATGAAAGCGCGAATCTGCGAAAGGACTCTGTTGGAATCCTCCGGCAGAAGGAAGAAAAGAGCGGAGAGAACGAGAAGAGAAAATACAGGGATGAGAGTGATTCCCCAGTCGATTTTTCGAATGTCCTTCCCCTTCTCTGCTATTCTTTTGTTCATTTTCTTTCCTCCTTTTTTTATTTTGAACAATATAGCACGGGGAATAAGACCTGTCAAGAAATTC
This sequence comes from Oribacterium sp. oral taxon 078 str. F0263, assembly GCF_000469565.1. Taxonomy (NCBI): domain Bacteria; kingdom Bacillati; phylum Bacillota; class Clostridia; order Lachnospirales; family Lachnospiraceae; genus Oribacterium; species Oribacterium sp. oral taxon 078. The sequence continues at coordinate 38,232 of NZ_KI273134.1, read as the reverse complement.
CGCTCTTCATTGACCTCGATTTTCAGAGAGTGTATCATGGAATGGAATGAAGGAAACGCTGATTCAAGGAAGAGAAAGGAGTCCTTATGGATCTAACGCTCGGAGATGTTCAGGGAACCGCGCTGATCCCCCTCGCAGTGCGCGCTTCGGAGAGCCGGAGAAAAAATGCGAGAATTCAGGATCCCAAGGCAGTAGAGATCATGGAGAAGCTGCAGATTGATCCGAAAAATCTGGACAGACTCATAACGCATGAGTGCGTCGTCGCAAGAAGCATCCTCTTTGACAGCACGGTAAAAAAACTGATCTCCCAATACCCGAACGCCCTCTGCCTGAATCTGGGCTGCGGTCTGGATGACCGTTTCTCAAGGATGGATAACGGGACTATAGACTGGTACAATATTGATCTTCCGGATTCCATCGAGGTCAGAAAAAAGGTCTTTTGCGAGCGGGAGAGAGAGCATACTCTCAGCAAAGATATCATGGATGAGAATTGCTTTCAGGATTTCCCGAAGGACCGTCCGGTAATTGCTGTCGCGGAAGGGCTTTTCATGTATTTTTCCAGGGAACAGATCGGCTCGGTCCTCCGCTCGCTCCAAAAGGGCTTCCCAAAGGGTTTCCTCGCCGCAGAGCTGATGCGGCAGCGCTCCATGAATAAAAAAAGGCACGATACCCTAAGGTACAGCAAGGCTGAATTCGGCTGGGGCTGCGAGGACGGCCGGGAGCTGGAGAGCATGAATCCCGCCTTCCATCTTCTCTCCGAAACAAATTTCTCCGACGAAATGCAAAAATCCACATTCCTGAGCCGTCTGATCGGCACTCTCCTCCGAAAATACAATAATCGGCTTGCCCTGTATCAATGGGGGTAGGAATAAGCCCTCCTTCCGCCAAGAAAAGCCCTAGCCCTGCTTCTCCGACAGCGAGCGGATCGAGCTCTCATACGCGGTCGGAGACATGGCGGCGAGCTTCTTGAACTGGCGGGAGAAGTAGTGGACGGAGCTATAGCCCAGGCGGTCCGAGATCTCTGTCATATTGCATCCCCCCTCCCGGATCATGCGCTTTGCCTCTTCGATCTTCATGCGGGAGAAAAGCTCTATCGCCCCGATCCCCGCATTCTTCCGGAAGATCTTCTGAAGCTGCGAGCTTCCTATCAGATTGTCCCGGCAGATCCTGGAAATCGTCAGCTTCTCCCGGATATGGCTCTCCATATAGCGAACGATCCGCCGATAGCTTTCGCCTCTCTCCCCTCTCTCTCCCCTCCCCCTTTCTGCGGGGACGCGGGAAAAGCTCCTCCGATAGAGAGAGATGAGAAGCTCCGAGAGATATTGGCGGATCAGCTGTGCCCCGCCAAAGGGGGCCCTCCTGGAAAAACGCAGTTTTTTCTGATAGGGATCGTCCATCCTCCCGGAAAAAACGGAGGAAGCCTCCCGCACGATCCTTCCAAGAAGCTCCTTCTCCCTCTCATCTACGGAGAGAAGCTTCCCGGAAAAGCGCTCCATAGGGGAAGAGCGGCAGAAAAAGCCGATCACCACAAGACTCGGAGAGATCCTTCCATCGGTGAGGACATTGTGAAACTCACCCGGTCTGTGAAAATACATCTCTCCCTGCCGAAGCGGGATCTCCCTCTCCCCGGCCACGACGCGGATCTCCCCGTAATCCACACAGATCAGCTCCCAAAAGTCATGGGACTCCCCCGGGAAGGCGAAATTACTCTTATATTGAAAATAATGTACGGACACAATCTCTTCGATTGAAATGACGTCGCAAAGCCGCACCCCTTCATACTGCTCTTCCCGCTTCTCTTCCTCCTGCATCTCCATCGCTTGCTTCCCGGCCTCCGTCCTCCCTTTTTCCCTTTCCTTCTCCCGGCGCTTCCTCCGCCCTTCCCCAAAGAAAACCGCGCCATCTTACGGCACGGACTTTCTCTCCGAGAAGCCGCGGCCAATCCTCTCCTTCCGCCCGCTCCCATGACTGCAATTATACAAAGAATGGACGGGATTGTACAAAGAATTTTTTCGTCATATTTTCTATACTGAGCGTAGCAGAATCTCTTGTATATCGTGTTTATGCCAAAAATCAGGGAGGTAAATGATGAAAAAAAGACAGCTTGGAGCGGCGGCCCTGGCAGTTCTGACAGGCCTTGCCCTCGCATCCTGCGGGGGAGGAGGAAGCACGGAGTCCGCCTCCACGGAAAAGGCTGCGGAGAAACAGGCGGATGCCTCGGAGGCGAAGAGCGACTCTTCCTCAGAAGACGGAAAGGGACTCGTCTACTGGTCCATGTGGGAGGCCACCGAACCGCAGGGCAAGGTCATACGGGAGGCCGCGGAGAAGTTCTCAAAGGACACGGGAATCCCGCTGGACGTGCAGTTTAAGGGCAGGACCGGAATCCGGGAGGGCCTGCAGCCGGCTCTCGATGCGGGGAGCAGGATCGATCTCTTCGACGAGGACATTGACCGCGTGAATAAAACCTGGGGGGATTATATCCTGGATCTGGAGGAGCTCTCGAAATCCCATGACTACGAAAAAAGTGCGAATGCGGGCCTCATCGCTGCCTGCCGGGAGGTCGGAGGCGGAAAGCTGAAATCCATCCCCTACCAGCCGAATGTCTTCGCCTTCTTCTATAATCAGTCCCTCTTCGACGAGGCCGGAATCAGCGAGGTCCCAAAGACCTGGGAGGAGCTCGGAGAGGACTGCCAGAAGCTGAAGGACAAGGGCTATGTCCCGATCACATCGGATGACGCCTATATCCTCAGCATGTTCGGCTACCATCTCTCCCGGATCAACGGCTATGAAAAGGCCTCTGAGATCGTGAAAAACGGGAAATGGGACGATCCCTCCGTGCTGGAGGTGGCAAAGGCCTATGAGGACTTCGCGAAAAAGGGCTATTTCTCGGAGAACATCTCCTCCAATGTCTGGCCGGCGGGACAGAACCAGGAGCTCGCGCTCGGCAGCGCCGCGATCTATCTGAACGGCTCCTGGCTACCGAATGAGGTAAAGGATATGACGGGGGACGATTTTAAATGGGGCTGCTTCAGCTATCCGGCGGTCCCCGGCGGAAAGGACGGCACGGAGGCCTCCAACTACGGCGCACAGGTCTTTGCGATCAGCAAGGATTCCAAGAACCCGGAGGCGGCCTTCCGCTTCATCGAGTATGTCACAAAGGGAGAATTTGACAAAAAGCTCTCCGAGGAATCCCTGGGAATCCCGGCGGACTCCGAAAACAGCGATTGGCCGGAGCAGCTCGCCGCGGTAAAGCCCGTCATGGACAGCTTAAAGACCCGCTATCCCTGGGCGGCATCCGCGGAGGACAATGTGGACATGACCCCGATCCTGAAGGAAAATATGCAAAAGCTCTGTGGAGGAGAGATCAGCGCCGAGGACTTCGTGAAAAACCTTCAGAAATAAGGAATCGGAAAAAAGAAAGCGGAAGGATGCAAAGGCTGTCACGGAAAAAAGAAATCTCACCATGAAGCAGGCATCCTGAAAAGAGCATCCCAAGAGGAAAGATCGCAGCGGAGGAGACAGCGTGAGAAAGCAGAGCAGCGGGCAGAGGGGACAGGGAATGGCAGCCGCAGGGAAAAGGAGGGCGGGAAACGCGCCGATCCTTTTCGTCCTGCCCGCACTCTTTTTCTTCTTCGCTGTCTTTCTCTACCCCATCCTCCGCACGATCCTCATGAGCTTCTTCCGAATCGAGGGGATCACGGATCCGATCCCGAAATGGAGCTTTATCGGACTTCAGAACTATGAGAAGCTCTTCCGAACTGCGCTCTTTCGGATCTCTCTGTGGAATCTCTTCCGGATCTGGTTCCTGGGAGGAATCCTAGTTCTGAGCCTCTCTCTTCTTTTCGCAGTGATTCTGGAGAGCGGGATCCGGGGCAAGCGCTTCTTCCGGGCCGTCATCTATCTTCCCAATATCGTGAGTGCGGTCGCGCTCGCTACCATGTGGCTCCAATATGTCTACAGCCCGAAATTCGGCCTGCTGAAAACCGTTTTCAGCTCTCTTGGCATGAAAAGCCTCTCAAAAATTCAATGGCTGGACAGCGCTCATAAATTCGAGTCCCTGCTTCTCGCCTACTGCTTTGGCATGATCGGCTATCACATGCTGATCTTCATGAGCGGAATCGAACGGATCGGGACGGAATATTATGAGGCTGCGACTCTGGATGGTGCGGGCCGGTTCCAACAGTTTCGCTATATCACCCTGCCTCTCCTAAAGGGAATGTTCCGGACCAATCTTACGATGTGGTCTGTGACGAGCGTCGGCTTCTTCGTCTGGTCCCAGCTTTTTTCCACCGTCACGGCGGATACCCGGACAATCACGCCGATGGTCTATCTCTATATGCAGGTCTTCGGGGCGGGAAACAGCGTCACAGAGCGAAATGCGGGCACCGGAGCCGCGGTGGGCGTATTGCTGAGCCTCGCGGTCATCCTTATCTTCCGGCTGGCGAACCGGCTTCTCAAAGACCGGGATCTGGAGTTCTGAGAGAGCAAATATAGAAAAGAAAAACATAAAGGACATAAGGAAAAGGTCGAAGTTCGGAAGCCGCCGGGAGCGCGGTGGACCTCCGGGAATATGAGACCTTGGAGCAAAAAAGGTATTGAAAACAGGATGGAAATGCGGATTTTCACAAAGATCCGAGGAGGAAAGCTATGAGAAAGGCTGAGAAAATCTCATCGGGGCAGCTGCGCCTCTCCCGGGAGCTTAGGCTCCTTCCGGGCTACTTCATCGTTATCCTCTGGTGCGTCTTCACCTTCCTGCTCCTCGGCTGGGTCTTCCTCGCAAGCTTCTCTACGACGAAGGAGATCTTCTCGAATCATCTCCTGCAAAGCGGCTTTCATCTGGAGAACTTCCGAAAGGCCTGGGTGAACTCCGATGTCTCGACCATCTTCTTTAATTCGCTCTTCTACTCCCTCTCCTCCTGCGCTCTGCTGATTCTGATCGCTGCGCCGGCGGCCTACGCGCTCTCCCGCTTTGATTTCCCGGGAAATTCCATCATCCAGAGCGCCTTCGCGGGCTCCATGGGGGTGCCTGTCGTCATGATCGTGCTGCCGCTTTTCTCTCTCGTGGCCGGGCTGGATGTCCTAAACCACACGCTTTTAAACCGTCTGACCCTCATTTTCCTCTACACCGGCATCAATGTCCCCTATACCACGATCTTTCTGACGGCCTTCTTCGCGAATCTCTCCCGCTCCTTCGAGGAAGCCGCGTCGATCGACGGCTGTCCGATGGGGAAGGCCTTCTGGCTCATCATGCTCCCGATGGCACAGCCGGGCATCATCACCGTCACAATCTTTAACTTCGTAAATATCTGGAATGAATATTTCATCTCTCTGATCTTCGGAAATTCCGACAAGGTGAGGTCCGTCGCAGTCGGCCTTTACTCCATGATCAATTCCATGAAATACACCGGTGACTGGGCCGGCATGTTCGCCTCTGTCACCATCGTCTTCCTGCCGACGCTCCTTCTCTATCTCTTCCTCTCCGAGAGGATCATCGCCGGAGTGACGGGGGGCGGCATCAAGGGCTGAGGAAGAGATCGATCTCCTCCCCGTCCTCGCTCAGACGCAGCTCCCGAAAGTGAAGAGGGGAAAAATCCTGCTCATCCCTCTTCCGGAAGGAATAGCGCCCTCTCTTGAGATAGAATCTGTCTGTCTTTCTGTCTCCCTCGATCTTCATCACCAGCAGTCTGTCCCCCGATTCCGAGATGAGAAGATAGTCCTCCTCCGGATCGCCGCTCTCCGGATGCAGTGAAATCATTTCGTAGTCCCGCTTCTCGGAAAAAAGCTGCTGCCGGTAAAAATGATCGAATAAAAAGAACAAAAATCCCAGATTGACGCACACAAGGCCCAGGATAAAAAATGCGCTCCAAAGCGTTCGGGCCGCTCGGAAAAGGCCCTTCCCGAGCATTTGAATAATCCCGAGAAAGCCTCTCCCGATGCTTCGGATCCTTCCTTCCCGCCTTCCTCCTTTCATCTCTTCTCTCTCCATCCTCTCCCGCATGGAATCCTTCTTTATCCATGTGAAAAAATAAGAGAGATAGATCAGGGCACCCACGGCATAGAGAAGAAGTTCCCCTGTAATTCGGGATATCCCGTCTGTCCATGCGCTTATTTCCGATAGATACGGGATTTCTTCGAAAAAGGAGGAGAGACTGCTCCCAAAAGAGGAAATGTGAAAGGAAAAGCGGCAGAGAAAAAAGCCGGAGCTGAGGCCTCCGATGAGAAAGAAGGCGAGAAAAAGGTTGCACTTTTCGATGAAAATGCCAAAGCGCTCAAAAAAGCCGGGACCTCCCCTTCCCGGTCTCCCCTTTCCTCCGCTCCTTCGCTCAGCCCAAATCCTTCTCCAAAGATACGGACTCCCGAAAAGAAAGCTGAATAAGGAAAGGCACGCCGTAAATTCCATCACATAGCGAAGCCCCTCCTGATGCAGCAAAAGCTCTCTCGGGATCCCGTAGAATTTCTCCCCATCCACGGCGCATTCGTATCGGATCCATGCCCAGGCTATCGCTCCCGCAGCGCCAAAGAGGGCAATGATCTTCAGCGCGCTCTCCGAAAAAGAGCCGAGGAATCGGATGATTTCATAAAAGCTCGTTCCGGAGGAATCCCGCCTCCCCCTTTCTCTATCCTTCTCCTCCTTCCCGATATGCTCAATCTGCACACCGTCCTTTCCGGGAATTTTGATTCCGATTCTGATCATTCCTCTCTCCTTTGGCAATGAAAGTCGCGAAAAGGCGGAGCCGCCTCCTCTGCAAGGGATTATACAAGGAAAGGGCCGGATTGTGCAAAGAAAATCCGCCCTGCATTTCCTATACTCTTACTGTATGAGTCCCATGTTTTTCCGGCAGCTATCCTGCCGAGCGTCCGGTCCATAAACACCGACCCGGCGTTTATCTGTAAATCGCTTATGTGCCGGAACGAGAGCGTCCTGCGATGTATCGGGGCAGCGCATCTATGCTCTTTCAATCCAGATACGAAGTACCGTTTCCCGTATCGCTCTCGGTCCGATGGAAGAGCAGCGGGACCGGCCGCAAATCCCTATATTGAGGTGTATCGATCTATGAGAACAGAAATCACAAAGGATGTCCTGAGCCGCGCCGCCGCGGCCTTCCAGACCAAGGGAGAGCTTCGCTCCTGTGTCCCCTACGGAAGCGGTCACATCAACGATACCTTCCGCTTAGACTGTGAAATCCCCTATATCCTGCAGCGAATGAACCGGGATATTTTTCGGGATATCCCCGCCCTTATGCGAAATATCTCCCTCGTGACAAGCTTCCTCCGGGAAAAGATCCTAAGCCGCGGCGGAGACCCGGAGAGGGAGTGCCTGAACCTCATTCCGACAAGGGATGGGAAAAGCTTTTACCGGGACCCGGACGGGGAATGCTGGCGCGCTTATCTCTTTATCGAGCGGGCAAGCAGCTATAATCTCGTGCGCCGCCCCGAGGATTTCCGGGAGAGTGGAAGAGCCTTCGGAAACTTCCAGCTCCTCCTCTCGGATTTTGACGCCTCCCTTCTCACAGAGACCATAGCGGATTTTCATGACACAAAAAAACGCTTCCTCCGCTTTCGGGAAGCGCTGACAGAAGATCCGCTCGGGCGCGGGAAAAGCTGTGAGAGAGAGATCCGCTTCGCGCTCTCCCGTGAAATGCTCGCGGACAGAGCGATGTCGGCTCTCCGAGAAGGCCGTCTCCCTCTCCGCGTCTGCCACAATGACACAAAGCTCAACAACATCATGATCGACGACGAGAGCGGAAAGGCCGTGTGCATCATAGACCTCGACACCGTGATGCCCGGCCTCTCCCTCTTCGACTTCGGAGACTCCATCCGCTTCGGGGCGAGCACCGCGGAGGAGGACGAGCGGGATCTCTCAAAAGTTCACTTCTCCCTGCCGCTCTATGAGCTCTATCGGGAGGGCTATCTCGAGGGCTCCGGAGGAAGCCTCACGGAGGAGGAGATCCGGATGCTCCCGGAGAGTGCGCGCCTGATGACGCTCGAGTGCGGCGTGCGCTTCCTCACGGACTATCTCAGCGGCGATCATTACTTCCATACAAGCCGGCCCGCCCACAATCTGGACCGCGCAAGGACCCAATTCCGGCTTTTGGAGGAGATGGAGGAAAGGCTGTCTCTCCTCTCCTGATTCGCCTATACGCGCTCTGCCCCGATTCCTTCCGCTTACAGCGCTCTCTCTTTAGGCAGGGCGCTGCGGCATCTACATCGTCCAAAGGAGAAGTCTGTTCCGGATCTTTTCAAAGATCTGCATGATGATGACCAGGATGACGATCATAAAGATGAAGCCGGCCCAGGTCTTGTCATAGAGTCCGAGCATCGCATTCTGCCGGACATAGTAGCCCATGCCGTACTCCGCGCCGTACATCTCCGCATAAACCAGCATGACGAAGGTCCCGCTCAGAGAGTTCACAAAGCCGGAGATGATGGACGGGCTCGCGGCGGGGAGCATGACCCGGAAGAGCTTTCGGAAGCCGTGGAGCTCCAGTGTCTCCGCCTTGTCCAGATAGCGCCTGTCAATCGTCATAATGCCGGTGATCGTGCCGAACACCGTCGCCCAGACGCTCTCGTAGACGATGAGAAAGAGGGACGCCGTCCGGAAATTCGGCGCGAGCAAAAGCGCAAAGGGCGAGAGAAGGATGGAGGGGACGACACTGATCGTGTAGAGCACCGGGTGCAGCGCATCCCGGAGTCCCCGGTTCATCCCCATGATCACTCCGATCAAAAGTGCGAGTGCGAGAGAGATCACGATGGCCGGAACCAGGATCGAGAGAGACGCGATCAGATTCAGGAGCATGATATAGCGGTCCCCGGCAAAGGCCTTGCAGATCGCCTGCGTCGTCGGGAAGAGAAAGGCATTGATCAGGTGATTATTTGCGACATAGGCGTAGAGTCCGATCAGAAAAAGATATACCAAAATCGTGATCCAGTACCTCTTAAAAAAGCGCGCGATGGTCTTTCCCGCTCCATTCATTTTCCGCCTCTCCTTTCCGCCCCGGCACTCAATGGCACTTCGCTACGCATCATGCTCCGCATAGAATTCCTGCATTTTCCGGTAGAAGTCCGGATTTTTCTTTTTCCTGCACTCCTCCGATTATTCCCCGATATGCTGTTCCACGTCCTGATTGATCTGACGAATCAGCTCGTTTCTCATGGAGATGATCTCCGGGTCCACAAACTGCGTCTCCCTCTTCGCCCTTTTCTCCTCCGGAATCCTGAGTTCGTAGATGATGCGGCTCGGCCTCTGTCCGAGGACGATGATGTGATCCGCGAGCAGGATCGCCTCATCCACATCATGTGTGACGAAGAATACCGTCTTCTTCCGGCTCCTTTCCCCGCTCTCCCAGAGCTCCAGCACGAGGTCCTGGAGCCTTGCCCTGGTCACGGCATCCAGCGCTCCGAAGGGCTCATCCATGAGGAGAATGGGAGGGTCAATCGCAAAGGCCTGAGCGATCGCGCAGCGCTGCTTCATCCCGCCGGAGAGGCTCTTTGGAAGCTTCGAATAGATCTCCCTCTGAAGCCCCACCTTCTCCAGCATGGAAAGCGCAAGCGCCTTTTTCTCCGCCTTCGTCATCTCGGGAAAGCGCTGCCTCAGGGCGAGAACGATATTCTCCCCCGCACTCATCCAGGGGAAAAGCCCATAGTCCTGAAATACCATGCCGCGGGACAGGCTCGCTCCTCTGAGCTCCTCCCCGTCGATCCGTATACTCCCTCCTGTCGGCTTCTCAAGCCCCGCGAGAAGCCGAAGCAGCGTGCTCTTCCCGCAGCCGGACTGTCCCAGGATACAGACGAATTCCCCCGCCTCCACCGAGGTTCCGATCTCATGGAGGATTTCCTGCTTACTGTCCCGATAACAAAAGGAAAGACTGTCGATTTCTACACCATTCATATCTTTCACTCCTCTATCCTCGTCCCGGCGCCTCTGCGGGGACTGTCGGAATCCTTCGCCCCTGCCATGAAGGCAGCAGCGCATCACTCCGGGTCCTCAGGGCCACAGGCTCAAAGCATCTCGAGAAAGGCGGCGACACGAGTATTGAGCTGTCCGATATCGCTCTTTGAATAATCTGTCTCCACATTCAGATAGGGGATCTGCTTCTCCCCCGTGACGAAGCTCCGGATCTTATTCGTCTCCACATTATAGGTGTGACAGGCCTGAAGCGTCATCTCCAGGACTCCGTCCGCCCGGTACTCATCCACCATCTCCCCCAGCGCTTGGAAACGGTTCGGATTCGGAGACATGATGGAGCAGCCGATAGCCAGGTAGCGGCGGGAAATCGCCTCATAGATATCCTCCGCACTCTCATCGACCTGGAGTCCCACCGACTTCTGTCCGCTGCAGTTTTCATACCCCACAACGACGCCCCCGTTCTCCTCGACGGCCTGGATCACCTTCTCCGTCGCGCCGCCGATCGGGCAGCCTGTGATGATGATCCTGGGACGTTTCTCGATGTGCTTCCCCGCCGCGTAATCCTTTTCGATCTGTTCCCGGAGCGAATCGACCTCATCCGCCAGGGCACTGCGGTCGAACTTGAAGGTAGAGCCATAGAGAACCTTAAAGATATCATAGCCATAGACCGGCGCCGGATCGTGCCGCATCACTCCGTAAAAATTCATCAGCGCGGCATTCGCCCTGTTGTTGATCCTGACCGCCTCCCGGACCTTCTCCTCCGTGATCTCGCACTGAAACTTCTCCGAAAGATAGTCCTTAAGGCGGAGGATCTCCTTCCGGTAAGCCTGCACTCCATCCTCATCCTGATGGTTCGGAAGACGCAGAATGAAGACATCCTTGAACTCCCCCATGAGCTCATACATCTTCTTCTTTCCGTCGCAGGTCGTCTCCCCCACCACTACATCGGAAAAATAAAAATAAGGGCACTTCTGCGTCTTGGCAAAGCCGTAGCTCGACTTTATGAGAGGGCAGAGGTTCTTCGGAAGATCCTTCTCCGCATCCTGGATCGTCTCATCCGAGGTCGAGCAAAGGCTGACCGGAGCGGCCCCCGCCGCCATCGCGATCTCCTTCGGAAAGTAAGTGCAGTAGGAGCCGACGATCGGAATCCCCTTTTCCTTATATTCCCTGACAGTCAAAAAAGATTTTTTTCTCTGCTCCGCAAAGTCATCGAAGACCGACGGCAGATCCTTGATCAGTTCCACTTCTCTCCTCCTGTTTCTGTTCCTTTTTCTCCCGCACTCTCCTAAAGAGGCTGTGCGGAAGCTCCTCCTGAAAAATATGTCCATTTCAAAACCGCCGGCACCTCACGCTCCATCCGGGTCAGGATGCGGAGCTAAATTTCAAAGCGGCGGGTCCCGTGCAAAAGCACCGGGAAAAATCAAAGTCACAGAGAATTTGTCAGCTTCGGCTCACAAAGCTCAGAAACTGTCTGAGCCGCTCATTCTCCGGATGATCCAGAATGTCCTCCGGCTTCCCGTCCTCCATAATCGTGCCCCCGTCCATAAAGAGCACTCGGCTTGCGACCTCTCTGGCGAAGGGGATTTCGTGGGTCACGAGGATCATGGTCACTCCCTCCTCCGCGATCTCCTGTATCGTCTGGAGGACCTCCTTCACCCATTCCGGATCCAGGGCCGAGGTCGGCTCATCAAAGAGCACGACACTCGGATTGACTGCGAGAGCCCGCGCGATCCCAACTCTCTGCTGCTGTCCCCCGGAGAGCTTCGAGGGGTAGAAATCCCTCCGGTCCAGCATCCCGACCTTTTGAAGAAGCGCCTCTGCCCTCTCCTTCGCCTCCTTCTTCGGGATATGCTGGACGAAGATCATCGCCTCCATGACATTTTCGATCGCTGTCTTATTCTTAAAAAGGTTAAACTGCTGAAAGACCATGGAGGAATTCTTCCGAAGCGCCTCTACCTCTTTTTTCGTATGTCTTTCCGCGTCGACTCTGACTCCATTGACCGTGACGATTCCCCTTGTGGGAACGGTCAGGTAGTTCAGACAGCGAAGCAGCGTCGATTTTCCGGTTCCGGAGGGACCGATAATAGCGACCGCTTCCCCCTTATTCACCGAAAAGCTGATGTCCCGGAGCACCTCCGTCTTCCGGTCAAAATCCTTATAGAGATGCTCCGCCCTGACGATTGTCTCTTCCGCCATCGCCCCTCCCCTCCGATTCCGATTCTCCCGGCAAAAAGGCATTTCCCGCGGAAGGATTCCACTCCGCTCTCCTCCGGGAAGGCGGCCTCCTCTCTCCTCCGGAAGACAGCCTATATGCCCGATCAAGCTCTCATTCGACGGTATAGCCGAGCTCACTGTAGGGAATGATGTTCTGTGTCATATCGGAGTACATATATTTTTCGATGATCTTTGTGATCGTCCCATCCTCCATAAGTCCTGCGAGAACGACATTGACCTCATCCCGGAGCTTCTTTCCCTCCTCTGTCCTCGGAAAATAATATGCGACATCATTTGCGTAGAGGCGCTCATCCAGAAAGCGGAGATCCTGCTTCGTGCCGTTCTCCCATTTATAGACCGCGGAATCCGTACTCGCAAAGGCATCCAGACGGCCGAGCAGCACGTCCTGATAGCCGGCGGAGCCGTTATCTCCCTCATAGAGCGTGACCTCGAAGCCCTTTTCCTTTCCCATATCCTCGATGCTCTGCTGGGCGGCCTGTCCATTCAGAACGCCGACTCTCTTTCCCTTTAAGTCATCAAAGCTCCGAATCTCGCTGTCCGGCTTCACGACGACGCACTGCGCATCGCCGTAGTAGGGATCGGATACCAGATACTTCTTCGTCCGCTCCGCGTTAACGGCATAGCAGTTCGCCGCGACATCCGCTCTGCCGGCATCCAGCTGCCCAAAGGTCGCGCCGGAGCCGGTCGCCTGCAGCTTCTCGATCTTCCAGCCCGTCTTTTCCCCGATCGCCTCCCAGATCTCCGCGTCGATGCCGGTCCATTTCCCGCTGTCATCGATCAGGCTGTAGGGCTCTCCCGAGCCGCTGGTCACCACTCTCACGCTCCGATCCTTCGCGCGGCCGGAATCCGCCTTCTCCTGCTCTTTCGCGGAGCTCTCCTCCCCGCTTTTGGTCGTCTCGCCTCCCTCCGACGCTTTTCCGCTTTCCGCCGAACTCCCGCCGGAGGAGGAGCCGCAGCCGCCGAGGAGCACTGCGAAGCCGAGAATCACTGCCGTCAAAAGTACCGCCCCTTTTCTTTTCACTTATCTTACCTCCTGTGTTTTCCCTGATCTCCCTGTATTTCCCTGCTCTTTCGCATTCTCTGCGCCCTGGGGCAGGATTTAAAATGCCGCCGCGCAGCGCTTCTCGAGAAGCTTCCTCAAAAAGTCGAAGGCCGTGATGACGACCCAATAGACCACCATAACCGCGCCGTAGATCTCAAAATATCGGTAGGTCCGGGAGCCCTCCGTGCGGGCGGCCCCCATGATATCCGGAACTCCCAGCATGAACGCCAGGGAGCTCGCCTTGATGAGATTGATAAAGTCGTTGAAGAGAGGCGGAAGCGCCACGCGGAACGCCTGGGGTATGATGATGCGCCGCACGATCTGCAGATTCGACATGCCGAGCGACAGCGCCGCCTCGCGCTGCCCGTCATCCACCGAGAGGAGCGCCGCGCGGATGCTCTCTGACATGAAGGCCCCTACATTCAGGCTCAGCACTAAAGAGACCGCTGTGACCGGCGTCATATCTCTGACCAGAGCGGAGTAAACCGCCACGCCAAAGTAAAAGAAGTAGAGCTGCGCGACGATCGGGGTCCCCCGCATGAAGGAGACAAAAGCTCTCGCGGCGGGATAGAGAAGCGGAAGCCGGTAGTAGGCGATCACCGCGATGATCATACCGAGAAGAAGCGAGAAAAACGCGGCGATCAGAGCGATCTCCAGTGTGACCGGAGTCTTCGCAAAAACCTTGGGGAGGACCTCCAGAAAGTAATGAATATCAAACATGCTTCTCCTTTTTCCCGCGCTTATCCCGGGATACGGATGCCGTGAGTCAGATCTCTGTCCCCTTAGAACTTGCCGTTCCTCCCGCATCCCGTAGAAGAGCGCGAGGTAAATCGGGGCGCCGATCATAGCGCCGATCACAGACAGAAGAAGGCCCGCAATAAAGAATCAGGCGTTGTGCTCTGTATAGAAATCCTGCATCTTCTTATAGAACTCCGGATTCTCCGAGCCGTAGTCCTTCTCCGCCTCGTCCAGAGCTTCCTTATAGAGCTCGGTCTGGATATGATCGTCCACCTTGATATTCTCCCAGCCGTCGCTCAGGAATCCGGTCTTCCCAAGAATATTCCAGCCTCTCTCCACCTCATGCTTCAGGGGATCCACGCTGATGCGGAAGTGCTCGTTGTTCATATAGGAGTTCAGGTAATCCTCCGTTACGTTCATGCGCTTCCCCAGGATCTTCTTGCACTCCTCCTTGTTCGCGTCGCTCGCCTCATAGTAGGCCTGCGCACGGAGAAGAGTCTTAATGACCTTTTTCATGGTATCCCGGTTTTCCTTGAGATACTTGTCCGTGACCACCATCCGGCAGCAGGAGTACCAGGGCATTAAATCGCTTCGATAGGCGACGATCTTCAGCTTGGGCTGCTGAGAAATCTCAAAGTTTCTGCTGGTTCCGACCACTGCATAGTCCGCCTCTCCCTTGATGACGGCCGCCGTCATATCGCTGTAGTTCGGGTAATGGACCCACTTCACATCCGTTTTCGGATCATAGCCCTTCTCCAGCAAAGGCCCTGCGATCGTGTAGTCCGAGGCGTCCGCCGCGACGGTTTTCCCGAGCAGGCTCTCTACCCCCTTCCATTCGTCCGGATTGTCCGTGCGGGTGATGATGGGCATGCAGCCGGTCGCCATATATCCGCCGATGATCTGCAAATTTTCCCCCGAGGCGATCGTCTGCAGAGGACCGTTGGTCCCATAGTTTGAAAAGATGTCGATATCTCCGGCAAGAAGTGCTGTCGTCGCATCATTCGACGCATCAAAGGGCTTCTCTGTGATCTCAATCCCCTCTTCCTTGAGCCAGCCCTTTTCGATGGCAAGCTCCAGAAAGGTATTTCCGCTGTTGTCCCGCGCCCAGTTAATGCGAACCGTCTTCTGCGGTTTCTCCGCCTCGGCCTTCTCCGCCTCCGATCCGCCGCTCTCTGACGCTCCCGCGCTTTCCGATACGCTGCTGCTTCCCTCTCCGCTCTCTCCCGTCTTTCCTCCGCAGGCCGCGAGTCCGAAAACGAGTCCCAGTACGAGAAGTCCTGCCAATCTTTTCTTCATCATTGTCCTCTCCTTTAAGTTTAAGATAGAATTTCACCTTCCGGATTTTATCTTCCGCTTTTCCCCCGTCCCTCCCTGAAGAAGAAACTTTCCCAGACGCCCGTTCAAAAGGAGCGAGACCAGAACAGAGGAGACAAGCTTATCCGTAAAATTCCCCGCGACAGCCCCCCAATAGGTCGCGCTGATCATATCCTTTCCGGACTGCCGGAGCGCCATGATCAGGATATCCGTTCCGGAACCCGTCAGCCCGCCGAAAAGCGCAAGGCGAATCGGGGCACCGATCATAGGGCAGATCACAGACAGGAGGAGTCCCGCGACGACAGCGGTAGGAAGGGGAAAGCGCCCATGGCTGAATTTCCGGCAGAGCGACACGGTGACTGCAACCGCCGCACTGACCAAAGCGAACGGGATCGCCGAAGCTCCCCCCACAACTCCCATGAGGAGATTGGTGCTCACACCGGTCAAAATTCCATAGCCCATGCCATAAGCCGCCGAGATAAAAATCGTACCCAGCGTATCCAGGAAGAGAAGAGGGATCTTCAGCGCCGAAACGGCCTCCCCCAATACAACATTGATCACTACCGCCATAGCGCATAACACCAAAATCCTGGTTTTCTCAGCTCTCATCTCTTTTCCCCCTCAGAAAGCCGTCCAGCCTCTTTCTGAAATCCCTCTCCTCTCCCTCCGCATACCAGACGGGAAGCTCTATGAAATCCGTGCTCAGATGAAGCTTATGCAGCTGTTCAAAGAGAAGCTCCATAAAGACCCCTCTTCTCTCACTCAGCGCGCAGTTCGGACTTTCCTGGACCGCGATCACTCCCCGGAAGCGGTATCCCTTTCTGCTGCAAATTGAAAGCTCCTTCAGCACCGGCTCCAAAAGGCGGATGCAGTGCTCCCTGTAACCGGAAAGACGGGCATAATCCTCATAGCTCATGGGAGGCCTGTCCGGCCCAAGAAAAAGAAGCTCAGGGCAGGGAAGCTGTATCACTCCATACCCGCTTTTCATGAGATCCTCCGCAAAGGGGAAAGCGCCTCTCGCCCTCTCCCAGCCTCTCAGGACCGCATTCTGATTCAAGATGCAGTGACACACGAGTATCAGCCTTTTCCCCGGAAAATCCATATTTCCCCTCGACAAAGCAGAAAAATTCCAGAGCCGAACAGCGGAATAAACCATAAACCTCGACTCTGTAAGTGAAATACGATGATCATAAATCAGTTCGGCATCTCAATCAACTTTTTGCCGCTATATATACAAAGAAACTAGAAATCTCATGATCTATTTTATTTTTCTATTATTTGGAAAAATCATGATTTTCGCTCTCGAAGGAGATCAGGAAGCAATCCCATATCAGCTCTCGATGCAGGATGCGGATCCTGTAAAAAATCGGCGAAACGATTTTACAAAGCTGATAAAGCCCGGCAAAGCGGTAAAGCAGCTCCTTCCAATCCGGGCCCCTATCCTGTAAAACAGCTGCTTTTAAAACCTAACGGGGATGAAAGATCGATTCATGGAATCAGGAATAAGAATCAAGAATAAAGGTCATGGAAGGGCACGGTGTCCGGCAGGAGGTGGAAGGAGGTCCGCTTCCATTCCTCCGCCTCTCCCTGTGTATGGAGCCGGATGATGCGATCGGCAATGGACAGAGAATCCGCCATACTAATCGTCGGAATAATCAGTGCAATCCCGTTTTGCAAAAGCATTCTCTGTAATTCCCAGATCCTTTCTCTCTGTGCCAGTCCCGCATTTTTAAAGGGCTGTACGCAAAAAACGAACTTGGGCCTTTGCAGGAGAATCCGATGGTAGACAAGAGCATATTTTTCTCTCTTTGTGAGCTCTCCCGCCGCTTTCAAAACGACCGCCTTCCCGAAAAGCTCCTCCTGCTCCCTCCGTATCCTCTCCCTCATCCTTCTCCGCTTTATGGGATTTCCCGAGGCTAATTCCATGGTAAAGCAGAGATTCTCCATAAAGCTAAGTTCAGGGAAGAGCATGCTCCTATCTGCCTGCTCCCAGATGACCGCGCACTCCCTGTCTCTCCCCGGCCAGATCCTGCGTCCGTCGAGCAGAAAATCCGCCTCTCTCTTTCTTCCCTCTCCCGTCAGGCAGTCCGAAAAATCTCTGTAATCCGCTGAATCCAGGAATTGCAGCACCAGGCATTCTCCCTCTCGGATCGTAAATTCGAAGCCCTGTCTCTCCGTCTTTCCGAGATAGCGCACGCAAAAAGCCGTCATTTTATCCCAGAGCTTTCTGTCTTTTAAATAAAAGTTGATCTGCTTCCGATAATTTTTCGATATGGCGGAGGCGATCTCTTCTCCTTCTCTTTGGTCTTTTGCGATCTTCATGATCTGCCCGTCCTTCAGGAAGGCCGTCCGATCGCAGATCATCTTGAGCTCCTCATAATGCGGGCTGATCAAAAGAAAGCTGATTCCCCTCTCCCTGTAATATCTTATGATCTGATATAATTTTTTGAGCTCCTCCTCGCTGAGCACAGCTCCCAGCTCATTGAAAATCATAAGGGAATGTCCCGCTGTGATGCCGCGGATGATTTCTACGATAATCCTCTCAAAGCTCCCCAGACTTTCCACGGACGAACGGGGATCGATCTCTAAAGAAAGCTCTTCAAAGATTCCCCCCAGTCTCTTTTCCAGAACGCGGTTTCGAATGATCCAATCCCGGAAGCCCCTTTGATAGACAAAGATATTGCTCAGCACCGACTGTCCCTCGATCAGGGAGCTCTCCTCTGAGATCAGACTAAGCTGCGGCGTTCTTTTTTTCGCGCCGCTCTCCTTCCACGAGTTAATGAGCTTTCCCCGGAAATAGATGTATCCATAGTAGATCGGATCATTTTCGAGTAAGAGCTTGAGAAGAGTCGCTATGCCAAAATGATTGATCGGGAGCAGTCCCATGATTTCCTCTTGCATGATGCAAAGATCAAAATTCTGCAAAACAGGATTGTCCTGCTCCAGATATGTCACCTTTTCCATGCGAAGAATTTCACATCTCAAGATTTCCGCTCCTCCCTGAATACAGCCGTCTTTTCTCGGAATTTTCCTCTGCTTCTCTCCGGATCAGGGGCAGAGTGATCTCCACATCCGTACCGATATCCTCCACAGAGAAAATATGCAGTCCATACTCTTCCCCGAAGAGAATATGAATGCGCTTATTGACATTCGAAAGAGCGATCCCCCCTTTGCTCGTCCCGGTAATTCCGGCCGAAAGCTCCTCCCTGGCATCTCCCAATCTTTTCCTGAGCTTCCTGAGGTGCTCCTGATCCATTCCGACCCCGTTATCGGAAACCGTGAGCAGAAGCCCTCTGTCCGTTCTCTCGATCCGAATCTCCGTGCAGCCCTGCTCCAGCTTCAGCTCCGTCCCATGGATAATGCTGTTCTCCAAAATCGGCTGCAGGCTCAGCTTGGGAATCATGCATTTCAGAAGAAAGGCCTTATCCTCCTCATCCATGAGAATCCTCATGAGAAGGCGATCCCCGAAGCGGTATTTCTGGATTTTGAAATAGGTATTGCAGTTCTCAAGCTCCTCCTCCAGCGTCACCAGATCCTCCGTATTGCTGATCGTGTATCGAAAGAAAGCGGCCAATGCCTCTGTCATCTCCGCCACCTTATCCAGTCCGGCGATTAGCGCTTCACTGCGGATGCCGTCCAGAGTATTATAAAGAAAATGAGGGTTGATCTGATTTTGCAAAGCCTGATACTGCGCCTGCCGTTTGCTCTGCTCCGAAAGCTCCGCGGAATTCAGGATCTCCGATACCAGCTCCAGCTCCCTTTTATTCATCGGTGTCAGTGCGGGCAGCTCCGCGCAAAGCTCCGTTAAGGCGGCATAGCCTCGGAGAACCCGCTCAAGCCTCTCCTCATAGAAGCGGTAAGGGCGGTAAATGCAAAGGAAAAAGAAAAGAGAGAGGAGCAATAGAAGAAAGAGCAGAAAGACAGCGCGAAAGCGAAAAAAGGATGCTTCTCCGGAGCAGAAGAAATCCGTCGCGATCACAAGAAGGAATAGAGCAAGAACGATAAACAAGAAAAAAATGATCTTAAGAGAGATCGCTCTCTTCTTTCGCTTCTTCATAAGAGCTCCCGGCTTTCGGACGCAGAGGCTCGATAGACGCTCGGTCTCATCCCGGATGTCTCCTCAAAGATATGGGAGAAGTGCTTTGCGTCATTATATCCCACTCTCCGGCAGATTTCCGCCACGGAGAGATTCGTCTCTCTCAAAAGCTCCTTCGCCTCATCCATCCGCACATTGATAAGATATCTGGCAAATCCGATTCCCATCTCTTTTTTAAAGAGATTACTGAAATAGGAGGGGGTCAGGCCCACGCTCTCACTGACACTCTCCAGAGTGATCTGCTCCTGAAAATGGATCCGGATGTATCTTCTGGCGAGGCGGACAGCATGATGCGCTTTTTCCTTCTCCGACTCCCCTTCCCTCTCGGATTCCTCCTTTCTCTCCTCTTCCCCTCCGCCCCCGATCAGAAGCTTCAGCTTTTCCAAGACCTCGTTCAGCTCCTGCCTTTGGATCGGCTTCAGCAGATAGGCGAAAACTCCCTCCTCGATCGCGGTCTTCGCATAATCGAAATCCGCGTAGCCGCTGATAATGACCGTCTTTAAGGCGGGCGAAAGCTTTTTGGCCTCCCGGATCAGCTCAAGCCCCGTGAGACCGGGCATGCGGATATCCGTGATCAGAATATCCGGAGAACTCATCGCAATTTTTTCCAGAGCGGCCGGCCCGTTTTCCGCCGTGCCGCTAAGCTCCATGCCGTGTCCCTTCCAGTCTCCCAGAATCTGAATCAGCTCACAGATTCTTTTCTCGTCATCGGCGATCAGCACCTTTATCATCTCATCTCCCGCATCATCCCATCCACCGCCACAGACAAAGCCGCATAGTCGCCGATCCGATCTCCCAGTTCCGCCGCTCTGATCCCGCAGATTCCGGCGGGACCACTCAGCGCCTCCTCGGATATCACCCTTCGCATCTCCTCCGAAAACAAGTCCTCACAGCGCTCATAGATGCTTCCGATCACTATGATATCCGGATTCAGAAGATCAATCAATATGGATAATCCTCTCCCCAGCATCAGAGCGGATCTTCGAAACACAGAGCGCGCAAAGGGATCTCCCAGGCGCGCGGCCTTCGCGAGAAGCTTTGCGCTCAGCTCCTCCGCACGCAGCTCTCTTCCCTCCCACAGAAGCCTTTCTCCCCTCTGCCTCCTCTCCAAAAGAAGCGTCCCGGCCATCTCCGAAATCCCGCCGCCGGAGCAAAAGCCCTCGAAGGATCCCTCCTTTCCATAGCCCACGGGCCCATACTCCGACATCCGGATATGTCCGATCTCTCCGGCCATGCCGCTGCTTCCCTCATAGAGACGTCCGTTCAGGATGAGGCCCGCGCCCATGCCGGTGCCAAAAGTGAGAAAGATCATATTATCCGCCCCTCTCCCCGCCCCGAATCTCCATTCCGCAAGGGCACAGGCATTGGCGTCATTCTGTAAGAAAGCGGGAAGTCGGAAATGCTTCGTCATGATCTCGCATATCGCGATCTGATCCCAGCCCGGGAGATTCGGAGGGGACAGAATGATCCCGGCTCCGCTGTCAAGAGGCCCTCCGCAGCTGATTCCGACAGCGCACGGTCTCTGTCCCCCAAAGGACGAAAGCATCTCCTCCGAAAGCCTGATCAGTGCCTCTATGCACTCTCCTGCCGTCCTCCTCCCCGCTTCTGTCTCTATTGCCTCGCGCTTTAGAAGCTCGATTTCCGCTCCCCGCTCTCTTCCCAAGACCACAGCGGACTTGCTGCCGCCGATGTCAAGCCCCATATAAAGTCTTTCCATCTCTCCCTCCATATCCGCTGATGAAATCAGGATAATGAGCGCACTCCCAAAGGCGCGAAACGCCGCCGCTGTGCTTCAGGACCGCGGGAAAAGCGAAGCGTAAATCCGCGAATCCCTATGCCTCATCCCGAAAACCAATCGACATTAAAATCAGAAGATAAGCAGTGTTTCCTTCTTCGAAAGCAAAAGCAGCTTTGAAAAAACAGGGCAGCTTCCCGGAAGCGGCCCCGTCTCTTCGATGATTTCACGGCACAGCGGCAAAACTCCGCGACCGATGCTGTTTCGTCACTGCCGAAATTCACTCTATTGGATATTGCTCTTATCCAGCACAGAGACTCCGGTATCCGTGACCTTCCCTCCCAGCGTCTTTCCATTCAGAACCTCTACGCAGGCATCCACGCCGAGGCTTCCCATCTTATCGGGATTCTGCGCCATGGTGCAGAGCAGATAGCCGTCCTGTACGAGTCCCTTGATCGTATCCGACTTATCAAAGCCCACACCGACGATATCCGAATTCCCGGACGCCTTGATCGCATTCCCGGCACCGGCCGTAGAGCCCTCATTGGCGCCGAAGATTCCGACGACTCCCTGCGTAATATAATTTTCCGCGATGCTCTGTGCCTTTGCGGCATCACCGTCACAATACTGCGTCTCCAGAAGCTTGAACTTCGTCCCCTCGAAGGCCTCCCGGAAGCCCGCATCGCGGTCCACCGTCGACTGCGTAGAGGCATTCGTGCTGATGATTCCGATATCACCGCTCTCGATCCCCTTTGCCTTCAAGGCCTTCAGCATCTCCTCTCCCGCGCTTTTTCCCCCTTCCTTGTTATTGGTCGAAAAGCTCGCCTCCGCATCCACATTAGCCGGAGAATCGACATAAACAAGCTTAATTCCCTTGTCGATTGCCTCCTTCAGAGAACCGGAAATCGCGTCCGGCCCGTTTGCGGCGATCATGATCGCATCATAGCCGCCGGCCACCGCATTGTTCACGCATTCAATCTGCTTCGAATCGTCCTTGGTGTCCGGGGACATGAAATCCACCGTCACGCCGTCCTTCTTCGCCGCCTCCTGTGCTCCCTTATTGAGGTTGACCCAGTGCTGGTCGATGGAATCCATGGTGATCAGGGCAATCTTATAGGGCTTGTCCGCCTTGACCGCCTCCGCATCGGCCCCGGCCGCAGATGATCCCTCCTCCTTAGACGATTCCTTCCCCGTATCCGCAGGAGTAGAGTTCTCCTCGGTTTTCGGGCTGCTCTCTGCCTGCTCTGTCCCCTTCGTTCCCGCAGACGAACATCCGGACAGGAGCGCCGCCGCGATCACTGCGCTGCTCAGAAATACCGCCAAAGCTTTTTTCATGATTTTTCCTCCCTAAGCATAAACTTTTATCCTACTCCGGCCGAAAGGCCGCTGCTTCCTCTTCTGATTCCGATAAGATATCCTGCCTCTTCCTCCGCGTATGCCGAAAAGAAGCTTCCCGTCATGCCGCTTCACCGTCCTCAGTGACTTGCGGGACGGCGCCTGCCATAGCGCACAAGGACATCCGTGAGAACGGCCAGCACGACGATCACTCCGATGACGATCCGCTGAATCCCAACCTGCGCTCCCACCATATTGAGTCCGTTCTCCAGGGTCTGCCAGAGAGCGGCTCCCGCAAAGGTTCCAAGAAGAAGCCCTGATCCCCCAAGCGGTGATACGCCTCCGATGACTCCCGCCGCGACGCCGTACATCTCGTACATATTTCCGGCCTCCATATTGCCCATTCCGGCCTGTGCGCAGAGGATATAGCCCACGATTACCGCACAGAATGCGCTGATCAGATAGGCCTTTATGGTAGTGGCCACGATATCTACTCCCGAGAGTCTTGCGGCATCCGCATTGGAACCGATCGCATAGATATGCCTTCCGACCCGGGTTTTCCCCAGAAGAAAATAAAAGATAAGGAAAAGGATGAGCGCGATCCAGAAGGTATTATAGATTCCAAGCGTTTTCCCATAGTAGAAAAAGCCCTGAAAGCGGTCCCCCTCCCCCTTTCCGAGAACGGCAGCGATATTATCCGTATTGCGGTTTCCGTTTACCAGATAGCCGATTCCGCGCGCAACAAACATGGTGCCGAGCGTGGCGATAAACGGAGGCAGCTTGAACTTCCCCACCAAAATACCGTTCAGAAGTCCGATCAAAAGCCCGAGGCAGAGAGTCAGAAGAAGCGCCGGAATCAGAGGGACTCCCCTCGTCATGAGCGTCGCGCTCATCATTGCGCTCATTCCCACCACTGATCCGATGGAGAGGTCGATATTTCCCGTAATCATGACGACACTCTGTCCCAGTCCGATCAGAAGATATTTCGACATGGAGCGGAGCAGATTCAGGATATTCTGAAGGGACAAAACCTTCGGATTGATCAGGCCAAACACAATATATATGATGATGAGGCCCGCAAATGCCGTCAGAGCCCCCCCCATTCCCCGGATCTCCAGAAGCCTTTTGAGCGCGTTCTTCTTCTCTTTCATATCCTCTCCCCATTTCCCGCGAGGCTCTGTGCCTCTCTCATATTTTCTTCTCAAAGGCCGTCGCAAGCTTCAAAATCTCGCTCTGACTCGCCTCCGCCGCGCTGAGCTCTCCGGTGATTCGTCCGTCGCAGATCACGAGAATCCGATCCGCAAGTCCCATGAGCTCCGGCATCTCCGAGGATACAAAGAGAACCCCGATTCCCTGCTTTTTCAGGCGATTCATCAGCTGATAGATTTCCACCTTTGCGCCCACATCGATCCCTCGCGTGGGTTCATCAAAGATCACAAGCCTTGAATTTCTGAGCAGCCATTTCCCGACTACGATCTTTTGCTGGTTTCCTCCGGACAAAAGTCCGGCCTCTGTCTCCAGCCCCGGTGCTTTGACCTTCAGATTCTCGATCGCTTCCCGGCAAAGCGCGCGTTCCCTTCTGGAATCAATTACGCCGAATCCCCGGCAAATCCTGTCCAGATTCGGAAGCGCCAGATTCTGCCGGATGGAGAGCCTCGTGCAAAGTCCGTCCTTTCTCCGGTCCTCCGGAGCCAGTACGATTCCCGCCCGGATGGCATCGTCCGGTCTTTCTATCCTGATTTCCCTCTCGTCCAGATAAAACGATCCGCTCTCCCGGGGATCCGCACCGAAAATCGCCCGCGTAAGCTCCGTCCTCCCGGCCCCCATGAGTCCCGCAATCCCGACAATTTCCCCCTCATAGAGAGAAAAGCTGATATTTCTTACCTTTCTCCCGGCATTGAGATTCTTCACTTCGAAAATCTTCCTGCCCTTAGCGCAGTCTATTCTCGGATACTGCTCCCTGATCTCTCTCCCCACCATGAGCGAGATGATATGATCCATGCTGTATTCCGAAAAGCTGCCGGAGGAGACCATCCTCCCATCCCTCATGATGCTGACCCGATCCGCGATGTGGGAAAGCTCGTCCAGTCTGTGGGAGATATAGACGATCCCATGTCCCTGCTCCTTCAGCTTTCGAATGATCCGAAATAATTCCTCGATCTCCCGGCTGCTCAGCGCCGAGGTGGGCTCATCCATGATCAAAATCCTGGCCTGAACGGAAAGAGCCTTCGCGATTTCCACCATCTGCTGCCGGGAAACCTGCAGCTCACCCGCAATCCTGTCCGCCGGGACAGAGATCCCAAGCTCCTCCAGGTATTTCTCCGCCTCGCGGTTCATCGCCGCATTGTCCAGGAAGATCCCGTGTCTTCGCTCCCTGCCAAGGAAGATATTTTCCGCCACTGTCAGCTGATTGCAGAGATTCATCTCCTGATGGATGATCGCCACTCCCGCTTCCCGCGCGGATTTCGGGGAGAGATCGCCATAATTTTTCCCGAGGATACAAAGCTCCCCGGCGTCTCTCCCGTGGATCCCGCTGAGGACCTTCATGAGCGTCGATTTGCCCGCCCCATTCTCCCCCAGAAGGGCCATGACCTCTCCCGCTTCCAGCTCGAAGTCCACCTGATCCAGGGCGAGCACTCCGGGAAAGGTCTTCGTGATCCCCTTCATTGAAACAAGCTTCTCCATCACTCTGCTCTCCCCATGGAAAAACCGAAATAATTCCCAAAATACTATCGTATATCCACGAATTTATGATCTCTATTTCAATTATAATCCGATAAGCGGGGAGGCATAGTCCGGAAAACTTATTATTTCCGGTGAAATTTTTGCGATATTTTCTCCGGCACAGAAATAAAAAGACGGCGTCCCCGATAGATTCGGAGACGCCGCTTATTCCAAAGCTCCAGACTGCTTTCCAAAGGAAGGCCCCGCCATCCTGCCCGCATGAGCAATGAAACTTACGCGCCAAAAAGAGCGCGAGACGGGAATCGAACCCGCGACCTTCTCCTTGGCAAGGAGACGTAGTACCACTCTACTACTCGCGCATACTCAAAAGCAAAAGCTTTTCTGAGAATGCCCAGAACCGGAATCGAACCAGTGACACGAGGATTTTCAGTCCTCTGCTCTACCGACTGAGCTATCTGGGCAAGAGCGGGTGATGGGAATCGAACCCACGTATTCAGCTTGGAAGGCTGACATTCTACCGTTGAACTACACCCGCATTTCGCGCCCTCAGTCCCAAGGGCACGAACGATATTCTATAAGATATCCAGGCTTTTGTCAAGGCGAAATCTCAGGAATTTGCCGATCCTAAAATGGGCTGGAGTGAAAAGCTTATTTCCACTCCGAGGGGTCCCGGTGTGTTTCGTCTTTCACAAAATTCCGCTTAACAAGCTGTGGCATCCGGTCTTACCGTTTATCTGTTTCTGTAGATGAGAGTCGCCAAAAAAAGATGTCAGCATGAGCGAAAGCAATGCTTCCTCTCCGCTGATCCCTGAGGAAAGGGTGTCAACTCCATTTATACCAGATCAGTTTTGGGGGTGACTTCAATGTTCACTTTTTTATATTTTTGGTTCTTACTATTCGGCTTATCAGGTATCGTCATTTCAATTTTCCCTGCATTAAGCAAAGGAACAAGATACCTCTCTCTGAAATTTTTGCTGTCGGCAAGGCCAATGTGATCCATCATCTCGCGCTTACTCCGCGGCATGCTGCAAAATTCAGTTAATTCTTCCAGTCTTTGGTCCAAATCTTGAGGGGTATCTTGAGGGGTGACTTGAGGGGTGACTTGAGGGGTGACTTGGGTAGTCGGCCCGACTATAGCAGTTGCCGCCTCTGATAGGGGAATCACTGTCGTAAAAACATCTGCCTCTGTAAAGACAGGCTCTCCACCGGAATACAGCTTCGTATACTTATAACTGTTTCGCATGCCACTTCCAAGCTCGTCAGCAAGTCCGATTTCTCGGAACACCTTTGCTATCGCTGGATTCTTTGTAAATGGCCGAAATGTTTTTAAGTTCAGGTTCCCATGCCCATGCGCAAGGTTAGCATTTTCTGTTGTGATCTTATCCCGTTCAATGACGAGCTTCGGCACATATCCACTGGCAAAATCGCGATGCATGAGCGAGTTGGAGATGATCTCACGCAGGATTGCATCCCTGGCACTTACCCTTTGGATGCCATCCAGCGTGAACACATCATTTAGATGCTTCCTTCCAAATTCCATCAAGCGGTCATAGCTTTCAATCAGGTTTGTGATCACCACATCCCTGTCATCATAACGATCGGTATTGAATACTCTGAAAATAGCATCTGTCTTATGCTGAGGCAAAACAGACAGAATACGGTTGTCCGTACCGAAAAGCAGAATTGCCGCAAGAGTGATGCCCTCTTTGTTCGTTTCCGGGTCTTCAAGTATAAGGCCGCAGCTTCTCCGGACGAAACTGGAAGTTACCCCCTCAAACTGGAACTTCGGATTTCAACCGACCTATTTATGCGGCTTTGCGGCACTTATCACAGTGATATCCTAGTGTGGAATCACAGTAATGTAGGAATTATACCTTCTTATATGCAGATAATTCTTGGTCTTATGCAGATACAGTGAAACTCGAAGCACACCTGTTTTCGGGGAAAGACCGCGCTTTATTGCGGTGTGCTTCCCGTTTCCCGTCAGGGATTCTACTGCTTCTTAAAGCACCGGGATGATCCCGGGAAATAAGTCCGATTCCTCGGAACCCTTTTTCTGTCGCTGATGTAAAATACAGAAAACTACAGGGTTTTATTGAAGTGTAGTATGGTTTTAGACCAGCTTTCCTTTACCTCATCATGAAGACTTTTAAGATCCTTTAAGCCATATCGTAAGTTGGGTTGATAACTTATCGTGTTCATGTGTCCTAAATGAGTTGTAAAATATATCGAACAATTTTCCGCAGGAATAGTCTTTGCAATTTGAAGGGCTGAATTTTTGCTGTCCCAAACTTCGTCTTTCGTGGATGCAATCAAGAGAATGTTTGTGCCAGAGTCATGGACATCTATTAAACTATCCGGGGCTTTCGCCGGATGCTGTGGAAGAACTTTTGATTGCAGCAGTTTTAAAATACTAAATTTTGTATATGGGACTTCTTGATTCTTAAACATCCACGATGAATGGTGAGAGTTCATTTTTCCTCGTAAGCCTTCATATACTTGATTGCTTGGGGCATTTAAAACAGCACTTTTGAATTCATGGAACTTACTTATAGAAGCTAAAGCGTATTCAGCCCCCTTTGATCGTCCGTATATCCCAATTCGGTTTGGGTCAACGTGTGGATTTTCAGACAGGATTTGCAGCGCTTCTTGTATATTCTCCAGCGGAATTTGATCAAGATACGGAGTTTGTCCATCCATTCCAAAGTAGCTCATTGCTAAGCTTACATAGCCCCTGGAGGCCAATAACATGGCGATATTTTGGGATTTCTCTAATCCACCATCACTGCCACTTAAGACAATGATGCAGGGAGCTTTATCCTCTGTGTTTCTATAAAAAATCCTTCCCAACCAGTTGGCATTGACTATATTTTTATATTCTATATTTGGATATTTAAAATATCGTTTAACAGTGGTTTCGGCAACTTTTTTCTCTTTGATCCATAGAGATATTTCTGCATTAAAATAATCATATAAAGGTAAATCCTCTAATGACAAGCATCTTTTAGAAGATATCATTTTTGAGTAGTGCAGACTCTCAAAGAGTCCCATCCCATTGACTCCTAAATAATCTCCTCTAATAGAAGGAGATTTTGAAACAGAAATATTCCCTTTATTGTCCGTCACGAAAGTTGCTTCAGACATCCATTTCGTTTTCGTCGAACAATTTAATGGAGCATTTATGCAATAATAGTCTGAGACATTTAATTTCACAGATACTTCTTGAAAAGGAATGGGAGTGCTGATATCTATTTCCAATGGTGAGTCAGCTAGTCCGGTTTTATCGGTAACAGTCAATTTATATTCCATAGCTATCCTTCCAGTAATCAAGCGTTTCTTTTAACGGCACTTCAGCATAGCCGACCCACATAATATTATGTTGCCTTTTCTAAGCCCTGGCAGCTTGAAAGGAAATTCTGCTAATTCAAAGAAACTTTCCTATAGTCCCTATGCGGTCCGTCCTTTCCAAGCTTTGTCAATGCCTTTAATAGGATAATTTGATTTGATTTTAATGTCAACATTGTTTGGAGATCCATTACGGATGCTGGAGTGAAACGCTGATTTCCGCATCAGCTTCCGGAAACGCTGTATCTCAGCTTGATCCCGGCTCCCTTATTTCCGATCAGCAGCCTGAATTTTCCCCCGCTCGGATAGATCATGGAGGAGACAGCATATCTTCCGTCAAAGAGGAAGAGCTCCAGGACATTCCCATCCCTGATCAGCTCAAAGGGGATCTCATCCTCCCCTCCGATCTCCGCCTTATAGAGCTTTCTGCCGTTTTTGATCCAGGGATCCGCCTCCGTGAAGTCGGTGCTGATACTGCCAAAGAGAAAATCCAGGCAGACGCGGATGCAGTGGGAATCCTCGTCCATAAAGCGGAATTGAATGAGATTCGTCCCCATGCTTCTCTCTATGCTGCCCCGAATCCGGACAGGCTCCTCTCCCCGAAAGAGCTCTGCCGATGTCCCTCTCGCTATCTTCCGGATCAGCTCTCCTTCCTCCCGGGCGGCATCGTCTACACTGGAATACGACCTCATTTTCAGCGCCCCATCCCGCGCTTCCGACAGAAGGCGGGGGTAGGAGAGCACGCCCCGGTAGCCGTCTTCCTCGGACGGACCATGGTCTCGGATCCACGGCATCCACTCCCAGCCTCCGAGCCAGGCCATGGAGATGAGACGGCCGTACCTGTCCCGGTAGGCCTGCGAGGCATAGTAATGAGGGCCGAAGTCCAGGGTCCCGGAGCTTTCCACATAGAAGATGCAGTTTTTGAAATTGACAAGGCCCGTCATATAGATCGTGCCCTGAAAGTCCGTCCGGTTCATCGGCGATGCCGTGATGACCCAGTGATCTCCGAGCGGGAAAATATCGGGGCACTCAAACATGCTCCCCTCCCCGTCCTTCGCTTCGTAGAGGATGCCGTCATAATCCCAGTGAAGGAGATCCTCGGAATGAAAGAGGTAGATTCTGCCATGGCTTCTCCGATCCTCCGCGTCGCCGCTCGATCCTCCGCAGAGCATCTGCCAGCGCCCGTTGTGGTAAATCACCTTGGGATCTCGGAAATCATGACTGTCCGGGCAGGGACAGCGCCCGATCAGAGGATTCTCCGCCGCCCTCTCAAAGTGACAGCCGTCATCCGAATATGCCATGCACTGCGTCTGGAGGATCTCTCCGTCCTTCGAACTCACCGCCGTATAGAAGGCATAGAGGCGCTCCTTATATACGATGAGTGATCCGGAAAAGCAGCCGCCTCTTTGCCAGAGCTCATACTCCTTTTCCGGGAGCAGCGCTGCTCCGCACTCCTCCCAGTGGATCAGATCCTTGCTCCTCGCGTGTCCCCAGTGCATCATCGCCCATTCATTTCCGTAGGGATTGCATTGGAAGTAGAGATGATACTCCCCCTTGAACCAGACGAGTCCATTGGGGTCATTGAGCCAGCCCTTTTTCAGGGCGAAATGCCACTTCGGCCGGATAATATCTGCCTTTCCCGTCATGATTTCACCGCCCCCAGCGTCATGCCCGCCGTCATCCTGCTGTTTAAGGAGAAATAGATGAGAAGCGTCGGCAGGATGGAGAGCGCGATCGCCGCGTAGGTGGCGCCCCAGTCCTTTAATCCCCGCGGTCCGATAAAATCCTGGAGGCCGATGGAGATCGTCTTCAGCTCGGCGCTGTTGATGAAAACGAGGCTGAAGGTGTAGTCATTCCAGACGGTGATGAAATTCATGGCGAGGACCGTCAGGATGGTATTTAAGGAAAGCGGAATCATGATCCTTCCGTAAATGCCGAAGATACCGCAGCCGTCGATCACCGCCGCCTCTATGATCTCATCCGGTATGAAGCGGTAAAAGTTCACAAAGAGCATGATGGAGACCGGGAGCTGGAAGGCGAGGAGCGGGAGGATCACACTGATCCTGGTATCGATCAGTCCGATTTTTGCGAACATGGTAAAGAGGGGGATCAGCGTCACCGAATAGGGAATGGTCAGACCGATCAGAAAGTAGCGGTACAGAGCCCTGTTTCCCTGAAACTTCATCTTCGCTATGGCAAAGGCCGCCATTGAGCTGAAGAGCACGATGAAGCTCAGAGAGAAGAAAGAGATGATGGCGCTGTTTTTGATATACGTAAGAATATGGCTTTTCGTAAATATCGTCACAAAGTTTTCCAGGGTCAGGCTCCTTGGGAGCGCAAAGGGAGCGCTCAGGAGCTCGATATTCGGCCGGAATGCCGCGAGCAGCAGCCACAGGATCGGGTAGGCCTGGATCAGCAAAAAGGCAGCCATCAACGACCAGTAGAGCACTCTTTTCGTCCTCTTAATGAGATAATACCGCATCCTCTCCCCCTATATCTCTTCTCGTTCCATATAGCGGCTGATCAAAAGGACCGCTACGATACTCAGTATGACGATCACGACCGCAAGCGCACTCCCGTATCCGTAGTCCCGGCTCGTAAAGGCCTTCTTATACATATAGGTCGCAAGGATCTCCGACCTGTGGTTGGGTCCCCCCTTTGTCATATTCATGGGCGCTGCGAAGCCGCGGAGCGCTCCGACGAGACTCAGGATCCCGGAGAGCAGGATGACATTTGTGATGGAGGGGATCCGCACCTTAAAGAGAAGCTGTGTCTCACTCGCCCCATCAATGCGGGCCGCCTCGATGATATCCGGAGAGACGGAAACGAGCGCCGAGTAGAAAATCAGCATATAGATCCCGATGTACTGCCAGCCTTCCACGGAGGCCACCGCCGGAAGCACCGTCCTGTATTCACTCAGAAACGCGATCGGGGCGAGGCCGAAGAGCTTCCGGAAGATGTTGAAAAGCCCGATCGGCTCATAGGAATAAAAACTGGTAAAGAGCTGCGCGACGGCGATCACGGTGATGACAGACGGAATATAGTAGACTGTCTGGATCAATCCCCTTCCCTTCTTCAGATAGGTGAGAAGCAGGGCGATCAGAAAGCCGATGCCAAGCTGCATGAGCATCACGATCAGGATATAGACCAGGTTATTGCCAAGGGCCCTCACAAAGACCGTATCGCGCATCAGCTTCGCGAAGTTCCCGAGGCCTATCCATCGTTTTTTCCCAAGCCCGTCCCAGTCCAGCACGCTGTAGTAGAACGTGAGTGCGATCGGGATCATGACAAGGACGGAATAGACGAGCAGCGCCGGAGACAGGAAAAGCGCAATCGCCTTTTTATCACGCAAAACTTTCATAAATACTCCTATACCGCGCGGCCTGCATTCCCCGATGCAGGCCGCGAAAGGCTACGATAAAAACTCCGATAAAAGCCTTGATAAAAATCTCGAAGGGGAAGAGCTTCTCCCCGGAGAATCAGCGATTATTCTCCAGCGCCTCGTCGACCGCCTTCCGGAAATCCTCCGGCGTCTCCTCTCCCATGCAAAGCCCGGGAAGGTTATCGTTTATGACGGAGACCACATCCTCCTTCAGGACGACATCCCAGGGACGGGCCGCTGTCTCGCCGATCTTCGACGCATCCTCCATGACCTTTACAAAGAGCGGGTCAAACTTGCTGCTGTCCCCTGTCTCGACCTTCTGCGGCGTCATGTGCTGGTGAGAGAAGTAGACCTTGCTGTAGTTTTTCACGATATAGCTCAGATAGTCCTTGTACTCCTTGTCGAAGGACTTCGGATTGACCGCGAGGCCGATCCCGCCGAAGGCCCAGTACTCATTCGGCTTTGTCACGGCTCCCTCGCAGGAGGGCATATAGAAATACCCGAGCTTCAGCTGCTCCGGACGCTTCTCGTCCGTGAAATAATTGAGCTCCCAGGTGCCGGTCGGATACATCGCGACCTTTCCGCTCAGGAAGAGATTTAATCCTGTGGCGACATCCGTCGTCGAAAAGCCCGGCTGAAAATACTGCCCGATCTCCGCCATGAACTCGCTGGCCTTCACCCCCGGCTCCTCCTCCATCTTCGCCTCTCCGGATGCGAGCCGGTTCAAAAAGTCATTGCCGCTTAGGCGGAAGGGATAGGTGGCGAGAAGCCTTAAAAGCGGCCATCCGTCCCCTCCTCCGATTCCGAAGGGGGTATAGCCCTTCTCCTTCAGGATTTTGCAGTCCGCAAGGAGCTCGTCCAATGTCTTCGGGGCCTCCTGAATCCCCGCGTCCGAAAAGATCTCCGTATTGTACCAGATCATCTCCGTGGAGAACTCCAGGGGCAGGGTATAGAGCTTTCCGTCGGAGGTCCTGCCGTAATTCAGAGCGAGCGGGATATAGCTGTCCTTCTCCCCGATCTCATCCAGAAACTGATCCATGTCCGTCAGCATCCCCTGATTCCCAAGCTCTACGGCATAGGGGGAGGCGTCCAGATCAAACATATCCGGCATCTGCTGCCCCGCGATCATCGTGCGGAGCTTCTGATCGTAGGAGGACCGGTCCGCATTGCTGTCGATGATGAGCTTGATCTTTCCCCCTTCTTTGTTATAGCTGTCCGTGACCTCCTGAAGGGAGAGCAGAGTATCGTCCGAGGAGGACCTGGAGGAAAAGTAATGGATCTCCCTCTCGGCCTTCTCAGAGGAGCTTCCCGCCTCCTCCGTCGATGCCGCTTTTCCCCCTCCTCCGCAGCCTGTGAGAAGTACTGCCGATGTGAGGACAAGGCCTCCGATGCATCTCATTCGCCTGGAAAACATAAAACCTCCTATCATAAATAAATAATTATTCGTTTCTCGCATAGATGTGGATATGCTCCATGCTGACGGCTCCGTCCTGTACAAAAAATCCCCAGTGTGTCCCCTTCCCGGAATAGGCCCTCGCGCTGAGCGCCAGCTCGTCATTGACATAAAGACAGAGTATGCTTTTATCGGAGATCAGCCGGATATGAAGCCGCCGATCCAAAAGCTTTCGATAGTCCAGCGGCCGCTCCAGCTCGATCAGAAAGGGCTTGTCTCCGTCGATATACCACTGATTGACCCCCTTCTCCCTCCGCGGCCAGCGGTCCATGACCACTCGGTTGTAGAATGGCTCAAAACGGAAATAATATCCCTCGGAGAGAGCGGCATCCTGACGAAGCGAAAGTCCGAAGGCTCTGCTTCCCTCCGAAAATGAGAGATCCGCCTCTATCATGCAGCTCTCCGGCATGCCGTCGAAGCTGATGCGGCTTTTTCCCTCCCAGTTCTCCGCCTCTATCCTTTCCCTAAGCGCATCCTCCGGCGTAATATCCTTTTGGAAAAGGGCAGTGAGAGCCTCCGGGGGCTGCACAGTGAGCCTCTTATCCTCCTTCTGCGAAAGCCGATGCATATGCAGGGAGCCTCCCCACTCATATTGTCCGGAGTCCGTCTCCCCCCGTCTTGTCGGGATCCAGGCAAAGGCCCATCTCTCTCCGTTTCGCTCCGCCGTCTTCGCCGCGTAAAAGGCCCTCCCGTCCAGGCTGTCCTCGATCGGCGCCCTCCACGGTCCGTGAAGGGAGTCCGAGACCCGGTAATGTGTCACGAACTTTTCCGAGAAGGTAGAATACAGAAGATAATAGCTCCCGCCCATGCGAAAGAGATCGGGGCATTCGTGCGTCATATAGGAATCCGGTTGATAAAAGGGCTGCTGCGCCTCCCAGTGGAGGAGATCAAAGGAACGGCAAAGTCCGACGCAGCCTCCGCTCTGTTCGCTCGCCCCCCGGAGCCTGGCTGCAAGAAGCATGTAATAGCACTTCTCCTTCTCCTCATAAAAGACATAGGGATCCCGCCAGTCATAGGGCTCATAGATCGACTCATCCGCACTGAGCAGGAAATCCCTGTCCTTCTCCCAGTGGATCAGATCCCTGCTCACGGCATGCATGATATACTGCATCGGACGCCCGTCCCTGAAATATTTGGGATTGTAATTATTCTGCGCCGTATAAAAAATATGGAATCTTCCTTCCCTGTCGGAAAGGACGGAGCCGGTGTAGCAGGCGTAGTCGGCATCCTCATATTCCCCGACCGGAAGCACGACTCCGCAGTCCTTGATTTCGACCCCGTCCTCCGTAATCAGAAGATTCCAGCTTGTGCGGTAGCCATACTCATCCTCCGTATTTCCCTTTCTCTCATCGTGGAGATAGAAAATATAGAATTTTCCGTCGTGCGAAAACGGGATCGTATCTCCGACCCAGCCGTTTTTCGGCTTGTAAAAGATTTCCTTCATGAGCGGTACTCCTTCTTTCCTTATACCGCCATCCTAGCATCTTTCCCTCTGCCCTGATATCCGCAGAAACGACAATGTTTTCAATCCTTGATTGTGCAAGTGATTGTTTTCTTGCATTTTCACCGGAAATATCTTATCATTTTCATAGTTATCCTCTTTTTATCGGTTTGTTTTCATAATCAAAAATCAGAAAGGAAAGCTATGATAACGATCCATGAGGTGGCGAAGGCCGCGAACGTGTCAATATCGACCGTGTCCAGAGTGATGAATCAAAGCGATTCCGTTTCGGAGGAGACCAGAAAGAAAGTTCTGAAAGAGATCCGGGAGCTCGGATATCTCCCGAACGCATCCGCGAAGAAGGCCGCCCGAAAATCCGTCAAGCTGATCGGCGCGCTCTTCCCCGACATCTCGAACAATGTCTTCGGGAGAATCCTTCAGGGGATCAACAGTATCGTCTCTCCCCTGGGCTACAACATTATCATCTGCGAGACCAACGGCGAGATGGAAAAGGAGATCCATTTTCTGAATGTCCTGAAGGACAAGCAGGTGGACGGCGTCATCATGGCCAACGTCCATATCCCGGAGGAGCAGCTGATGTGGATCCACAAAAATCAAAAGCCTGTCATCTACGTCTGTCAGGATATCCCGGACTTTACCCTGAGGACCCCGTCGAGCTCTGTAAATATCGACAACAAACAGGCCATGTGCGATATGGTGCACTTTCTCTATGAGATGGGGCATCGGAGAATCGCCTTTATCGGAGGTCCGCTCCACGATCTCTCTGCCGGGAAGAAGCGCTATGACGGCTTTATGAAGGGGATGCGGGACTGTAATCTCTCAATCCATCAGGACATGATCTGCTTTCAGGAGGACTTCAGCATCCGCTCCGGCTACAGGGGGATGCATCAGATCTATGAGCAGTCCGCCCTGATCCCAAGCGCCGTGATATCCGCCTGCGACAATATGGCGATCGGCGCGATCGGATTCCTCTACGACAATGATATCTCGGTCCCCGGGCAGGTCTCTGTCACAGGTGTCGACGATACCAATCTCGCAAGTGCGATCCGCCCCTCGCTGAGCACCATCCGCCACGCCGACTCGGACACCGGCGTCAAGGCGGCGAGGCTTCTGCTGGAGCATATCGCAAATCCCGATTTCAAGGGAGGCGCCTTTCAGCTTCCCTACCAGATCCTCAGAAGGCAGAGCGTCCGGCAGCTCCTGCACCAGGATACGGCATAGTCAAGAGTCCCGGAGGATCAAAAGATATCGGGCCGGGATGTCGAGTATTCGATCTGCCTGACTCCGGCATGATCTAATCCGGCCTTAAAGATCTCCCACATAAAGAAAGAACAAGCGCAGTAGCTCCAAATGAGGTATAATAAAACACACATTACAAAAATGATTCCTGATAAGAATAAGGAAAGTGAAGGCAAAGTAAATGGCTGAGAAAATCACCGCCAATATCGGTTTTGAAAAACAAATATGGGATGCGGCCTGCGTACTATGGGGACACATCTCTGCATCGGAATATAGAAATGTCATCATCGGGCTTATCTTCCTAAAGTATATTTCTACGGCTTTTGACAAGAGGTATCAACAATTGTTGGCTGAAGGCAATGGCTTCGAGGATGATCGGGATGCATATCTAGAGGAAAACGTATTCTTCGTACCAGAGGATGCCCGCTGGGATAAGATTGCTGCAGCAGCTCACACGCTGAAAATCGGAACGATTATTGATAATGCCATGCGAGCCATCGAAGCCGACAATAAGAAACTGAGGAATGTACTGCCGAAAAATTATGGCAGTCCTGATCTGGATAAGAGAATCCTTGGGGATGTCGTTGACCTCTTTACCAATATGGATATGGGAGAGACCGAAGGCAACCGCGATGTACTTGGTAGAACTTACGAGTATTGTATCGCTCAATTCGCCGAAAAAGAAGGGAAAGGCGGCGGCGAATTCTATACGCCGTCGAGCATCGTTAATACACTGGTATCAATCCTTAAGCCTTATTCAAATTGCCGTGTATATGATTGCTGCTGTGGCAGTGGGGGAATGTTTGTACAGAGTGCAAAGTTCACTCAGGCGCATTCCAGTAATCGCGGCTCGATCTCCATCTATGGTCAGGAAGCTAATCCAGACACATGGAAGATGGCCATCATGAATTTGACGATTCGCGGTCTTGATGCTGACCTTGGCCCCTATCCTGCCGACACCTTTACGAATGATCTTCACCCGACACTGAAGGCAGACTTCATTCTGGCCAATCCGCCCTTCAACTATAATCCATGGGGACGAGACAAACTGTTAGATGATGTCCGCTGGAAATATGGCATCCCGCCTGCCGGCAATGCCAACTTTGCATGGATTCAGCACATGATTCATCACCTTGCGCCAAACGGCAAAATCGGACTTGTTCTCGCAAATGGTGCACTGTCTTCCCAGAGCGGTGGCGAAGGCGAGATCAGAAAGAAGATCATCGAGGATGACCTGATCGAAGGGATTATCGCCATGCCTCCGCAGCTCTTTTATAGCGTAACGATCCCCGCGACGCTTTGGTTTATTTCAAAGGGAAAAAGGCAGAAAGGCAAAACAATCTTTATTGATGCCCGTAAGATGGGGCACATGATAGATCGTAAGCATCGTAATTTCACGGAAGCGGATATCCGGAAGCTCGCAGATACATTTGAAGCTTTCCAGAATGGCACGCTTGAGGCCGAAAAGGGCTTTTGCTCTGTAGTGGCCATACAAGATATCGCAAAGCAGGATTATATTCTGACACCGGGACGCTATGTTGGCATTGAGGAGCAGGAAGATGACGGTGAGCCGTTCGAGGAGAAAATGAACCGACTGACAGCAGAGCTCTCAGGGATGTTTGCTAAGTCTCATGAGCTAGAAGATGAGATTAGAAGAAAGTTGGGAGCGATTGGATATGAAATTTGATGAGGATGTTCTTTATTTTATCAACACAGACCTCCAAGGGAAACGTGCGTCTTTGTTTGAATTGGCAAACTGGAAAAATGGACTTGCTTTTAAAAAAATAGATTTTACGGAAACGGGAAAACCTGTTATTAAAATAGCTGAGCTAAACAACGGAATAACTGGAACGACTGTGTTTACAGATA
Source organism: Oribacterium sp. oral taxon 078 str. F0263 (assembly GCF_000469565.1). Classification (NCBI taxonomy): domain Bacteria; kingdom Bacillati; phylum Bacillota; class Clostridia; order Lachnospirales; family Lachnospiraceae; genus Oribacterium; species Oribacterium sp. oral taxon 078. Next base: position 395 of record NZ_KI273134.1, on the reverse strand, counting down.
AACAGTATCCTCCTGAAGTGCATTTAACCAGGGGAGATCTGATATTTTCTTGGTCTGGAAACCCACAGACATCTATAGATACCTATTGGTACGATCTTCCAGATGGATGGCTCAATCAACATATTTTTAAAGTAACACCGGACGAAACGAAGGTTAACAAGTATTTCTTCTTTTATGTGATGAAATATTTAAAACCGACATTCACAGCGATTGCAGCCAATAAACAAACAACAGGACTTGGCCATGTAACGATTGCAGATTTAAAGAAACTTAGCGTAATTGTTCCAGAAAAAAAGGTACAGAAGAAAATTGCAGGGCTCCTAAAGACGATAGATGACAAAATATACGTTAATAACGAAATAAACGAGAATTTACTTCAGCAGGCACAGGCCATT